>VXLW01000112.1 GCA_009841435.1 Dehalococcoidia bacterium | reverse complement strand
CCCGACGGGGCGCTGGTCGAGACCTACGGGGTGGAGCTCCACGCCGAGCGCGCGAAGGAGGCGGAGCAGCGCCTCGACCACGCGCTCGGCACGGACCTCTTCCAGACCGCGATCGCCAACGGGGCGTTCGGGCTCCTCTACCTGAACCCCCCGTACGACAGCGACGCCGGCGACGACCGGCGCACGGAGCAGAGCTTCCTCAGGCAGACGACGCGCTACCTCGCGGTGGGCGGGCTGCTCGTCTTCGTCGTGCCGCTGCGGCGGCTCGCCGAGTCCGAGCGCTACCTTGCCTCGCACTACGCGCGGCTGCGCGTCTGGAACTTCCCAGAGCCGGAGCGCGAGGCGTTCGGGCAGGTGGTCGTCACGGGCACGCGCAAGGCGGACGTCCAGTACGACCAGTACGTAGCGGTTGCTCTGCGCGAGGCGATCGAGGGCGACCTCGAGGATCTGCGTCAGCACCGCTACCCGGTCTACAACGCGCCGGCCACGGCGGACGGCGAGGTGCTCTTCGCCACCCGCACCGTCGACCCCGTGGCCGCCGCCGAGGAGTCGCGGCGCTCGGGTCTCTGGGTCAGCACGACGGTCACGGACGCGCTCTGGCCGTCCGAGGACGCCCGCACGCGGCCGCTCATGCCGCTGCGACGCGGGCACCTCGCGATGCTGGTGGCGGCCGGCTTCCTCGACAACCTCCAGCTGGAGGCGGACGGCGCCCGCATCCTCGTGAAGGGCCAGACCTTGAAGGAAATGGTCCTCGTCGAAACGACGCCCGAGAAGGAGACGCACCGGGAGCGGCTGCGTACCACCGTCGTCGCCCTCGACCTCGACTCAGGCGAGTTCTCCGACATCGCCGCTTGATCTTCCGGGTCGCCCCGGATCGGCGGCTCGCGACGGGTCGACGCCGATCCGCATGCACGAGGCCCCGCTCGCTCACCCGATGGAGTGGGCGGGGCCTCGCTCAATAGGAGCCGCAATACGCGGCCCCGCCAACACTACAGCAACACAACGGAAAGGAACCGAACCATGGACCTCGCAGGCTTCATCGACACCTACCGCGACGCCATCGCCCAGCGGGTGGTGGAGTCCTACCCGCCCCGCTACCGGCCCTCCGACGGAGGCCAGGAACTCCCGCCCCTGCTGCGCGCTCCCCTGGGCGCGCAGGCCGACGCCATCTGCGGCGCGGCGCTCTCGCTCCGGGCGCAGCGCGGCACCACCGTCGTCGGCGAGATGGGCACAGGGAAAACGTACATTGCGGCGGCGGCCGCCTACACGGCAGGCTTCCGCCGCACGCTCGTGATCTGTCCCCCGCACTTGACCAGGAAGTGGAAGCGCGAGGTCGAGGAGACGGTGCCCGGCGCCCGCGCCGTCATCATCGCCTCCATCACCGACCTGGAGCGGCTGCGCGTCCTGGACGGCGACGGCCCGCTCTTCGCCGTGATGTCACGCGAGAGGGCCAAGCTCTCCTATCGCTGGCGGCCCGCCGTCGTCGAGCGCTGGGCAATCACGGGCGGCAGGCTCGTGCGCGACGAGGAGACGGGCGAGCCCTTCCGGGTGCCGCGCTGCCCGGACTGCCACGCGCAGGTCGTCGACAAGGACGGCGTGCCGCTCACGGGCCGCGACCTCGCGCGCCGCAAGCGGCGCTGCGGCGAGTGCTCGGCCCCGCTCTGGGAGGCCGACCGCACGGGGCCGAAGCGCGTGCCGCTCGCCGACTACGTGAAGCAGCGGCTCAAGAACTTCTTCGAGCTGCTCATCGCCGACGAGGTCCATGAGCTGAAGGGGCGTGGCTCGGCGCAAGGCATCGCGGGCGGCGTGCTCGCCGACGCCTGCGGCAAGTCGCTCAGCCTCTCCGGCACGCTCTCGGGAGGGTACTCCTCGACGCTCTTCCATCTCCTCTACCGCTTCTCGCCCGAGATCCGGGGGGAGTTCGGGCGCCACGAGGAGCAGCGCTGGATCGAACGCTACGGCTTCGTCGAGCACACCGTGGGGCGCGACGACGGCGACTCGCTCGAGGACGGCCGCGCCAGCCGCCGCAAGCGCTACCGCAAGGTCGTGCGCGAGCGTCCGGGACTGGCACCGGCCGCGCTGTTCCACTTGATCGGGCACTCGGTCTTCCTGCGGCTCTCGGACGTCGCCGCCGGGCTCCCGCCCTACGAGGAGCAGGTGCTGCTCTCGCCCATGGACGCGGAACCCGACGCCACTGGCCTGTCGCAGCGCTCGGGCTACGACGAGCTCTTCGGGACGCTCCGGGCGGCGCTCGCCGACGCGCTCGCCAAGGGCTCCCGCAGGCTGCTGGCGACCTACCTGCAGACGCTCCTCGCCTACCCGGACGGCTGCACGCGCGGCGAGACGGTCTTCGACCCGGAGTCGGGGGACGTGCTCGTGCAGGTACCGCCCCTCAACGAGGAGCGGCTCTACCCGAAGGAGCGGGCGCTGCTCGACCTCGTCGCCGCCGAGCGCCTGGCGGGCCGCCGCGTGCTCGTCTACGTCACCCACACGGGCACGCGCGACATCACGGGGCGGATGGAGGCGTTCCTCTCCCGCCACGGCTTCCGCGTCGCGGTGATGAAGGCCGACGCCGTGCCGCCCGAGCGCCGCGAAGCGTGGGTCGCGAAGCGCGCCGAGGAGGGCGTCGATGTCCTCGTCTGCCACCCCCGACTCGTGCAGACGGGGCTCGACCTCGTGCAGTTTCCGACGCTGGTTTGGTACGAAACCGATTACAGCGTCTATGTCATGCGGCAGGCCTCGCGGCGCTCCTGGCGCATCGGCCAGACCGAGCCCGTGAAGGTCGTCTTCATGGCCTACCGGAACACCCTGCAGGCCGACGCCCTCACCCTCGTGGCGAAGAAGCTGCAATCCTCGCTGGCCGTCGAGGGCGAGTTGCCCGAGGACGGCCTCGCCGCCTTCGGGGACGACGGTGACGACCTCATGCTCGCCCTGGCGAGGAAGATCGTCGCGGGAGAGGAAGAGGCCGGTTCGGTGGAGTCGGTCTTCGAGCAGGCCCGGCAGGTCGCGGCGGAGGCCGAGGCACTGCTGGTCGACGACGGCTGGCACGCGCCCGAGCCGGCGATCGTCGAGGCCGAGGTCGTCACGGTCGGCGCTACCGCTGGCGACAGCCCCAGCGATGCCCCCGAGCCGCAGCGCACGCTGTTCTCGTGGGCGGAGTTCATGGCCGGGGAGCAGGACGAACCGCCGAAGCGCAAGCGCCGCGACGAGGCTCCCACGCTCTCGCTCTTCGAGTGGGCGCTGGAGCGGGAGCAGGAGGGCGCGCTGGCCGCATAGACGGAAGGAGGCGCGGGGGCATCGCCCTGTACGGCGGTGTCCCCCGCCCTCCGTCCATGTGTGGCGCCTTTCGTCGTGTCCGGAGCGCGGCCCAGCGGTGAAGCGGGGCGATGCCCGACTCGTGACGGTGGCTGATGTCCTAGACTGGTTCGCATGCTGAGGAGTCGACCATGGTGACCCGCCGCCCTGCCGAGGAGATCGCCCGTCTCGGTGAGGACATCTACGAGCGCGACATCCGGCATGAGGTCGAGGATGCCCACGATGGGGCATTCGTCGCCATCGACGTGGAGAGCGGGAATTGGACCCTTGCTCAGAGCGAACTGGACGCGGCGAAACGCCTGCGGGAGCGCCAGCCGGATGCTGTCAACGTCTGGCTGCTGCGGGTCGGCTATCGCGCGATCGCCAGCATCGGGGGCGGAGCCCTCCGGAGGAGCAGGTGATCGAGGGCTCCGTCAACGCGAGCCTCGATTCCGTGATCGCTCTCGATCTCCGTGGCCCGGCTGGTGAGCTTCGGCAGGCGGATGCCGTGGTGGACACTGGCTTCAGCCGCTTCCTCACTCTGCCCCCGTCAGTGGTGGAGGAGTTGGGATTGCCATTCGCCGGTGCGCGGCTGGTGATTCTCGCTGACGGCAGTGAGGTGGCGCTCGATGCGTACGCGGTAACGGTGTTGTGGGATGGTCGCGCGCGGGAGATCGTCGCCTACGCAGCGGACACGACGCCGCTCATCGGGATGTCCATGCTCGATGGCCACAGCCTGTACGTGGAAGTCGAGGACCGAGGACGGGTGGTTATCCAGGCGCGCTGAAAGTCATCCGGGCGCGCGAAACAGGTCGACACAGACGGCGAAGCGCCCCGGATTCCCGTCCCCGGCGGGAGTCCGATCCGCCGCCCGCAATGGCCACCAGGGTCAGGTCGTTCATGGCCATGCTAGCCGATAACACCGGAGGCACGGAGTGACTCCCGCTGCATACCGCCGCCGCGCGCCATTGCCTACACTGTTCGCGAGGCGCGCCGCACCGGTGCGCCGCAAGGAGGTGCGCATGACCCAGGCCGCCGACGAAGCCGTCGCCGTCCTCGACGAGGCACTGCACACACTCGACCAGTACGCCCACCACCAGACCGACGGCATGTGGCTGGAGCAACTGACGGTGGACGTCGCCCCGTACATCGCGGAGTGGAACGTGGCCGAGTGCTGGCCTTGGTCCGAATGGCCACACCGCGCCGAGGTGATGCCCCCGGGCACACCCTCGGTCGACGTCGGAATCGACCTCGTGGCCCGGCGCCGCGACGACGCGAAATGGATCGCGATCCAGGTCAAGTCCCGCAAGCTCGACGAGGCTGGCGAGGGAGAGCGCGTCACTTCGGCCGAGCTGGACAAGTTCCTGGCCGCCGCCGCCAACCGCGACATATGGGCCGAGCGGTGGCTGGCCGTCAACGGCGGCGTCCCACCGGGCGGGCACGCCCCCGGCAAGACCGCCATGTCCGGTGCCCCGCTTAGGCCGGTCAACGTCGCTCGGGCCGTCGAATCCCAACGCGCCGCGCTCGTCGCCGGCGACGATGCCGAGGACTGCCCACACTGCGCCGCATCCGGTGCCCGCGCCGCCGCTGGCGAGCGTCCGATGCAGACGCGCTCGTGCATGCAGCGCGAGGCCGTCAGTACTGCCGTGGAGCGCTTGGTCGCCAACGCGCGCGAGGACGAGGACGGCATTCCACGTGGCGAGGCGCGCGGGCGCATCGTGCTGCCCTGCGGCACCGGCAAAACCCGCATCGCGCTTCGCATCACCGAGCAGTTGACCGCCCCAAGCGAGCTTTCGATCGTCCTGTGCCCTTCGATTGCGCTCGTCGCTCAGATCCGGCGCGAGTTCCTGCAGCACGCACGTGAGCAGCTGCGCGTGATGGCGGTGTGCTCCGACGAGGGCGTCGCCGCGTCCGAGGAGAAGGTCGCCGGCAAGGACGACGCCACGCTCGACCGCGGACTGGAGACCACCGACGCGCTCCGCGGCTGCCCCGTCACCACCGACGCCGGAGAGATCGCCGAGTGGATCCGCGCGCGCCGGACGGGGTCGGCAGCATCCGACGTGAGCGTGATCTTCGGTACCTACCAGTCGGCGCGCCGTATCTCCGAAGCCATCGAGCGGGCGCAGGCCGCCGACGCCTTCAAGGTGCTGGTCTGCGACGAGGCGCACCGCACGGCGGGCGTTCGCCGGCGCAAGCGCGCGGCCGCGGCAGACGAGGCCCTGCGCGAGTTCACGCTCTGCCACGACCGCGAGGCGTTCCCGGCCACTTACCGCGTCTACCAGACCGCCACGCCGCGCATCTACGGGGACGGCGCGATGGCCGCCGCGGCTGACCGGAGCGACCGCGGGGACTTCGTCGTGCGCCACATGGACGACCAGTCCACGTTCGGTGTGGAGTTGTACCGCCGCTCGTACGCGGACGCCGTCCGCAACGGCTGGCTGTCCGACTACCGCATCATCGCACTGGCCGTCGGCGACCAGGCCGCGGTCGACATCGCCAACCTGCTCGTTCGCGAAGCCGACGAGCGGGCGGAGCGTGAAGCGTCCGCGTCGGGGGGAAGCGGCGGCCGGGCCGGGCGGCTGCCCACGACCGGCGACTACCTGAAGGGCATGGCCTTCGCGCTGGCGATGGCCGGCGGCGCGCTCGCGCCGGACGGCGTGGCCGTCCCGCTGCGATCGTGCATCGGCTTCCTGAACACGATCGCCCGCAGCAAGACGATGACAGCCGTCCTGCAGTCCGAGGCCGTCCGCGACTGGATCGACAAGCGGATCGGGAACGCGGCGCACTACGACTTGGAGCACTTGGACGCCTCGTCGTCCGTAACGCAGCGCGACGAGGCGAAGCGCCGGCTCGCCGCGGCGGACGCTGCCGTGCCGCACGGCATCCTGAATGTCGGCATCTTCGGCGAGGGCACGGACTCGCCATCCCTCTCCGCAGTTGCCTTCCTGGAGCCGCGCAAGTCGCCCATCGACGTCGTGCAGGCGGTCGGGCGCGCGATGCGCCGCGCCAGGGGGAAGGACCTCGGGTACATCATCGTCCCGGTTGTCATTCCGCCGGGCGAGGATGCGGAGCGCTTCCTCTCATTCAGCGACAAGCACGAGGGTTGGCAGGAGCTCGGCGACATACTCCAGGCGCTGCGCGCGCACGACCAGCGTATCGAGGACGCACTGCCGGAGGTGTTGTCGATCCAGTTGCCGGCCGAGCCGCCGCCGCTGCTCGAGTTGAAGACCGTTGTCGCCGTCGGGCGGCCCGATCGGAAGAACCTGGAGTACGCGGTCGTGACCGGCAGTCCGATCGACGCCGAGGAAATCGCCCGCATATTCAGGGGATGCTCGTGGACCTCACCGACCGTCTGGGCGGCGCGTCCATCGCCATGAACCTGCTGGAGAAGTCCGGGCTCACCGGGAACAAGGTGCAGCGCGACCTGAACCTGCTGGAGGACGCCGTCGGCGAAGCTGCCCGCCACATCCGCGAGGAAGTGGCGCTCGCCGCCGCACTCGATGCCAACTTCGGGAACGACACCCTTGCCGCCCCGAAGCGGGGCAAGCGCGCCGACGGTGCGACGATCGCTGCCCTGCTCTGGATGAACGCGGCCATGCTCCACCAGCGCATCGAGGCTGGGGGCTGGCTCGGCCGCCGCCGGCTCGATGCGCTCTCCAGCGTCAAGGCGTCGCCCGAACCCGAGCGGCTGCTCCGCGACTCGTGGAACACCATCACGCGGCAGGACTTCCTGCCCGTGATCGATCCGGCCCTGGAGGCACTCGAAGCGGCCGAGCGCACGGGGCGGCTGGGCGGGCTGAGGCGTGCGCTGCGCCACCTCGCGGGCGAAGCGGAACGGATCGCTGAGACCTACGCCGACATGGGCACCGACCACGCCGGCGCGCTGTTCAACAAGGTCATGGGCGACCAGTCGTCCGATGGCGCCTTCTTCACGCGCCCGGTCGCCGCCACGATCACCGCCAGGCTCGCCCTCGACGCCGCCGATCCCGGCAACGAGCAGGACTGGTCGGACCCGGACGTCTGGCGGCGCCACAAGACGGTCGACCTGGCTTGCGGGTCGGGGACGCTGCTCGCCGCCGTGATGACCGAGATGAAGAGCCGCGCCGCCCTCCGCGGAGCCGGCCCGGAGCGTTTGGCGGAACTCCAGAAGGTCGCCGTCGAGGCGACCTTGAAGGGCCTCGACGTCAACCCCGTGTCGCTGCAATTGGCGGCGACGCAGCTCATGGCCGGCAACACCGACATCAAGTACCGCGGGATGGGGCTCCACCTCATGCCGTACGGGCCTCAGCCCGACGGCGGCGCCGCGGCAGGGTCGCTCGAGCTGCTCGGCCGCAGTGAGATCGTGCCGGCGGGCCGGCTGTTCGACGACGCATCCGCGTCGACTGCCATCAAGACGGGCGCGCCCGGTGCGAGCGCGGGCCTCGAGATGGATGACGCCACGTCCGCCGTGCGTCGCGCCGCGATTGTCGTGATGAATCCGCCGTTCACGAATCGCACGAAAATGGGCGAGAAGTTCGGCGCCGACGCACAACGCGCGCTCCGGCGCAGGATGGATATACTCGACCAACTCCTGGAGCGTGGCGACCCCGAGCTCAGCCGCATCCTGAACAAGAACGCGCTCAGGCCCCACTTCGCGGCGCTCTCCGACCTCTGCGTCGACGGCAACGACGGCGTTGTCGCCACGATCCTTCCAACAACGGCACTCACCTCGACGTCCGGACTGGCCGAGCGCCTGCTGCTCGCTGATCGGTTCCACGTTCACACCATCGTCACGCACGCCGGCGCGATCGGTGTCAATCTCAGCCAGGGGACGGATCCCAAGATGAACGAGAGCATCGTTGTCCTGCGCCGCCAGCCCGCAGGCGATCGCCCCGCGACCAGGATAGTGGCGCTCGACCGGTTCCCCCGCGACGACGCTGATGCCGCCCGGCTCTTCGCAGCGCTGGACGAGTGCGCGGGCGGCTCGCTGGGCCACGGCTGGGGCGAGGTCTCGGCCTGGCCCGCCGCGCGAATCGCCGCAGGGGACTGGTCCGCCGTCGCGTGGCGCTCACCCTCACTCGCCGCCGCAGCCGCGGAATTCGCCGAGCGCGACGGCATGCAGCCGCTCGCGGCGCCGCCTCCAGAGAGAGAGAGAGAAGAGAGAGACGGATCCACAAGACTGGGCCAACGCTCTCCAGCGGATACCGAAGAGCGGGCGAGTGATCCACGCAACGCTGCAAACGCTCTACGCCAACTACCGCAAGGTGGTGTAGCCAGCGAGCCACCTATAATCAGCGTCCACGCGACGGGACAGGCAATGCGCGACGACTACAACAAGCAGCCTGGCGACCACGCCAACACCTTCCCTGTCCTCCAGTCCAAGGGGGCCGACGGGCAGCAACGCATCAAGGCGGTACCCGATGCCCACTGGGAGCCGAAGCGCCCCGGCCCGGCGAGCGTCCTCGAGAACGCTGGTCATCTGCTGGTGACAATGGGACAGAACACCTCGACAGCTCGCCTCGTCGCAGTTGCGTCCGACGAACGCTATGTCGGGCAGGGCTGGATGCCGGTCACTGGGCTGGGTGCGGCGCAGGCGAAAGCCGCGGCCGTCTTCCTGAACGCCACGCCCGGTCGATTGATGGCAATGCGGAATCCGGGGCAGTCCCTGCTATTCCCGCTCTATAACCCCGCCGCCTGGGCTGTAGTAGCTATCCCCGACCTGGCCGATCCAGGAGCCATCGCTCCGCTTGTCGATTGCTGGGACCAGACGCGACGCGAGATCGTCCCCCCGTTCCGTGACGGCTACACCGACGTCCGCCGTCGCTGGGACGAAGCTGTCTGCGACGCTTTGGACTGGGACATTGATGAGGTCACCGAACTGGGCGAGATACTCGCTCGCGAACCCCGTGTCAGGGGAGTCGCGTACGGGCAGTGGAAGGCGGAATGAGAACGCAGTGGCTGAGCAGACGATGAGCAGAAACGAGGTGCTGGCCTTGCTGCGGGAGCACAAGCCCGTGCTCGCCGAGCGCTTCGGGGTCACCGATCTGGCACTCTTCGGCTCCACCGTCCGCAACGAGGCAGGGCCGGATAGCGATATCGATATCCTCGTCTCGCTGCGCGGGCGGCGTGGCTGGAAGAGCGAATACTCCGATGTGTTGCGCTACCTTGAGGATTTGTTCGAGAACCGCGTCGATCTCGTACTCGAAGCCGATCTGAGGGAAGAACTGCGTCCCTACATCGAGGCGGATGCGGTGTATGCGTGAGCGTGGGTGGCCACTTGCGGTACGCGACATGCTCGAGGCTTGCGAGCGGTGCTTGAACTATACGTCTGGTATGGACCGGGCAGCGTTTCTCGGAGACCGCCGCACGTATGACGCAACCATCCGCAACATCGAGATCGTCGGCGAGGCGGCGAACAACGTCCCGCGGCCAGTGCAGGAAGCCCATGGAGGGATCCCATGGCGTGGCATCATCGATACGCGGAACCGCATCATCCACGGCTACGGGGTGATCGATGACGAGGCAGTGTGGGAGATTGTCACCCGCGACATCCCTGACCTGATCCCGCAGTTGCGCGAACTTCTTCGGCAAGGGGGAGAGGACGCGTCTCAAGGTCCGTAGGGAGGGCCTAGAAGGCCGAGACGGTTCGCCAATCGGGCGAGCAAGCTCACGGCAATGTTGACGACTGCGCAGGGGAGCAACCTTCTTTCTGAGCCCACGACGCCGGATGCGATCCACGCTGCAACCGCGCTTCAAGCCAGTCGTGCGCTCTTCGTCACCAAGGACACCGACTTTCGCCGCGTTGAGGGCCTGCCCATCGCGGTCTTGGACGACCTCGCCGACGCCGGGCAGTTCTGAGGTCGACTCGGATTCCTCCGCGGCAATGCGCTGATCGACCTTCAGCGCTCGTTCGCGTACGCCCTCACGGCCGATCCAAAGGCCCGTTGCTCGGATGCGATAACGGGGAGCGGACGGTACTCTAGCCGCGCGCAATACCTGATCGGCTTGGAGTGGGTTCATGAAGATTGATCTCGAACGTCTGCTGTCCGCCTGCGCGGACGACGCGTTCGACGACGGCATCCGCATCGATGCGGACCTCCACCCCTTGGCGGGGCCGGGCGGACCGGTCAAGCCGGCGGTGTATGAAGGTGGGGCCTACCAGCTGGACCGCCGTTGGGCATCGCCGGACGATGCGGAGCCCACCCCCGTCATTGTGATCGACAACGTTCCGTCGCAGGCCAACTGGCTGGAGCACGCCCTGCGGCGCGACCGCGAGGCGAGCTCGATACCGGAGTTCGTCCTGGACCTGTCGGAACTGGGCGACCTGCCCTCGCACCTGCCCCGGACCCTGTCGAGTCTCGAGTTCCCGCACCGCAACGCGGATGCATACCTTCGCGACGCCAAAGTGGGTGACGACGACTTCATCAAGACGGACGTGGGGCGGGCCATCTTTGGAGCCACCGCGCAGGAGTGCGGACCGCTCATGTCGTGGTTCCCGCAGGCGCTGCTGTACGGATTCTGGCAGTCCCACCTGGGCAGAAAGCGTCACAACACCAAGCACGCCCGCGTGTGGGTGTCGGAGATCATCGGGTGGCAACCAGCCTCGACGGAGACGCGGGTTCTGGGACTGAAAGGCGACCCCCTGAACCTGAACACCAACGAGCCGGTGAACTCGGACCCGGACGACCGGACCGTCTGGGGTATCGGCGGCGAGAGGGTGGAGGGTGGCAGGAGCGACCGGCTCTCCGAGCTCGGTCACGGGCAAGTTCCGTTCATGGACGAGGACACGGCGGCTGCGTCCGCCGTCTCGTTCCAGCGTGTGACGCAACGGGCGACCGTCTCCTTCGCTCAGCTCCGGCGCGTGAGCCTCGGACGGCATGCGTCACGAGAGGCGGATGCGGCAGCGCGAGCGCTCCTCGTCGCCCTCGGGCTCCACGCGCAGCAGCTCGCATTCGGGCACGCCTTCGCGCTCCGCTCCGGTGCGGACCTGCGCCCGGCCGCTACGACCGCGACGTGGCTCGGGAGCGCCGGAGACGAGACGTGCGACATCGGCGGCGCCGAGGCGACACGCGACCTGCTGGCTGGCGTCAGGACGCACGCCGAATCGGTTGGCGTACCGCTCGATGGCTGGGGCCAGCCGCCGATGGTGCTGCGCCCCGGAGACGCCCTCGCCAGGGCGATCCGCTCAACCTGGCCTGTCCTCGAAGACTGATGCTCTCGATAGCTGTCGAGTTTCTCCACGGCACGTTCCGCGGCGACCCCGACGGCACCGCCAACACAGGCCGGTTGACACGCGGCGAGTGGCCGCCGTCGCCTGCGCGCCTCTTCGCGGCGCTGGTGGCGGCCGATGGGACCGGAGACGCGTGCCGAGTCACCGACGGAGCGGAGCTCGAGTGGTTCGAGCAGTTGCCGCCGCCGGTCATCCATGCCGCCCCCGACCCCGTTCATCAGCCCCTCCGGCCGAGGTTCGTCGTACAGCACGGCGGCGCGCCGGCAAAGGGAACGCACCACGAGTACGTCGGTCGCTCGGGCGCGGCCAACCGAGCCGGCGTTCGCGTCGCCCCGCGCTCGCCCCGCGTGGTCTACCAGTGGGACGTGACGCCGCCAAACGGCACGATCCTGGAGGCGCTCCAGCGCCGCGCCGCGCGGGTGGGTTACCTCGGCTCCGCGGACTCGCCGGTGCGCGCCCGCGTCGCGACGGAGGCGTCCGCACCTCCGCCTGAAACCGGCGCCTTTGTTCCCGATCACGAAGGACAGACCGTGATCAACGTCACCCACGAGGGAGACCTCGCGCGCTGGGACCGCCTCCACGAGCAGTGGACGGAGCGCGGGGCTTCGGTCAGCCGCTCGCAGTCCCCGGCGCTGACCCACCCGGTCGCGTACCGCTCACCTCTGTCGGAGGAGCCGCGCGACGAAGGTGAAGTCGTGGCGTGGTTGCGACTCGACAGGGCTGTGTCCGGGCGACGGGTCTCGGCTCTGACCACGCTCTTCAAGGAGGCAGTCCTCAGCCGGCACCAGCAGATACACGGCGAGCCTCCTGCTGTGCTGCACGGGCACGGGTTCAGCGGGACGGGCTACGAGCTTGCCCGCTACCTCGCGCTCCCCGACGTCGGCTTCCAGCGGTCGCGTGGGCGCGTCCACGGCCTCGCGCTGTGGCTGCCCCCGGGGACTGGCCGCGAGGTGTGCCGGATGGCCCGTGACGCGGCGTTATCGATCCAGCGGCTCAGTGGTCGCGGAGTGGACGCGGCGGTGTCTCCCCGCGACGACGAGCAGCGTCCCCTGGCCGCCCATCCCAGCCGGTGGCTGCGGCCGTCGCACGGTTGGGCGACGGCGGTGCCCGCGATCCACGAGCGCCGCCGCCGTGTCGACCTCGCGGAGGTCGCCCGCTGGTGCGAGCACGCGGGGCTCCCCGCGCCCGTCACCTTCCGGAAGGCGCGCACGCCCCTGGTCGCCGGGGCGCTCGACCTCGCCCCGGTCGAGGTTAACCGCCCTGGCCGGCCGGCGCTTCCCTACTCCCACGTCGAGTTGTGGTTCGAGCGGGCGGTTCCGGGGCCGGTCGTGATCGGCTCCGGGCGGCAGCGCGGGTTCGGCCTCTGCATCCCACTCGACGGCCGGGCCTGACGAACGACACGTCCGCATTGGAACGATGATGGCTCCCATCCCCACTTTCGCCGACTTCTATCGGGCCATCCACGGGCGAGCGCCCTTCCCGTGGCAGGCGCGGTTGGCCCGGCGGGTCACCGAGACGAATGAGTGGCCCAATGAGGTTGGTGTTCCGACCGGCCTGGGGAAGACCGCGTGCCTAGACATTGCGGTGTGGTGGCTCGCGTCGCAGGCCGATCGCACTCCTTCGCTCCGGTCGGCGCCGACCCGCATCTGGTGGGTAGTCAACCGCCGCCTGCTGGTGGATTCGACACACGATCAGGCGGAGCGACTAGCGCGGATCCTGGCAGAGCCCGATGCCAGCGAGACATCGGAGCATAACCGTGAGGTCGTCGCCACCGTCGCCGAGCGGCTGCGGTCCCTCTCCGCCGACCCGGCAGCGCCGCCGCTCGATGTGATCCGGCTGCGCGGAGGGATCGCGTCCCGGACGCCGGCTGACCCCTCGCAGCCGACGGTCATCCTCTGCACGTTGCCGATGTACGGCTCGCGGCTGCTGTTTCGGGGGTATGGATCGTCGCGGTCGCTTCGCCCGATCGACGCCGCGATGGCGGGAACCGACAGTCTGGTCCTCCTCGACGAGGCACACCTCGCTCCACACCTGAAGGCGTTGATGGGTGCGCTCGCCGAGTGCACACCCGGCGCGGAAGCCCTGCTCGGTAAGTTCCGTTCGAGGGCGAACATCACCGCGCTGACCGCGACCGGCGACGCCTCTGCCGATCGCTTCGACCTTGATGAGCAGGATCGAGAGAACCCCACCATCGTCGAGCGGCTGAACGCCGCGAAACCCGTCGAGGTGTGGGAACGCGACAAGGTCGACGTCGCGAGGCTGCTTGCCGACGCGGCAGGCGGCCTGCTCGCCGAGGCTTCGCAGCCTGCGTCCTGCCTCGTCTTCGCCAACACGCCCAGGACGGCACGGGAGACGTTCGAGCGCCTGCGCCGGCAGGAGCCGGACGCCGAGACGCTCCTGCTGACCGGGCTCAATCGCGAACGCGAGGCCGAGCAGATCCGAGCGTGCATCCTCGATCCCGCTACCGGCATGGCCGCAGCCCGATTCAGAGACTCCGCCCGCGAACGGGACCTCATCGTGGTCGCGACGCAGACCCTCGAGGTTGGCGCGGACCTGGACGCGGAGTACCTCGTCACGGAGGCGTGCGGCGTCCGGGCGCTCACGCAGCGGCTGGGGAGACTGAACCGGCTCGGACGACACGCGCACGCGCGGGCCGTGTACGTGCATGCGCCGCCCCCGAAGCGACGAGGCCGGGGCAGCCGAGGCGGGCAGGAGTCCGAGTCCTGGCCTGTCTACGGCGAGGAGCCCAAACGGGTTCTGGCGCGCCTGCAGGAAGCGTGCCCGGACGGGGATGGCGTCGTGGACCTTCCACCCGCTCGGGTGGCCAAGGTGCTCGGTGACCCGCACGAGGATCGCGACCGTGCGCCGGAGGTGCTGCTAGGGATCCTGTGGGAGTGGACGAAGACGACCGCCCGGCCATACGGGGAGGCCCCGGTGGAGCCCTACTTCAGCGGTATCCGGGGCGCTGACTACTCGGTGTCGCTCATCTGGCGCGTCCATGTCCCGGAAGCGGGGCAGCGGCTGTGGCCGCGCGCCAGCGACCGCGAAGCCGTCGATGTTTCGATACGCGAGGTACGGGAGGCATTGCAGGACGACGAAGACATCCACCGACTGGCGCCCGACGGCGTGACGGTGGAATCGACGCCAGTCGCGGACCTGCAGCCGGGCGACCAGATCGTCCTCGCCGCCGACCGCGGCCGGCTGGATCGTTTCGGCTGGAACCCGGACGCGTCCGGGCTGGTCATGGACGCATCCCTGCCGGAGCAGGGATTGTCACTCGACGGGACGGCGATTCGGCGACTGTGTGGCGTCGAGGTGACGCCGCAGTTGGAGATCGCGCTGGGCGAGGATGAGGCGGACGAACTCGATCAGTCCGACCGCGACAAAGCCGTGGCGGAGATTCTGGACGCGCTCCAGGCCGCCGAATCGCCACCCGGGTGGGGCGACGGAGAGTGGGATGCGTTCACCCACGCGCTGCGCCCGGTGGTTGAGCGTCCACGGCGTGAAGTCGCCCGGCTGCGGGTCGAGGCATCCGAGCCCCAGCGTCCCGGCAGCGACTTCGGCAGCGAAAACGACGAGCTGTCGTTGACTCCCGAAGCGGTCGAACTCGATAAGCACGGCCAGGCGGTGGGGGCCATGGCGCGCATCATCGCGGAGCGCATCGGTCTTCCCTCGACGCTGGTCGAGGTCGTGGAGCGCGCCGGAGCGCTGCATGACATCGGGAAGGCCGACGACCGCTTCCAGAGATGGCTCGATCCCGAGAGGCAGCGCGATGCGCTCATGGCCAAGTCGACGACGGCGCACCATCGTTGGGAGGCGACCCGTGCCGCGTCCGGCTGGCCCCGCGGAGGCCGCCACGAGGATCTGTCGGCCCGCCTGGTGCGCGAATGGCTGGCGCGGAACCCCTCGTGGAGTGATTCCGAGCACCGTGACCTGCTGGTCCACCTGGTGATCAGCCACCACGGCAACGGACGGCCGCTCGTCACGCCGGTCGACGATGGCACGGCCGCGCAGGTGTCCGCCGTGGTGGACGGCGTGCATGTCGAAGCGCCTGCCGACCTCGCCCTCGCGGACTGGGACCAGCCGCGCCGCTTCAGGAAGCTGAACGAGCGTTACGGCCCGTGGGGCCTGGCGCTGCTGGAAGCGATCGTGCGCCTCGCGGACTGGAGGGTGTCCGCCGGCGCGGGTGTAACGCGGGGGGCGGCCCGATGACCGAGGTCACGTGCCCGGGCTTGCTTGCATCCTGGGTCAACGCGTGGCTCGCGGCGGTGGGCGCGACCATCCTGGACGAGCGTGTCCGTCTCCACTGGACGACCGACGCCGAGCCGGTAGCTGTGCTCTCCTCCGATGATGGCGATCCGGTGGCTGCGCTGCTCGAGTCGTGGCCAGATGCGGGGTCACTGTCCGAACTGCCGATCGCGGAAGACTGGCGGGGTGCCGCCAGGCTCCAGCGGAGGGTGCCCGTCGAGGCGTTCACGACACGGGCACGAGCCGCGCGGAGCCACGAGCACTCGTGGACACTTTCGTCCACGGTGACCGATCTCTCCGTCGACGAAAGGGGCGAGGTCGCCCATGCACCGTTCGACCCCGCCGGACCCGGGACCATCAAGTGGCTGCATCACCGGCTCTCGAAGGTCCACGGCCACATCGACGACCCCGCAGCACGACTCCGGGAATCGCTGGCGGGGGAGGCCGATCGCGTCAGGGACAACGGGCTCGGGTTCGACCAGACGCGGCTCGGTTCCCTACAGGATGCGACCGATCCCTGGGTCGATGCGGTCGTCGAGGTACTCGCGTTCTTCGGCCTCGCCCTCCTGCCGGTACGAGGGCGAGGGGCCGACAGGCAACTTGATCGATCCGCGGATGTCTCCGCGCGGCAACGGGGCTGGCTGGAGGTTGCCGGAAGCAGAGAGCGGCGCAGCTTCCACTGGCCTGCATGGAGCCAACCGCTCGACAGCGACGGTATCGACGCGCTGCTGGACGCCTGGAGCCCCGAGCGGAGGGGCGGCTGGGCGCGGCTGGGCGTGCACGCAACGTGGCGGAGCGTGCAGTTCGAGCGCAGGAGCTCGGCGGACTCGACGCGGGCGATCGGAGCGGCGCGGCTATGACCCCCGAGCCCGTCATCCAGATTTCCGCGATCGAGCACTTCGTCTACTGCCCGCGCCAGTGCGCCCTCATCCACTGCGACGGAGTGTGGAGCGACAACGCGCACACCGTCAGGGGTGCCCGCGCCCACCGACGGGTCGACAGCGGAGAGCATCGCCAGGAGCGGGGCAAGCAGGTGCTCAGGGCGATCCCCCTCTGGTCGGAGGAGTTGGGGCTGTCGGGGCGCGCCGATGCCGTTGAGGTGGAAGGTGATGCGGTTCGGCCGGTCGAGTACAAGGCCGGTGTGCGACACGGAGCGGCAGCGGACCTGCAGCTATGCGCACAGGCGCTCTGCCTCGAGGAGATGCTCGACGTTGAGATACCGCATGGGTACGTGTGGTACGGCGGCCCGAGACGGCGGCTGCAGGTCGACTTCACCGAGGAGCTGCGCGGCGACGTACGGGAGGTCATCAACGCGATCCGGGCGCAGTTGATGACCTTCGATCTGCCCGAGGCGCCCAACGACGCGCGATGCAAGGAGTGCCAACTCCTGCACCATTGCCTACCGGAACTCTCCAGCGCCCCGCGCAGAGTGAATCGCTACATGGAGAACGTCGTGTTCCGATGAGGTACCTCAACACTGTCTACGTGCGGAATCACCGCGCCCGCGTGCAGCACCGGCGGGGCTCGCTGCTCGTCTCCTCGCCAGAGGGCAGCCAGCGCGTTCCGCTCGAAGCGGTCGACGCCCTCGTCGTGCTGGGCGGCGCGCAGATCACCACGCAGGCGCTCGACGCGTGCGTGCGTCGCGGCGTGCGCGTCGCGGCGCTCCAGATGAGCGGAGCGATCCGGTTCGTCGTCAACGGCCCGACCAGCGGGAACGTGCACCTGCGCACGGCGCAGTTCGAGGCGGTGATGGACGACGCGCACTCGCTGGACGTAGCCAGGGCGGTGGTGGCGGCCAAGCTCCAGAACAGCAGCCGGGTCGTCGGTCGATGGTCGCGGGACGAGAAGGATCCCGCCGTGGCGGAGCAACTCGCTGACCGAGCCGACCAGATCAAGGAGCGCATCGCGCGGCTGGCGGACGCGGAGACGGGCGACCACGTGCGAGGCGTCGAGGGGGACGCGGCCAGGATCTACTTCCGCGCCGTCGCCCGTGCCGTGGCGTCGAGCGAGCTGGAGTTCTCGGGGAGAACGCGTCGGCCGCCGCGTGATCCCGTCAACGCCCTGCTCGGCTTCTGCTACGGGATGCTCGTGACGGAGTGCATCGGCGCTGCGGAGAGCGTCGGCCTCGACTACCAGATGGGGTTCTTTCACCGTCCTCGGGCCGGACGGCCGTCGCTTGCGCTCGACCTTGCCGAGGAGTTCCGCGCGCTGACGGATCGCTTCGTCGTGTCCCTCGTCCGCCGACGCCAGATCGGCGCGGGCGACTTCGACCACACACCGGGGGGCGGGGTCTACCTCAGCAGCGACGGACGAACGCGGCTGCTCGAAGCATGGGAGGCGCACAAGGAGACGGAGATTCGTCATCAGCTCCTGGGCCGGCCGGTAGAGCGGTGGGCGCTGCCCTCGGTCCAGGCCACGCTGCTCGCGCGTCACCTGCGCGGCGATCTGCCAGCGTATCCTCCGTTCGTGCTGCCGTGAACTATGGACGTCCTCATCACCTACGACATTGCTGACACGGAAGGCGCCGGAGGCGTGCGGCTCAGGCGGATAGCCGACGTGTGCGAGAAGTACGGCCAGCGGGTGCAGTTCTCGGTCTTCGAGTGTCGACTCTCCGCGACGCGGCTGGCTCGCATGATCGGCGAGGTCGCGGACGTGATCGATCACGAGCGGGACTCGGTGATCGTCTACCGCTTCACCGGCAAGATCGACGACGCCACGCTGCGCCTCGGGCGAACCCAGGGACGGAAGCTCGGTCAGCCGTGGCTGCTCTGAGGCGGTTTGCGAACGTCCGGTGATCCGGCGAATCGGCGGTGATGCGAGGTAGAATCGGGTGCGTGAACGGCCCGAATCCCGGATCACTCAAGGCGCTCGAAGCCGCAATGCTGGGCAATCCTCTCTATCGGCCCCTGCCCTGCTAGGATTGGCAGTGTCGCCGGGGTTCGAACCCCGGCCTTCGTTGAGCGGAGTACGGGTTCCGGCGAGTCGAGACCCTCTTTGCCTGTGTCGCCGGGGTTCGAACCCCGGCCTTCGTTGAGCGGCAGAGGCGGTTGCGGACTTCGCGACGCTGTTCAACGTGTCGCCGGGGTTCGAACCCCGGCCTTCGTTGAGCGTGGCACGAGCACTGCGGGACGTGGCAGGAGCTTGCGGTGTCGCCGGGGTTCGAACCCCGGCCTTCGTTGAGCGGACGACGCGGCGCGTCGGCTCGACCTCGACGCGCACGGTGTCGCCGGGGTTCGAACCCCGGCCTTCGTTGAGCGTCAACACCTCGAAGATGGTACTGCCTACCGTCAAGGTGTCGCCGGGGTTCGAACCCCGGCCTTCGTTGAGCGATGGGGAATAGCAAGCCTATGGCTGAGGCTACCGCTCGTGTCGCCGGGGTTCGAACCCCGGCCTTCGTTGAGCGGACTCACTCGACCGCCGAGTGGGCGAGATCGACCAGTGTCGCCGGGGTTCGTTGAGCGACTGCAGAAGCGGCTCGCGGTCATGACCGCTCCGGGCCAGCACGAAGCAGACTTGTTGTCTGGTACCCTCGTCGTGGTCGACGAGGGTCGGAGCAGAGTCCGGGTTTCGCCGATATGAGATCGCGGCCTGCGGATTACGCACGAGCGCGCGGCTGTCATCGTAGATCGACGACCAGTTCGAAAGTTCGCAACACGGTCTCGCCGAGGGTACCACTCCCCATTCACGTGACCCCATTCAGGTGCCCGGCTAACTCTCCGGGAAGGCCTCGCGCGCGAGTGCGACCGCCTCGGCGAGACGCGCGGCGGCGACGGTCGCGAACGGCTCCTCGTTGCGTTCGATCATGCGGCGCACGCGCTCGCAGGCAGCGAGGGCGCCCTCGATGAGCTCGGGAGGGTAGGCGAGGGCGACCTGGTGTTCGGCGAACTCGTCCTCGTCGAGAACGCGGACGGCCCCCGAACGGAGGCGCACGACATCCAGGTCGAGGTCGACCATCGTGGCGCGGCCCTCGCTCCAGACGGCTGGGGTGCAGATGTCGACGTAGACCTCGGGCTCGCCCGTTTCCTGCCAGATGCCCGCCCACCAGTCGGCGGTGACCAGCTTGAGGTTGGTGGACTTGAAGGTGATAGGGGGCTCGTCGCTCCGCTGGGCGAGAGTGCCGGGCGGGCCCCAGAGCCATGTGCCGTATTCGTCCTCGGCAAGCCACCGGAGGTCGTACTGCCAGTGCTGGGTGTCCGGGTGCTTACGGAAGTCGACACGGATGGGGTCGGGGGGCATCGAGTCAGCGTAGGCAGCCCGTGGGGCAGCGACAAATCGGGCCACCTGCGCGCGGCAACGCTCTAGACTGCGGCTGGACGACGGGCCAACGCCCCCGGAGGTTCCTCATGCCGGCGCTGGATGGAGTGCGAATTCTCGACATGACGCAGTACGAGGCGGGAACCTCGTGTACGCAGGCGCTCGCCTGGCTGGGCGCGGACGTGGTGAAAATCGAGCGTCCGGGCGCAGGCGATCCGGGGCGCGGAATCTTCACAGGCCAGGACCACTCCGCCTACTTCGTCAACTGGAACAGCAACAAGCGGAGCCTCGCGCTCGACCTGCAGGACCCGCGGGGCAGGGAACTCCTCCTGCGGCTCGTTCCGCACTACGACGTGTTCGTCGAGAACTACGGGCCAGGAGTGATCGAGCGGCTCGACATCGGGTACGAGGTGATGAAGGCGATCAACCCCGCGATCATCCACGCCCGCATCAAGGGTTTCGGCCTCTCGGGGCCGTATTCCGGCTACAAGTGCTTCGACACGGTGGCGCAAGCGGCGGGGGGCTCCATCGCGGTGACGGGCGAGCCGGACCGGCCCCCGGTCCGCCCCGGCATCACCGTGGGCGACTCTGGGACCGGCGTACAGATGGCGCTCGCGATCTGCGCGGCTTACATCCAGCGGCTGCGCACGGGCGAGGGCCAGTCGATCGAGATCGCGATGCAGGAGGCGATGACCTACTGGCTGCGGACGGCCATCTCGAGCGGCGCGGACTGGGGCCGCGGCGCGGCGCCACGCACGGGCGGGGGGGCCACCGCCACGTCGAGCGTCTACCCGTGTGCTCCCGGGGGACCGAACGACTACGCCGTCGTGCTCATCGTGACGCCCCGGATGTGGGACGCCTTCTGCGATGCCATCGGGCGACCGGAGTTGCGCGACGACCCGCGGTTCGAGTCTGCAGAGGCCCGTCGCGAAAACAGCGATGCGCTCTTCGGGGAGATCGCGGCCTGGACACGCCAGCACGACAAGCGCGAAGTGATGCGCATCCTCGGGGAGGCAGGGGTGCCCTGTGGGGCCGTGCTCGACACGCAGGACATCTACGACGACCCGCACCTGAACGCGCGAGGCTTCGTGAAGACCGTCGAGCACGAGGTGCTGGGCGAGGTGCAGCTGCTGGGGTGGCCGCCGCGTATGTCGGAGAGCGAGGTGCCGCTCGCGGCCTCACCGCTGCTGGGTCAACACACCCACGAGGTGCTGACGGCGGACCTGGGCCTGGGTGACGACGAGCTGGGGGAGCTCGTGGAGGCGGGGGTTATCGGGTAGGAGACCAAGTCCACGGACTGGAGCAAGATGGAGGGATGGAGCTACGTCGGACAAGAGTGGGCTCACGCGGACGAGTGACCATCCCAGTTGAGTTCAGGAACGCGCTCGGGCTCACGGAAGGGGATCCGGTCGTGCTGGAGCTTGACGAAGGCGTCCTCAACATCCACGCAAGGAAAGTGGCGATCAAGAAGGCGCAGGATCTGGTAGCCAAGCACACGGAAGGCAAGCGCTCGCTGGTCGACGAACTCGTCGCGGAACGCAGAGAGAACGCCACCAGGGGGTAGCGAATGGCCAGGCCATCCGCCGTGCAACGCAAGAGGCCGGGCGATTGCCCGGCCTCTCGGTTTGGGTGCGGAGGGGTGGGTTGGCTAGGCGCCCTGGAACTCGAAGTCGGGCTCGTGGCCCAGGTAGAGCTTGCCGATGGTCTCGTACAGCGGATGCGCGACCCAGCGGTGGGAGGCGCAGCCATGTGCGTCGCGGAGCTTCCGCTCGAGCGGGCTGTACATGCGGGCGCCGGTGGTGCCGGCGGTGTTGTGGATCAGGTCCACGGCGTGCATGCAGGCGTTGGCGGCGAAGGTGCAGGCAAGCCGCGCCTTCTTCGTGATTTCGGCGCTGGGGTGCTCGGCGCCGGCATGGAGCTCGTCCTCGACCTCGCGCATCGACTCCATCACGAACGCGCGGGCGGCCTGCACGGTGGCCTCGGCCTCTCCCGTGCGGTACTGGGCGACGGGGCGCTCGCGCAGGGTGCCCGACGAGAGCATCGGGACCTTGTTCTGGGCGAGGTCCTCGAACACGTCGAGGGCGCCGCGGCCGACACCGAGAGCCACCGCCGCCTTGTTGTAGGAAAGGCGGAGGGGGACCGGGATACGGAACACGGGGTTCGGGTAGTGCGCCGGGAGCGACACCAGCTCCACGTCCCGCCACTTCTTCTCGATGATGGCGCCGTCGCACTTGACGTCGTGGCTACCGGAGCCGCGGAGGCCGGCGACGTCCCAGGTGTCGACGATCTCGAACTTGGACTTGTTGACGAAGAACATCTTCATCTTGGGCATGCCCATGGCCTCGTCCATGATCGGGCCTTCCGCATCTTCGCTTTCGTAGATGGGGCAGGACATGAAGGCCCACTCGACCTGGTGGCAGCCGCTCTGGAAGGTGGTCTGCCCCCAGATCTTGTAGTCGCCGTTGGGCTGCTCGACGGCCTTGCCGGGAATCGTGCCGGGGCCGCCGCCGCCGCACATGATGACGCGCGGGTTATCGAGGTAGACCTCCTTGGCGAGGTCCTTGTCCATGCCGCCGGCGGCCATGGCGTTGATCTCGGAGCCGATCATCACGTTCCAGCCGACGGAGGCGTCGATGGCGGAGATGGCTTCGAGGACCTCGATGGTCTCCATCGAGCTTGCGTCCTCGCCGCCGAGCTCGGGCGGGAGAGTGAAGCGGAAGATGCCCTCATCGATGAGGATGTTGACCGTCTCGTCGGGGAGACGGCGCAGCTTCTGGGCTTCGTCGCCGCCTTCGCGAATGACCTGGGTGAGCTTGTGTACACGCTCGAGTGCGGTGCCTTCGAGCGTCGTTGAGGCTACTGCCACTGGGGCCTCCCTATGCGTTGCCTGAGAATGGATGCGCTAAAGCCCGGTGAGTATACCGCCATGTGTGTGCAGGGTCAGGCGGGGGCAACAGGACGGTTGACGCAGGGGATTCCCGGGCCTAGCGTGGAAGGTGCAAATTCCGAAATGGAATCTGCCGCCGGGGGGGCCGAAAGGCTGAGATCCGCAAGGACCACCCCAGGAACCTGATCTCGGTAATGCGAGCGTAGGGAAGCGGCGTGAAGGTAACAGCAACGGCAGGCAGTAAGGACTCGGCGCACGAGCGCCGCGTGGCTTCGAGCCTGTCGGGCGCGGACCCGGCCCGAACGGGCTGAGCCAACCTCTCCCTCTCCCCACCTCCACTTCGATCGGGCGCCCCCGGAGCGCAAGGAGGGCGCGCATGATCGTGGAGTTGCAGTGCCTGGCGAGTCCCGCCGGCACACCCGACGACCCGTACAAGCACATCGACGCCGCCATCGGAGTCGTACAGGGCTCGGGCTTGAGGTACGAGGTAGGAGCCCTCGGGACGACCGTTGAGGGTGAGCCCGACGAGGTCTGGCCGTTGATGCGGCAGGTACACGAGGCCTGCCTCAACGCCGGCGCGCGGGGGCTGGTCACCGTCATCAAGGTCGAGCAGACCTCAAGTGTCGGCGGACCGACCATCGACAGCCTGACGGGGAAGTTCCGCGGTGGCGGTTGAGGTTCCCTTCCTACCGCGCAGGCTGCCCCTGAGAGGGGGGAGGCTACTGGGTCGCTGGGGCGGGGCGGCCTGGGAGTACGCGCCGGCGCTCGTCCTGCTGGCGGCGCTGGTTGGGCTGTGGGAGCTGATGGTCCAGGTGCTTGACACGCGCCCGTACATCCTTCCGGCCCCCAGCGCGATCTGGGACGCCCTGATCGACAAGGGGCACCTGCTGCCGAACCACATCCAGGCCACGGCGACCGAGGCGGTGCTGGGGCTCCTGGCGGCAGCCGGCGGCGGGGTCTTGCTGGCAGTGCTCATCGCAAGCATCCCGCTGGCGCGGCGGGTGCTCTACCCGATCATCGTGACCTCACAGACGGTGCCCGCCATCGTGCTGGCGCCGCTGCTGATGGTGTGGGTCGGCATTGGGCTGGAGTCGAAGCTGATCGTGGTCGCGCTGGTTGGGTTCTTCCCGATCGTGGTGAGCACGGTCGACGGGCTCGCCTCGGCCGATCGCGACATGGTGGCGCTGGTACGGAGCATGGGCGCGAGCCGCATCGAGGAGCTGCGGCACGTCCTCATTCCCTCCGCCATCCCGGGATTCTTCGCGGGGCTGAAGATCGCGGCCGCCTATTCGGTTATCGGCGCGGTGATCGCGGAGTGGGTGGCGGCCAAGGAGGGGCTGGGGATCTTCATCATCCGTTCCCAGGCTTCCTTCCGAATCGACCAGATATTCGTCGCGATCGCCGTGATCGCGTTGCTCAGCATCGCCCTCTTCGTGGCGGTGCACCTGCTGGCGAGGGTGGCCTCGCCGTGGAAATACGCCAACGACCAAGGAGAGAACGGCTCATGAGATTCCTGAACGCACGGTACCTGCTGATACCCCTGTTGCTGGTGGCGCTGGGGCTGGTCGTCATCGCGTGCGGCGATGACGAACCGGACGAGCCCACGGACGTCACCTTCATGCTCGACTGGACCCCCAACACGAACCACGCAGGGGTCTACATCGCGAAGGCGAAGGGGTGGTACGAGGAAGCCGGCCTGAACGTCGAAATCGTCGAGCCCGGTGCGGGCGGCGTCGACCAGACAGTCGCCTCGGGAGGCGCGCACTTCGGCATCTCGGTGCAGGAGAACGTGATCCCGGCTCGCGAGCAGGGCATCCCGATTGTCGCGATCGCGGCCGTCATCGAGCACAACACGTCGAGTCTGATCGCCCTCGCGGAAGCGGGGATCGAGGGCCCCGGCGATCTGGCCGGCAAGACCTACGGAGGCTGGGGCGGAGCGCTGGAGACCGCACTCATCTCCAAGCTCGTCGAGTGCGGCGGGGGCGACCCGAGCACAGTCGAGTACGCCATCATCGGGAACGTCGACTACATCGTCGGGATGGAGCAGGGCGACTACGACTTCGTCTGGATCTTCGACGCCTGGGACGGCATCCGCTACACGGAGGTGCTGGGCCGGGACGTGTCGTTCGTGCGCTTCATCGACCACACCGACTGCATCCCCGACTGGTACACGCCGATGATCGTGACGAGCGAGTCGCTGATCGACGAGGACCCGGACCTGATCGAGGCCTTCATGGAGGCGACGGCGCGGGGCTACCGCTACGCGATCGAGAACCCCGAAGAGGCGGCCGAGATCCTGCTGGAGGCCGCGCCGGAGCTCGACCAGGCGCTGGTGAAGGCGAGCGCGGCGTATCTTGCCGGGCTGTATACCTCGGACCCCGACAACTGGGGTCGCCAGGAGCTGGACGTCTGGACCCGGTTCGAGAGCTTCCTCCGTGAGGCGGGGCTGACCGAGTCGGCGATCGACGTGGAGGACGCGTTCACGAACGACTTCCTCCCGTAGGAGGAGCCATGAGCGAAGCAGCCGTCGCCATACGCGGGCTGCGACACACGTTTCCGGGGACCCGCCCCGTCGAGGTGCTCGACGGGGTGGACCTGGAGGCGGCGCCGGGCGCGTTCGTGAGCCTCGTGGGGCCGAGCGGCTGCGGCAAGAGCACGCTGCTGCAGGTGCTCGCGGGGCTGCTCGCGCCGGACGCGGGCGAGGCGCTGATCGAGGGGCAGTCGACGGTCGGGGAGCCGGGCCTGGCGGCCTACATGCCGCAGAAGGACCTGCTACTGCCCTGGCGAAAGGCGCTCGGGAACGCCGTGCTGGGCGCGGAGATCGCGGGGGAGCCGAAGGCGGAGGCGCGCCAGCACGCGCTCGACCTGTTCGAGCGGTTCGGACTGGCGGGCTTCGAGGAGAGCTGGCCCTCGCAGCTCAGCGGCGGGATGCGCCAGCGGCTGGCGCTGCTGCGCACCTTCCTCGTCCCTCGACACGTCCTGCTGCTGGACGAGCCCTTCGGGGCGCTGGACGCGATCACGCGTCGCGAGATGCATCAGTGGCTGCAGGAGGTGTGGACGAGCGACGCGCGCACGGTGCTCTTCGTGACGCACGACGTGGAGGAAGCGCTCATCCTCTCGGACGTGGCCTACGTGATGTCGCCGCGGCCGGCGCGCATGGCCGCGCGCTTCGAGGTGGACTACCCGCGACCGCGTCGGCCCGAGATCGTGACGGAGCCGGAGTTCGTGGCTGACAAGGCGCGTCTGCTGGCGGCATTGGACGGCGCTTCCACGGGGTAGAGGGAGCGTAGACTCCGGGTACCTGCCGGGGAGGCGTGCATGGCCGGCGACCAAACCCTTGTGCCGCTGCTGTTCGACGCGTGGGACGACCTGGACCGCGCCTATGCAGGGATGACGGCGGAGGAGGCGACCGCGCGGCCGGACGGGGCGAGCGCGTTCGGGTGGACGCTGCGGCACCTCATCGGCGGAGCGGACTTCTTCGTGAACGAGCTGCTGCGGGGCGGGGCGATGCATCCGACCTTCGCGCGGGAGCACGCCGAGTATGAGTTCAGCGGGGAGTGCGGGGATTGGGACGCGATCGCGGAGGCAGCGGGGGAGGTGCGGGCGGAGCTGGAGGGGTTCCTCGGGGACATGAGCGACGCGGACCTGGCGGCGACTGTCGTGCCCGCCTGGGGGCCGTTCGCGCCGACGACGCTCCGCTACTTCGTGCTCCGCCAGGTCGCGCACTCCTACTACCACACCGGGGAGGTGGCGACGCGGAGGGGGACAGAGGCGGACTTCCCGGGACCACTCCCGCGCGTGCCGGACAGCTGGCCGGAATCCTGACGTGGTGATCACATGGACGGTGGGGCTGACGGCGCGTCCGGGGCGGGAGAACAGTTTCATCGCGATCGCGAACGAGTTGACGGAGACCTCGAACCGGCTGGACGAGGGTTGCGACATCTACATCTGCCTGCAGAACCTCGACGACCCGCGCGACTTCCTCTGGTACGAGCAGTGGGCGACGATGCCGCTGCTGGAACGCCACGTGGAGCGCATCCAGCCGATGCTGGCAGGGAGCCCGGAGGGGCCACAGGGGTCGCGGCTGTACACGTCCATCCAGCGCCGGGAGCAGCTCGGCTACGACCTCCTCCGCAACCACATCAACCCCACCCGGGACTGGTACGAGGCCTCGATCACGGGGTGGGCGGTAGCGCGAGCGAAGCCCGGTAGGGAGGCGGACCTCCGGGACCTGGCGGTCGAGCTGAGCCGGACGGGTCAGCAGTTCCCCGGAAACGTCACGCACATCGCGCACGAACGGGAGGACATCCCCGGCCTGATCTGCTGGTTCGAGCAGTGGCGGGATCAGGACGTGCTCGATGCGCGGGTGGCGTCGCTCGAGGAGCGGTACGGCCCGCCTCCCGGGACAGAGGGCGTCGAGCGGATGCCGGCGGGTATCGCCGACGTGATGGAGTCGCTGGATGCGACCCGGTACCGGGTGGTCGCGACGTAGGGGCGGGGTCTGTAGGCTCGCGACTCCACTCGGGGAGAGCGAGACACGCATGGTCTTCGACACCAACAACGCCATCGCGCTGGTCGCGATCAGCGCGGTCAACGCGATCGGGGTCATCGCGATCAGCGCCGTGAATGCGATCGGCGTCGTGGCCGTCTGCAGCGTCAACGCGATCGGCCTCGTGGCCTTCGCGACCATCAACGCGACCGGCGTGATCGCGTTCTCGAGCGTGAACGCGAACGGAGTTCTCGCCATCAGCTCAAACAACGCGAACGGGTTCATCGCGATCGGCAAGACCGCCAACGGGACGTTCGCGTACTCGCGGTCGGGCAAGGGGAAGGCGAAGTACATGCTCTCGCCGGAGCGGCGCGACGAGGAGGCGGTGCGGCTGTTCTCCCGGTGGCTTCCCCGGTCGATGTGGTCGAAGGAGATTCCCGCGGCGTAAGCGCCGTCAGACCTGTGCGTAGCGGAAGCAGCCCGTGACGTGGTCGTTCACGAGGCCCGCGGACTGCATGAAGGCGTAGCAGATGGTCGGTCCGACGAAGGAGAAGCCGTAGCCCTTCAGGGCCTTGCTCATGGCGAGCGACTCGTCGGTCTGGGCGGGCAGTTCGACGAGGGACTCGAAGGCGTTGCGGTGCGGTTCGCCGCCGACGAACGACCAGAGGCAGGCGTCGAGGGAGCCGTGCTCCTCCTGCACGACGAGCGTCGCGCGGGCGCCGGCGATGGCGGCGTCGATCTTGGCGCGGTTGCGAATGATGCCCGCGTCGGCGCGGAGGCGTTCGCGGTCGGAATCGGTGTAGGCGGCGACGGTCGCGATGTCGAAGCCGTCGAAGGCGGCGCGGTAGCCCTCGCGTCGGTGGAGGACGGTGCGCCACGAGAGCCCGGCCTGCGCCCCTTCGAGGATCAGCAGCTCGAAGAGGGCTCGGTCGCCGTGCGTGGGGACGCCCCACTCCTCGTCGTGGTACTGCTGCATGAGGGGATCGTCGCCGGCCCACTCGCATCGGGTCAGTTCGGACATGGCGGCGCTAGCCTCGGCCCAGGTCTTCGATACGAGTGGCGAACCGCACCGCGAAGCCGTCGGGGTCGGCGATGGCGAAGTCGCGCAGGCCGTAGTCCTTGTCCGCGATCGGGGCGAGGACGCGGGCGCCCACTTCCGCCGCCAGATCCCAGTATCGGTCGACATCGGGGACCATCACGCGAACGTTGGCCTGCGTCGTGTCCGGAACAGGGCCCATGTCGGGACGCTCGTCGAGGAAGAGCAGATGGCCCTCCCAGTTCAGCTCGACGAAGTCACCGTCGTCCCTTGCCAGCTCGAAGCCCAGTCGCCGGTAAAACGCCGTCGACCGCTTGATGTCCCGCACGAAGATCTCGGTGACGAGCTGCTCGGTGGGGTCGACGTAGCGGTCCATGGTGTTCCTTTCGGCGCCAGCCCAGTCACCGGGCGCCAGATGGGACGTGGCGGGGGATCGTACAGGCCACCGTACGGGGGTGGCGTGTACGATTCGGGCATAGCCTGAAAGCGCCCGGAGGCGAGCATGTCAGAGGACGCCACCATGCGGGGCAAAGCCGCCATTGTGGGCATCGGCGAGACGACCTACTACAAGCGCGGGCAGTCGCCCGACCCCGAGTTCAAGCTGGTGCTTGACGCCATCCAGCTTGCCGCCGAGGACGCGGGCATCGACGTGCGCGAGATCGACGGGTTCGCCGCCTACGCGAACGATCGCAACGACCCGTCCCGGCTGATGACGGCGTTCGGCAGCAAGGACATGACCTTCAACAACATGGTCTGGGGCGGAGGTGGCGGCGGCGGGTCCGCGGCGGTCGCGAACGCCGTGGCGGCTGTGCTCGCGGGGTACTCGAAGTACGTGGTCGTCTACCGGGGGCTGGCGCAGGGCCAGTTCGGACGGTTCGGGCAGGGGCCGCAGACGCCGATAGCGCCCGGTCCGGCCGCGTTCACGGCGCCGTACGGGCTGCTCTCGCCGGCGCAGTCGTTCGCGATGCGCATCCGGCGCTTCATGCACGACCACGGGGCCGAGCAGAGCGCGCTGCGGGCGATCTCGATGGCCACGTACCGGCACGCGCAGTCGAACCCGCGGGCGGTGATGTACGGGCGCGAGCTGACGGAGGAGATGTACGACAACTCGCG
Organism: Dehalococcoidia bacterium; assembly: GCA_009841435.1. GTDB lineage: Bacteria > Chloroflexota > Dehalococcoidia > Tepidiformales > Tepidiformaceae > UBA2991. The sequence continues at coordinate 1,354 of VXLW01000112.1, read as the reverse complement.
CATGATCGTGGAGCCCTTCCACCTCTTCGACTGCTGCCAGGAGAACGACGGGGCGGCGGCGCTGATCGTGACGACCGCGGAGCGGGCGAGAGACATGAAGCAGAAGCCGGCGTGGGTGATGAGTGCGGCGCAGGGGTCGGACTACCGGCAGGCGGCGACGGCGCACAACTCGCCGGACTACGCGACCTCGAACTTCAAGACACTGGCGCCACGGCTGTACGCGATGGCGGGCGTGGGTCCGGAGGACGTGGACGTGCTCCAGAGCTACGAGAACTTCACCGGCGGCGTGTTGATGAGCATCGTCGAGCACGGGTTCTGCGAGCCGGACGAGGTGAACGACTTCTTCACCCTGGAGAATTTCTCCGCGCCCGACGGGAAGCTGCCGCTCAACACGAGCGGGGGGAACCTCGCGGAGTGCTACATGCACGGCCTCGAGCTCGTGCACGAGGCGGTGCGGCAGGTGCGGGGCGAGTCGACCTGCCAGGTGCCGGACGCGAACGTCTCGATGGTGACGTCGGGGCCGATGGTGCAGCCGGTGAGCGACCTGATCCTGGCGGCGGACCGGGGGGTGGACGGATGAGCGCGGAAGCACGCAGCTACCTGCCGGAGGGACTGCCCCGGCCCGGCCCCGCCGTCGACGGTCTGGGGGCGGAGTTCTGGGAGGCGGCGAAGCGCCACGAGCTGGTCGTGCAGCAGTGCCGCGCCTGCGATGTCTTCCAGTGGGGTCCGGAGTGGATCTGCTACCAGTGCCATTCGGACGACCTGACCTACACGCAGGTCTCGGGGCGCGGGATCATCTACAGCTGGGAGCGGGTCTGGCACCCGGTTCACCCGGCGCTGCAGGAGGCGACGCCCTACATCGTCGTGCTGGTGGAGTTGCCGGACGCGGGCAACGTACGCATGGCCGGCAACCTGCTCGGCGACCGCACGCAGGACGTCGTCATCGGCGCGGAGGTCGAGGTCGTGTTCGAGGACAAGGGCGAAGGCGACGAGGCGTACACGCTCGTGCAGTGGCGGGTCGTCGAGTAGGCACAGCGGGGCGATGGCTGCGGAGACGAGCGGCCACTATCTGATCGACGGGGCGGAGCACGCGCGCACGCTCGTGCTGGCGCACGGGGCGGGGGCGCCCATGGACCACCCCTGGATGGAGCGCGTCTCCGGGTTACTGGCGGGGGAGGGGGTGCGCGTCGTGCGCTTCGAGTTTCCTTACATGGCCGCGCGACGCACGATGGGGAAGCGTTCCGGCCCGAACCCAGGGCGGGTGCTGGAGGCGGCGTGGCGGGAGGTTATCGAGGACTTAGGGGCGGAGGGGCTGGTCATCGGGGGGAAGTCGATGGGTGGGCGCATCGCGAGC
>VXLW01000068.1:2807-31448 GCA_009841435.1 Dehalococcoidia bacterium | reverse complement strand
CCTCCCTCCCCCGGCGATGTCGCCCTCGTCCTGCAGACGTCCGGTACCACCTCCCGCCCAAAGACGGTGCCCCTCACGCACGCCAACCTCGCCGTCTCCGCCGCCAACATCGCGCAGTCCCTTGCCCTCACCGCCGCCGACCGCTGCCTGGTGGTGATGCCCCTTTTCCATATCCACGGGCTCATCGCCGGGCTGCTCGCGCCCCTCTCCGCGGGCGGCGCCATCACCTGTCCCGGCGACTTCAACGCCTTCCGCTTCTTCGAGTGGCTCGAGGCCTTCGAGCCCACCTGGTACACGGCCGTCCCCACCATGCACCAGCTTGTCCTCTCCCGCGCTTCGCGCCACGCGGGGACGATCGCGCGGGCGAACCTGCGCTTCGTCCGCTCCTCCTCCGCGCCCCTCCCGCCCGTCGTCCTCGAACGCATCGAGACGACGTTCGGCGCCCCCATGATCGAGGCCTACGGCATGACCGAGGCCACCCACCAGATGGCCGCCCAGCCCCTCCCGCCCGGACTGCGCAAGCCCGGCTCCGTTGGCCGCGCCACCGGCATCGACCTCGCCATCCTCGACCCGGCCGGCGATCCCCTCCCCCCCGGCGGGCGCGGCGAGGTCTCCATTCGTGGCGCCAGCGTCACCGCGGGTTACGAGACCAACCCCGGGGCTAACGCCGACGCCTTCACCGAATCCGGCTGGTTCCGCACCGGCGACGAGGGCTACCTCGACGAAGACGGCTACCTCTTCCTTACCGGCCGCCTCAAGGAGCTCATCAACCGCGGCGGCGAGAAGGTCGCCCCACGTGAGGTCGAGGAGGTCATCCTCCGCCACCCCGCCGTCCGCCAGGCCGTCTGCTTTGCCCTCCCCCACGCCACCCTCGGCGAGGATGTGGCCGCCGCCGTCATTCGCAACGACGGCGCCGAGCTCGCCGAGGCCGCCGTCCGCGACCTCTGCGGCGAGCACCTCGCCCCCTTCAAGGTCCCCCGCACGGTCATCTTTGTCGACGAGATCCCCGTCGGCCCCACGGGCAAGCTGCAGCGCATCGGCCTCGCCGAGCGCCTCGGCCTCGCCTGAGTCGCATCCGCCCACTTCGGACCCCTCCTATAATCCCTGCCACCTCAACCCCCCGGAGTGCACCCATGCCCGAGTACGAAAACCTCCTCCTTGACCGCGCCGGCACCGATGGCCGCGTCGGACGCATCACCCTCAACCGCCCCGAGAAGATGAACGCCCTCTCCCAGGAGCTTCTCTTCGAGTTCAACGAGGCCCTCCACGACTACGAGGCCGACGACAGCATCCGCGTCATCATCATCAAGGGCGCCGGACGCTGCTTCAGCGCCGGCTACGACCTCACCCCACCCCAGGGACGCGGCGCCGACGCTGTCGTCCGCCGCCACCGCGCTGTTGACGACGAGGGCCGCCGCCTGCTCTGGAACATGCGCACCGGCATGCAGCAGATCACCGACATCCAGATGTACTACTGGAACATGGCCAAGGTCACCATCGCCCAGCTCCACGGCTACGCTCTCGCCGGCGGCTGCGAGATGGCGATGATGTCCGACATGGTCACCGCCGCCGAAGACGTCCGCATCGGCCACCCCGGCGTGCGCGGCCTCGGCGTCGCCCGTAACGGCGCCATCTTCCCGCTCGTTCTCGGCATGCGGAAGGCGAAGGAGCTCTACTACACGGGCGACAACGTCACCGGCAAGGAGGCCGAGGAGATCGGCATGGTCAACTACGCCTGGCCCGCCGACGAGCTCGAGGAGCGCACGATCGCCTTCGCCGACCGCATCGCCAACCTCAGCGCCGACCACCTCGCCATCGCCAAGACGAGCATGAACCGCTTCTACGAGAACATGGGCATCTACTCGTCCATCCGCAGCTCCACCGACCTCGACGCCGCCGGGCAGTTCACCGCCCAGGCGTACGAGTGGCAGGACCGCACCCGCCAGGCCATGGAGAGCGGGGGCGGCCTCAAGGAGGCCCTCGACTGGCGCGACGGCCCCTACCGCGACTACCGCGCCAGCGGGCGTTAGTGGCTAGTGGCTGGTGGCGCGAGGCTGGTGGCTAGGTTGGCGCCGCGGTAGTCGCGGTCAACATTTTCAAGGCCCCCGTCCCCGGTTGCAGGTCCTAGGTCGGTCGTTCAAGATTGGGCTGTGGTGGGCTCTCTCCGAAGGGCGCAATGGGAAAGCTGACGCTGGTCACCGGGGTTCCGGGCACCAGAATACAGAAGTCGCTCGCGAAGTTCGTCGAATTCGCGGAGACTAATTTTGATCGTACGGTAGAAGTGCATTCGCTTGAGGCCGACTTTCAAACGAGGGCTCGTCCCCAAGTCGCCGAGTTCCACCCTGAAGTCGGCGTAAGTCCAACTGTAATCCACACGTTCCTTTTGCCTGGTGCCCTGATACGACGCCTTTGGAGTGAAGCGTTCGAATCTGTGACGAACCGGGCTCATGAAAGTCGGAAAAAAGGCGACGTAATTGTCACTCTCCATTTGTCGTTCTTCCTTCATTTGACTCGGGAATATTTTTTCCCTGCAGACCTTTCGCTAATGATCGACTGGATTTAGTGAAAATGTAGATGAAGTCGTGACGCTTGTTGATGACATTTACGACGTACATCACTCACTTATTGGTGGAACCGAAGATGTCGGCATGCTGGACCCGCCCCCGACACTCGAGGCGGCGGTGCATGACTTGATGCAGATTCTTGACTGGCGTTCAGTCGAGGGAATGTTGGCTTCAGGTTTGTCATCATCAACCGGTAAGCCGCACTATCAGTTTGCCGTGAAGCATCCGGCGGCCACTTTCTACGACATGCTTTATACCGATAAACAGGTAGTATATCTTTCTCACCCCATCTCAGAAATTCGTAGGTTGTTTGCTGCAGGCCAAAGAAGTGAAGCGGTCGAGTTTGTCCGTAATATGCAGAGCCATGTGTCCCGGCTCTGTGGTTCCGCGACAGTGATTGAACCCACCGCAGTAGACGAGTGGAGATTTGCCGACGGTAGCGCAAATCTCTCGCCTCGATGGCCGTTCGGACCGGATGAGAGGGATCTTCTGTACGTACCCCCTGGCCCGCTTCAGCCAGCAGCAGTGCCGTTTGCGTTTCCTGCGGGATGGAACGAAGACGAGCGGGACGTGCTAGCAGCCGGCGATGCCGTCGCGCTCCTACAGAAAGCGATTGAGCGGCAGATCAACGCCCGGGACCACACTCTGGTGGAAGAGACCGACCGCATCGCTTGCTATCGTCCACTATTCAATGGCAATGCGTCGCGTGGGGTGGAAGAGGAGTTGCGCCACTTCGCCGGGCTTGTGCGGCTTGGCTTGCGAAATGGTCAGACGTCAGTTGTCCTCATGCGGGATGAGGATCGGAAGGCTTTCGCCCAACGAACGCTGATCGAGAGGCTGCTGCCAGGTTGGCGGGCCACCGGTCTGCTGCAGGGACAAGAAAACAACTTCGACAAGTTCATCCAGTGCGTCAAGTCGGGGGATTCGCGTTCCGAAGCGGCAGTGCGGGGAGATGTCGACCAGCTCCGGAGCCTCCTACGAGAGTGCGAACTGTCCGCGAACCCTGACTCCGTACCGGGCGGCGGCACCCTGGGACCGACTGAGGCAGCTCGACGTCAGACCGCTGAAGGGAACTTGGCGCTTCAAATCCAGAAGGCCGTTGCAGAGTTCGAGGAACTCGCCCAAGGCGGCGAAGTGATGATTGTCGAAAAAGAACAGGCGTTCTATAATGCGTTCGAAGCATGAGGAGGGACACGGATGCATGACGAGACCACTCAATTCACCCTCTTTGTCTCAGACTTGGTAGAGGCGCAGGAACTCAGAGAGACGATCGAATTAGCAGGGTACCAACCCTACGTGGTCGTGTGCGCCCAAGACGAGGACACTCCCTATCTCCGAAGCGCTCTTGTGAAGATCGCGGGTCACGGCAACATCAGGCGGTTCCTAGCGTCTGGCACCCGGACGCCGCACTAGTACGGCAGCCCCGGCTTGCCCAGCAGGGCGCGCGCGTACGTCGCGCGGCCGAGGTGGCCGTTCGCGTGCCCGATGAGGCCGTGCCCGATCGCCTCCATGCGCGAGATCTCGCCCCACGGCCGGAACAGCTGGAACGTCTCGATGTACTCGTCGCTCATGCCGGCGATGCGCGGCACGACCGCCTCCCGCAGCGCCTCGATGTAGCGGTTGAACTCCTCCGGGGCGGGAAAGACGAGGTCGTAGGCCTCGTCCGCCGTCAGGTTCGTGCCCTGCTCGACCCGTGGCAGGTCCCACGCCTTGTCGAACTCCTGCGCCAGCCAGACCGGCTGCTCGCGGTCGAAGGCGAAGTGGATGATGTTGTCGACCGTGCGGAGCACGTGCCACACATCGAACCCGATCGAACTCGTCCGCCGCCCCTGCGTGTCGCACAGCTCCTCGACCGTCAGGTCCGCGACCGCCAGCCTGCAGTAATCCAGCACCCGCTCGACCAGCCGCGAGTACTGCGCCTGCACCGTCGCATCGACCCCCATGCCGGGCAGGTTTCCCGGCCTCGTCACGGCGTGTGCTCCTTCAGGAAGCTGCGAACCGTCTCGATCGTGTCCGGCAGCTTCGCCTCGCTGCGACAGTCGACATCGAGACAGTGCGCGTTGGGCGCGTCGCGGCAGATCTGCTCGGCGATGCTCGTCGGGTGGAACACGTCGCTCCCCGGCAGGATGAGCAGCGGCGTCTCGCACGAGCGCACGAACGCCTCGTCGACGCTGAAGTAGGGCGGCCGGTCAGGCCAGATTGCGTCCGCGTACCGCTCGATCAGGTCGACGTACACATCTGCGCTCATCGAACCGATCTCCGCCCGGAAGCCGTCGTCGTCGTGGATGCGTCGCGCGAACGGACCTGCCGCGTTGTTCGCCATGAACACCCGGTTCGCCATCGCCGACTCGATCACCGCCCCCACGCCCTCCTCCCGCGCCAGCGCGAGCGTCGGCTTGAACATGTCCATGAACGTGTCGACCGAATTCGTGTGGTTCAGCCCCACCGGGTCCTGTCCCACCCCCGAGGCGATGCGGTCCGGTACTTCCTCCGCGATGCGCAGAATGAATGCGACTCCGATGCAGCCTCCGAACGTGTGCGCCCGCTCGACCCCGAGGTCATCGAGCACCGCGATCTGGTCGGCGACCATCACGTCGTAGGGAGCCGGGGCCGCGGGCGCGGGGCTCTGGCCCGCGTTCCGCTGGTCCATCCCGATGACCATGAAGTCGGAGGCGAACTCGGTGAGGGGGTTGATCGCGCTCACCGACCAGAAGTCGATTTCGCTGTTCACGCCGCCCGGCGCGAAGCACAGCAGCGGGAATCCCTCCCCGAATGTCTCGTAGTGGATGACCGCCCCATCGGGCCGCTCGATATCCGGCATGCGCCACCTCCAGCGCGCCGGATTCTAGCGGCTCCCGCCGGTCCTCACGCGGCGTCACCCTCCGGTTCGGCCCGTAGCTTCGCCACGGCCACCGCAAGGACGGCCAAACTGATGCCGTAGGCCAACCCGAGCGCAATCGCTGGGCCGGGGAACGGCTCAATGTCCGACAGGGCCCGAGATGGCAAACAGCGACGCGAAGCCGTAGGTCTGGGTCGTGGTGACGGCGAGGCAGATCAGCCCCACCCAGGCCAGCAGCTGGCCGTTAGTCAATCGCCCTGGGGGCTTCGCCGGTCCCGGTCCTCGCAGGAGAGGCCAGAGAAGAGCGGCAATGGGGATGGCGAAGAAAAGCAGGAGCCATGCCCCGAGGACTCCTGTCGACCCAACTAGCAGAGCAGCGGTGATCACGAGGGGGCCGGCGTAGGCAGCATTGGCAAGCGCCTCCTCCTTCCACCTGAGAAACAGGAGAACCGCAAGCGGGATAGCGAGTGCGACCAGCACGAGGCTGACCAGTTCGGGCGCCATCCCTACGTCCACTCCAACCACCAGGGGGCCGTCCAGGTATTCGAGGGTATATCTGCCGGAGAAGAGACTGTGGAGGAGGGGCCTGATGACGCCCACCGGGGCGGTGGCGCCCGCGAATACGAGGGTCAGAACGACCAGGCAGGTGAACGGTCTGGTGATTCCCTCGCTCTCAGTGGAAGGACCGCGCAGCGCACCCTTCAGGTTGCTGCCGATGACCAGCAGCGGGATTGCGAACGCCCCGGCCTGGAGGGCGAGCGGCCCGGCGTCTGTGCTCGTCCACCAGGAACCCTGGTCCCACCCCGTTACGATGCTGAAGACCACAGATATTGGAGAGAGGGCGCCGGCAACGAGGAGACCAAGCAGACCGATGGTCACGAGCAATTGAGGGTAGGTCAGCGGTGCTTCCGCTGACCGCTCCGCTCGGATCCGCACCACGCCTGCGACGAGGATGGCGATGGCGACCGCCAGCGTTGCCGCCAGGGCCACAATTGGTCCTACCGGGGAAGGTCCGCCCTCGACTGCGTAGGCTGCGCCAATGTAGGAGAGGCCGCTCTGCCCGACCGTCAGTGGCAGCGTGAGCCCAATGAGCCCCACCGCGAGGAGCGCCTGGCTGAACGTGATCGACTTCATGGCGCCTCCGGCTGCGCCCAAGCGCTACCGGCGGCGAGTCTAAAGTGTGCCGCGCGACAGCGCGGCGACCTACTCGACGTCGACGGTCGCGCCGGCCTCTTCCAGCTTCGCCTTGATCTCGTCCGCCTCTTCCTTCGCGATGCCTTCCTTGACCTTCGCGGGGGCGCCCTCGACGAGCTCCTTGGCTTCCTTCAGGCCCAGACCGCTCACGACCTCGCGCACGGCCTTGATGACGTTGATCTTCTTCTCGCCGAAGTCTTTGAGGACGACGTCGAACTCCGTCTTTTCCTCGGTGGCGGCGGCAGCGCCGTCTCCGGCGGCCGGGGCGCCCGCGGCAGCCATCATCATCGGCGCGGCGGCCGTGATGTCGAACTCCTCTTCGATCGCCTTGTTCAGGTCGCGAAGCTCGAGCAGCGTCATGCCCTTGATGATGTCCAGGGCTTCTTCGATCTTGGTGGCCATTGCAGTTCCCCTTTGGTGGTGTGTGACGTCTCTGGTGGGCGGCCGCTAGGCGGCTTCGCCCTCTTCGAGCTGGTTGGCGCGCGCCTCAACCAGACCGTTGAAGTCGCGCAGCGTGGCCTGCAAGAGGCCGGCAAGGTTCTGGACGGGCGAGCGCAGCTTGCCCGCGATCTGGGCGATGAGCTCTTCGCGCGAAGGCGTCTTCGCGAGCTCCTCGACCTCGGCGGCGCTGAGGACGCGTCCTTCGAGCCAGCCTCCGTAGATGGGCAGGTCGACTCGCTCCGCGCGCAGGTACTCCATGAGCAACCGCGCCGGCGCGACCGGGTCGCCGTAGCCGAGAGTGAGGGTCGTCGGACCCTGCAGCAGGTCCGCCATCTCGGGGCGGCCTGCCTCTTCGGCAGCCAGCTTGGTGAGCGAATTCTTGACGACGCGCACGCGCACGTTGGCCGGACTCAGGGCCCGGCGCAGCGCCTGGAACGCCTGCACGTCGAGCCCGCTGTGGTCGCTGCCAATGGCGACCTCCGCGCGCTCCAGGTCCTGCTTGATATCGGCGACGAGCGCCACCTTCTTCGCGGCAGGCACGAACGAAACTCCAGTCCAGCGTTGGGGAGAGAGGAGTGCGAGTGGCGGGCAGGAAAGGCGCTCGCCTCGCGCATTACCTCGGCAGGCGCCGCTTGCGGCTTATCCCCCCGGGGGGACCTGCGGTCTCCGGCAATCGCTTGCGCATCGAAGCGTACGACGCGCCGCGGGTACGGGGAAGCGCCTGCTACGGACCGCCCGGCAGCGCCGTCGCCACGCCCGTGACCTGCTCGTCCGCAAGGTGCTCGGTCGAGCCCGCGCCCACCAGCATCATCTTCTCGCCGACGACATCGATGCTCGTGATAGACGTGTTCCCGAGCTTCACCGGCACGACCCGGTCGTTCCGGGTCGCCTCGCCGATCGCGACGCAGATGGCGATGTAGTGGCTCACCACGATGACGTCGCCGCCGCCACCGCCGCCGTCGCCGATGTCGACGAGCGTCTCGACGACGCGCCGTCGCCACGCCTGCAGGGTCTCGTTCTGCTCGCTCCAGACGCCGTCCATAAACGGCCCGATGATGGCCTTGCGCTCCTCCGGCGGAAGCGACGGGTCGAAGACCTCCGCGACCTCCTCGCGGATCTCCGGCTCGAGCCCGAACGCCGCCGCGATCGGGTCCGCCGTCTCGCGCGTGCGCCGCAGCGGCGAGACCACCAGGCGCGATGGCGTCAGCCTGCGCAGGGCCCGCGCCGTGATGGCCGCCTGCTCGTGGCCGAGCGGCGCCAGTCCCGGGTCGAGGTCGTCGAGCCCGGCCGCGGCCAGTCCGTGACGGATCAGGTAGAGCGTCATGACGCGCTCAGGACCCGTCGCTGAAGAACAGCTTCTCGACCTCGTCGGAAAGCGGCACGTTCATCAGCCGGGCGCGCTGTAGCGCCTCCCAGTAGTAGCGGTAGGTCGCACGGTCGTGCAGGTCGCCCTCGTGCTGGATGGGCCCCCAGTCCGCCTCGTAGGCCTTGAGCATGATCGCCTCGCCCAGCACGACCTCCGGCGCCTCGGGTGCCATCGCGCGCGTGATCGGCTCGATCTGCGCCGGGTAGATGGACCACTGCCGCATGAACCCGAACTCCTCGCGGGCGCGTCGCGCGTCGCCGTAGATGACGTCCTGGTCGCGCAACTCGAGCGTCACGTTGTGTGCCGGCACGACGCCGTGCGCGAGCGCCGCCGCCACGACGTTGCCCTTCGCCCGCCGGATGAGCTGGTGGTCGAACTGGCCCGGCGAGCGCATCGCCGAAGCGGGAATCGTGCCGTGGTGCGCCGAGACGAAGTCCATCAGCCCAAAGTCGAGCACCTGCACGTTCGGCAGCGCCGCCAGTTCCCAGGCGTCGTGCAGGGCCCCGTGCGTCTCGACGAGGATGTGGATCGGAATCTCGCGGTCCACGCCCGCCTTCTGCGTGCGCTCGCGGATGTACTCGATCATCTCCGCGCCCTGGCTCGCCTCCGTGCACTTGGGCACGGTCAGGTAGGCCACCTTGTCGGCCGCCTCGCCCACGACGATGTCGGCGTCGGCCTTCCAGTGCTCGTGCGTGTAGTCGTGGATGCGAACGCCGGCCATGTTGTGGTGGTTGGACTCGCTGTTCTGCATCCGCGCCGCCATCTGCGCGTGCTCCGTCTCCTCGCCCGTGGGGGCCCCGTCCTCGAGGTCCATGGTGATGTCGAAGACGCCGCCCATCTCGTTCTGCAGCTCGAAAGCCTTCTGGATGCGCTGCTCCGTCCCCGCGAAGTGCTCGCAGGACGGAATCACGGGCATCGGCGGCTCGCCCTCGAAGAGCGCCTCGTTCGGATGTCGGGGCATGAAACGCCTCCCTGACGTATCTGGTGTTGGGTTATCGCAAGAGTGCGCGAGCCAGTATCGGCCCTCGCCGCCCCACGGTCACGCTTACACACGGAATCCCCCTGTCCTCCCTAGGATGGGGGCATGACGTTCATATGGAAGCTCGTCCTGATTCCGGCCGCCCTCTCCCTCTCCTTTCTCCCTGTCGCTCGCCTGTGGGGGCGACGGCGAGAAGGAACCGGAAGCCGGAGTGGGCATCACCGCCGTCGCGGTGATCATGGACGCTGCCGGCGAGACGCTGGGGACGGTCACCCTGACCCAGGGTCCGCAGGGCGTGCTCGTGAGCGCCGAACTCCGCGGCCTGCCCCCGGGTGGCCACGGCTTCCACATCCACGAAACCGGCGCCTGTGCGCCCGACTTCTCCGCCGCTGGCAGCCACTTCAACCCCACCGATCAAACCCACGGCTTCCTCTTCTCCACCGGCCAGCACGCCGGGGATCTGCCCAACCTTTACGCCGCCACCGACGGGACCGTCCGCGCCGACTTGTTCACGAATGACATCTCCCTTGCCGGCGACGACGACCGCTCGCTCTTCGACGACGATGGCTCCGCCGTCATCATCCACGAGAAGGCTGACGCTTACGGCGAGGACTCCGGGACGGCGGGCGGGCGCATCGCCTGCGGCGTCATCGAGCGAAGCTGACGGCGGCGGCGCTCGCGCCTACTACGCCCACCCCGCCAGCGCCTCCTCCACCGCCCCGTTGACCGCCTCCACCGCCGCCACCGGAACCGCCTCCCCCAGCGCCTCCAGACGCGCCTCGATGTACTCCCGCGCCGACTCCATGCTCGACACGTCGTCGCTCGCCGCCGCCTCCGCCACGAGCGCCTGCGCCAGGCCCCACGGGTCGGCGGCGATCGCTGCGCTCGCTGCGTCGAGATCGGCGAACGGCTCCGTGAGCATCCTCCGGAGCTGGGTCAGGCGTATCTCGTCGGTGGGCACGGGGCGCCTCCGGCGCGATGGCGGCTAGCGCGAGGGTGGCGCTTCCTGCCGGGGCGGCCGGATCTTGTTGTAGCAGGTGCTGCAGTAGACGGGACGGTCGCCCCGCGGCTGGAACGGCACCTCCGTCATCTGGCCGCAGTCGGCGCAGGCGGCGGGGTGCATCTGACGCGGCGTCTTGCCGCCGAAGCTGGCGAAGTTCCCGTAGCGCACGTACCCGTCCATCTCCTCCAGGGAGCTGCGGTTCGAACGCCGTGCCTGGCGACACGAGGGACAGCGCGAGGGCTCGTTCATCAGCCCCTTATTCGCGTAGAACTCCTGCTCGCCGGCGGTGAAGGTGAAGCTGGTGCTGCAATCGCGGCAGACGATCTGCTTGTCGGCGTAGGCCAAGGAATCAGGGCTCCTTCCCTGCGGGTCTGCGAACCAGTGTACCAGCCGCCCCGCTAGCGGCCCCGGCCCCCTACCCCACCAGCGCCGCCACCTCCTCGACCTCCTCCGCGGTCAGCACCCAGTCGACAGCAGCCGCGTTCGCCTCGAGCTGCTCCGGCTTCGTCGCGCCCGAGATCACGCTCGACACGTGCGACTGCGACGACAGCCAGCCGATGGCCAGCTCGAGCACCGTGTGGCCGCGCTCCTCCGCCCACGCCTCAAGCTTCTCGAGCACCGCGAAGTTGTCGTCCGTGAGCACCGCGTCGGCGCGACCCCACGCCGCCAGCCGCGTCCCCTCCTCCGCCGCCTGGCCGGGACGGTACTTGCCCGTCAGGAACCCGCTCGCCAGCGGGAAATAGGGCAGCATGCCCAGCCCGTAGTGGTTGCAGGCGGGCACCACCTCTGCCTCCACCGCCCGCTCCATCAGGTTGTAGTGGTTCTGCGCCGAGACCATCTTCGTCAGGTGATGCGTCTCCGCCGTCCAGTGCGCCTCCGCGATCTGCCAGCCCTTGTAGTTCGAGTTGCCGAGGTAGCGGACCTTGCCCGACCTCACCAGGTCGTCGAGCGCCCGCAGCGTTTCCTCGATGGGCGTGTCCGGGTCGGGCATGTGCATCTGGTAGAGGTCGATGTAGTCCGTGTCCAGGCGACGCAGGCTCGCCTCGCACGCCTCCACGATGCGGTGGCGCGAGCCGCCCCGGTGCATCGGCCCCTCGCCCATGGGCGCCGCGAACTTCGTCGCGATGATGACCTCGTGCCGGCGCGCTCCCAGCGCCCGCCCCAGCATCTCCTCCGAGGCGCCCCGGCCGTACACGTCGGCCGTATCGAAGAGCGTGATGCCCGCGTCGAGCGCCGCGTTCGTGACCTTCTCGGCGGCCTCGTAGTCGATGCGCATGCCGAAGTTGTTGCAGCCCAGTCCCGCCAACGAGACGTGCAGGCCCGACCGTCCAAGCCGCCGGTACTCCATCGTTCCCCCCGTCGCCGCTCGCGGCGAACGCCGCCGAGTATAGGACGCTTGGCCCCTACCCCGTGAACCGCACCACCGGCGTCGTCCGCCCCCACAGCTCCTCCAGCCGGTAGTACTCCCGCTTCTCCGGCGAGAACACGTGCACGATCACGTCGCCGAAGTCGATCAGCACCCAGCCGCTTTCCTTGCGGCCCTCCTGGTGGCGTGGCGGGACGCCCGCTTCCTTGAGTTCATGCCCCAGCCGTTCCACGATGGCGCCGAACTGCAGCGGGGAGTGCGCCGTCGCCAGCACGAAGTAGTCGGCGAAGCTCGACGCCTTGCCGATGTCCAGCAGCGCGATGTCCTCAGCCTGCAGCTCGGAGAGTAGGTCGATGACGCGGTGGGCGAGTGGCTCGGGTTCCAGAGCGCGCGCTCCATTCCGCCTGACGCGGTCTCTGGGAGAATAGCACAGCAATGAGCGCCCCCCGTGTCGTCTGCGCCATGTCCGGCGGTGTCGATTCCTCCGTCGCCGCCGCCCTGCTCGTAGAGCAGGGCTACGACGTCGTGGGCGTCACCATGCGCCTCTGGACCGAGGAGCGCCCCGACCAGCTTCGCGGCCACCAGCAGTGCTGCAGCGTCGAGGACATCGGCGACGCCCGCCGCGTCGCCGGCCAGCTCGGCATCCGCCACTACGTCCTGAATTTTGAGGACGCCTTCCGCGAGCACGTCGTCGACCCTTTCGTCGACGAGTACGCCGCCGGCCGCACCCCCAACCCCTGCGCCCGCTGCAACGAGCACATCAAGTACCGCGCCCTCCTCGACCGCCTCCCCGCCTTCGACGGCGACTTCCTCGCGACCGGCCACTACGCCCGCGTCGCGCACGGCGAGGGTGGCGTCCCCCACCGCCTCCTCAAGGGCGTCGACGAGTCCAAGGACCAGTCGTATGTGCTCTACATGCTCGGCCAGGAGCAGCTCGCAAAGCTCATGCTGCCCGTCGGCGGACTGCGCAAGGACGAGGTGCGCGAGGTCGCGCGCCGCACCGGCCTCGACGTCGCGGAGAAGCCCGACAGCGTCGAGATCTGCTTCGTTCCGGGCAACGACTACCGCGCCTTCGTGACGGAGCGCGTCGAGCCCAGCCCCGGCGAGCTGCGCGACGCCGAGGGCGTCGTGCTCGCCCGCCACGAGGGCGTGACCGGCTTCACCGTCGGGCAGCGCAAGGGGCTCGGCGTCGCTCTCGGCGAACCCCGCTACGTGACCGCCATCGACGCCGCCACGAACGTCGTCACCATCGGCGAGGAGGACGACCTCTACGCCGACCACGCCGCCGTCGAGGCCGTCACCTGGGTGGCCGGCTTCCCGCCCCCGCCCGGCGACCCCATCGAGGCCAAGGCCCGCTACAAGGCCGAGGCCGCTCCCGCCACCCTCGCCGAGGCTGCCCACGGCCTCGCTACCGTACGTTTCGACCATCGCCAGCGTGCCCTCACCCCCGGCCAGGCCATCGCCTTCTACCGCGGCGATGAGGTGCTGGGCGGGGGCACCATCGCCCGCGCGTGGCGTGACTGAGGCGGCGCAGCGGTGAAGCGATGGCTGCTGGCCGTGCTCGTGGCAGCCGTCGCGCTCCCCCTCGTGGCGCAGCAGTCCACCGGCGCGCAGCTGAACGGCGCCTCCCCCCTCCAGATCGTCCTCTGGCAGGACATCGAGTCCCCCACCGAACTCGCCCTGAGCGTCCGCCCCGAGGGCGGACTGTGGCGTGACCTTGGCACCGTCCCCGTCGAGCTCGCCCGCCTCAACGACTCGCGAAGCTACCGCTACGGCGACCTCGTCGTGGCCGGCGTTGAGCTACGCGTCTGGCAGCCGGCCTCCGGTCTCGGACAGCACTTCATCAGCGCCCGTCGCGAAGGCGGTGACTGGTACGACGTCGGCACCGTCCCGATCGTGCTGACCTTCCGGACCGACGACGGTCGCTACCGCTACGGCAATCTCACCCTCTCCCTGCCCACCCCGGAACCTGACCGCGCTCTGCTGGTCGCCGTGGGAGCCGAGCACTCCTGCGCTCTCCGGGCGTCCGGCGAGATCGTCTGCTGGGGCGACAATGCGCGCGGCCAGACCGACGTCCCGCCCGGCCACTACCGCTCCCTGAGCGCCGGCGAGTGGCACACCTGCGCCCTGAGCTACGCCGCCCGGGTAGTCTGCTGGGGCGACGATTTCAGCGGCCAGACCGACGCTCCGCGGGGTCGGTTCCGGTCGGTCAGCGCCGGCCTTGCCCACACCTGCGCCGTCGCACGCCTGGGTGGAGTGGTCTGCTGGGGGGCCAACGGCAACGGCCAGGGCGACTCGCCTTCCGGGACCTTCCGCTCCCTGAGCGCCGGCGCCGCGCACACCTGCGGACTGCGGAACTCGGGACGCGTCGAGTGCTGGGGCGACAATGCCCAGGGCCAGTCCGAACCGCCCTCCCGTCGCTACCTTTCGATCGCCGCCGGCGCCGACCACACCTGCGCACTGCGCGAATCCGGCCGCCTCGACTGCTGGGGTGAGGGCCACTGGGGCGACGCGTCGCCCGGTCCCTACCGCTCCGTGTCCGCGAGCGGCGCCGCCACCTGCGCGCTCGGCCAGGCCGGCGAGGTCCTCTGCCGGGGCAGCGTCGCCGACCCGCCACCTGGCGCCTACCGCTCCATCAGCACCGGCCCCGCCCACGCCTGCGCCGTCGATGAGTCCCATGCCGTCGTCTGCTGGGGGAACCGCTTCGATTCTGGCGCCGCGGAAGCCCCCGCCGGGACGTACGCCTCCGTCGCCGCCGGCGAACTCCACTCCTGCGCTCGAACGGCGTCGGGGACCCTGGTCTGCTGGGGGAGTGACGCGAACGGACGCACCAGCGCGCCCTCGGGGCGCTACCGCTCACTGAGCGCGGGCGCTTGGCACAGTTGCGCGGTGGACGACGAAGGCGAGGTGGTGTGCTGGGGCGCGGACATCGACGGAAGCATGGACGCGCCGTCCGGAACCTACCGCGCGGTCAGCGTCGGCTTCGCCCACAGCTGCGGCCTGCGCGACTCCCGCACGATCCGCTGCTGGGGTCTGAACCAGTTTGGCCAGGCGGATGCACCGTCAGGACGCTACCGCTTCGTCAGCGCCGGCCACGCCCACACCTGCGCCGTCAGAACTTCGGGCGCGCCTGTCTGCTGGGGAGGCGCCTGGCACGGCCAGCTCGACGTCCCCTCCGGCAACTACCGCGCCGTGAGCGCCGGCGGCGACTTCGCCTGCGCCCTGGACGGCGACCGCCGGCTAGCCTGCTGGGGCGCCAACGACTACGGCAAGGCCGAGGCGCCCGAAGGGCGCTTCCTCTGGGTCGGCACGGGCCAGCACCACGCCTGCGCCGTCAGCGAAGAGGGCGAGATGCTCTGCTGGGGCCAGAACAACCACAGCCAGACCGACGCCCCCGAAGGTCGTTTCCGTTCCGTGAACGCTGGCGCCATCCACACGTGCGCCATCCGCGACACCGGCGAGGCCGTCTGCTGGGGCCACGAGCTCCACGCCCGAGCCCGCCCCCCGGCCGAGCTCCGGTAATTTTGACCAGCCCCCGGCCGTTATTCTTGAGGATGCCTCGGAGTGCCTGCTATCCTCACTCCACTCGGGTGACTGGCGAATACGCGGAGTACCGCGGGGGAGCCCGAGCAAACACAAGCATGGCCGCTCGCCTGGGCCGGTCCGTTCGTACGGACGGGCCTTTTGCTTCTCCGGGAGAAGCAACGGAGGTGAGCCATGCGTGCTCTTCTAGGCGTCTACGACAAGACCGGGATCGAGGACTTCGCCCGGGGGCTCCACGCCCTCGGCTGGGAGCTCGTCTCGACCGGCGGCACGAAGCGCGCCGTCGAGGCGGCAGGTGTGCCCGTCACCGGCATCGAGCAGGTCACGGGCTTCCCCGAGATGCTCGACGGCCGCGTCAAGACGCTCCACCCGGCGGTCCACGCCGGCATCCTCGCCCGCCGCGACCTGCCCGAGCACAACGCCGCCCTCGGCGAGCACGGCTTCGGGACCATCGACCTCGTCGCCTGCAACCTCTACCCCTTCCGCGCGGTGGTCACGCAGGAGGGCGGCGCCTCCCTCGCCGAGGGCATCGAGAACATCGACATCGGCGGCCCCACAATGCTGCGCGCCGCCGCCAAGAACCACGCCGACGTCATCGTCCTCGCCGACCCCGCCGACTACGCCACTACGCTCGAAGCGCTGGCTGCGGGCGGGCTCGACGCCGACGCTCGGCGCCGGCTCGCCTGGAAGGCGTTCCAGCACGTCGCCAGCTACGACAGCGCCGTCGCCGAGTGGCTCTGGGACGGTGACGAGTCCCCGCCCGAGCTGAGCGTTCCCCTCGAGCGCGTGGCGGGGCTGCGCTACGGCGAGAACCCGCACCAGGGCGCGGCCTTCTACCGCGACGGCTCGCTCGGCGAGGACGCCCTCGGCGGCATCGCCACCGCCGTGCAGCACCACGGCAAGGAGCTCTCCTACAACAACTACCTCGACGCCGACGCCGCCTGGAACGCCGTCAACGACTTTCCCGAGCCCGCCTGCGTCATCGTGAAGCACACGAACCCCTGCGGCGCCGCCACCCGCGACGACCTCCGCGAGGCCTACCGCCTCGCCGTCGTCGCCGACCCGGTGAGCGCCTTCGGCGGCATCGTCGCCTTCAATCGCCCCCTCGACGAAGAGCTCGCGCGCGAGCTGCGGGAGTACCGCAATCCCACCGACGGCTCGACGCGCATGTTCTACGAGATCGTGATCGCACCCGAGTACACCGAGGAGGGCCTGCGCGTGCTCAAGGGCAAGTCGAAGGACCTGCGCATCCTTGAGTCCCGGCCCCGCTCCCGCGGCGGCCGCTCGCTGCGGCAGGTGGGCGGCGGCTGGCTCCTCCAGGACGCCGACGAGATCGCTCCCGAGGAGATCGACTACCAGGTCGTCTCGAAGACGCAGCCCACCGAACAGCAGCTCGCCGACCTGCGCTTCGCCTGGCGCTGCGTAAAGCACGTCAAGAGCAACGCCATCACGCTGGCCAAGGATGGCCGCCTGCTCGGCATGGGCAGCGGCCAGCCCAACCGCGTCAAGAGCGTCGAGATCGCGATGGAGAAGGCCGGCGATGAGCTGAAGGGCGCGGCCCTCGCCAGCGACGCCTTCTTCCCGTTCTCATGGAACGATGCCGTCGAGCGCGCCTGCCAGGCGGGCGTCGCCGCCATCGCCCACCCCGGCGGCAGCCTGCGCGACCAGGACTGCATCGACTGCTGCGACAAGTACGGCGTGGCGCTCGTCTTCACCGGCACGCGCCACTTCCGGCACTAGGGGCGGCTAGTGGCGGGTGAATAGTGGCTCGTCCCCGCCCCACGTCCCCGGGGGCCGGGGTGGGGACCAGTCACTAGTCACCAGTCACGAATCACCAAAGGGCTGGCGGAGAGGGTGGGATTCGAACCCACGAGGGGCTTGCACCCCTACACGATTTCCAGTCGTGCCTGTTCAGCCACTCCAGCACCTCTCCGCGAGGCGTCGGGCTAGCGTAGCAAGGGCGCGGGACTCGGGCTTGCGGGGGCTAGCGCTCGCGGCGCTCGCGACGCCCCTTCGTCAGCTCGCGGTAGCGCGCCCACAGTTCCTCTTCTTTCTGCTGGGCGCCTTCGCGCGCGATGGCGATCGCTTCCTCCGCCGCCTGCCGGAGCTCCTCCACCATCTCGTCGGGGCTGCTTCCGCCCTCCCCGATGACCGGGTCGTCCGGCGACCCGCCCGAGCTCACGACCCGCCCCGGAAGCGTCCGCCCAGCGAGCCGAGCGAGTCCAGACCCTTCCGGATCCCGCTCACAACCGAGTAGACCCGAATGATGGGCGTCACTGCGGACTCGCCCACGAACTCCGCCGTACCCCGCACCTCGTCCACGAGGTCGCGGGTCGAGTCGAGCAGGGGAACGACCTTCTGGTTGACGGCGCGATGCACGGAAAGGGCCACGCCGATCAGCACGGCGAGCAGGATGCAGGCGAGAACCCCGGCGATCGCCACGAGGATTCCGAGCGCCACCACGGCGATGTCACGCCACTCGCTCCAGCTGTCGGGGGCCGACCAGGTGCCCGGCTCGGCCTCGTTCGGGAAGATGTTCCCCCCGAAATACCCGTCCACGAGCACGGCTACCACGAGGTAGATGACGACGATCAGCACCGCCGCCAGGACGACGGTCAGGAAGAAGCGCAGGACGCTGTTCATGAAGGTCATGATAGAGCCATCCCTGCCATGGCGCGCCCGGGGTGGTCGGCGTGGCGCCTACCCAGGGGCCAGCTCGAACAGGTCCAGCAGGTTCGAGATCGCCTCGAAGGTCGTCGCCCGCCCTATCAACAGGTCCACGTAACTCAGGTCGATCGCGCTCCCGAGCGGCGCCCCCACCGCCTGCGCGAGCGCGTCCAGGTACTGCTGCGCCACCGGCTCCACCGGCGCCGTTGCGTCCACGTCGTCCGCGTAGGTGGCGGCGATGGCGTCCACGAA
Source organism: Dehalococcoidia bacterium (assembly GCA_009841435.1). GTDB lineage: Bacteria > Chloroflexota > Dehalococcoidia > Tepidiformales > Tepidiformaceae > UBA2991. Next base: position 13,234 of record VXLW01000068.1, on the reverse strand, counting down.
CGATCCGTACGCGACGCCCGAGTCCGGCAGCACCTCACGCCCGTGCGGACTCGGCAGGATGCCGAGCGACTCCGGGATCGCGCGGCCGCTGTTCAGCATCGCCAGCGCCTCAATGTTGAAGTTCCGCGCCAGGGGCGATGCGTCTCGCGCCAGCTCCGGCTGCGAGATGAGCAGGTGGATGTACAGGAAGACGTCGATGGCGCTCGCCACGATCTCTTCCGTCAGGCTGTCCTGCTGGTCGCAGTGGACCGCCTCGTGCGCGAGCAGCGGCATGAGCAGCTCAAAGGGCGCGGCCTCCAGGTCGGGCCGGATGGAGACGATGCGCCGGCCCTCGTCGTCGTAGGTCACCCGCGCCACGAGGTCGAGATCCCCCGGCGGCTCCTGGAACCCGATGAAGGCCGCAGAGGCGCCCGTGCAGTTGTCCGGCCCGAGCAGGGAGCGCACGGCCGCGTCGGCGAAGGTGCCCGCCAGCGCCGCCAGGGCCGCGCGCAGCTTCGGCGCCGCCACCACCTCGGGGTCCATGCCGTCGTACAGGAAGAGGGCAGTCTCCCGCACCGCCGCCGACGCTGCGCGCTCGTTCAGGTGTTCCTCCAGGGCGGCGCGTACGGCGAACGGGTCCCGATCGGACGCGGTGGGCGCTTCCGGGTCCCGTTGCTCCACCAGCGAGAAATCGCCGAAAGCGAACACGCCCCCGGCCAGTACAACGCCCAGCTCCGTGAACTCGCTCGTCACCACGACCGAGACCTCGTCGTCCGGGCCCGAGAGCGCCTCCGTCGAGACGTGCAGGGTCGAACCCGACACGATCAGCGCCCCCACGGTCAGCTCGACGACGCGCGAGCTGATCAGCTCGACGCCCTCCACGGGCATCTCCGTCAGCGGGTGGCCGGTGAGCGGCGAGCCATCCGGCGCGGTCAGCCGGAAGGCCGCGTTGAGCGCCCGCAGCTTGGTCGGCTCAACCGCCCGGTTGAAGCGAACCCGCACGACGGAGCTGGCCTGCGGCAGCTCGTCCACGTAGGCGCGTTCCGCGGTCGCTTCGAGCGCGCGGATGGGCGCTGGAGGCGGCTCGCCCCCTCCGCACGACGCGGCCAGCGCCAGCACCAGCGCCGCGACAAGCCCTCCGAGGACGCGATGCATGCCAGAGAGCCTACCGTGCCCCGCGCCCCGGCGACGCCAGTGTTAACAACTCGCGCGGCGACCGCCTTCTCCGCGATGATGGGCGCGTGACCCTCGACGCACCCCCATCGACAGCCCCGCGCGGAACTCCCTGGGTCGAGCGCAAGCGCAAGCCCGACGGCAGCGAGCGTCGCTACATCTGCGCCCTCGAGCACGCCTCCGCCTCGCTCGTCGTGGTCAGCTACGTCATGCGTCAGGGCGGGGCCGTCTTCGGCACGCCCATCGACATCCCCCCTGGGTCCGTCTCCTACGGCTACTTCTGGCGCGCCCGCCCCTACACCGTCTACCGCATGCGGGATGGCGACCGCATCATCGCGCACCGCTTCGACGCGGTCGCCGGCGTGCGCATCCGGGAAGGCGAGGTCGCCTACCGCGACCTCGCCCTGGACTGGTGGCTCACCGCCGAGAACGTGCTCATAGAGGAGGACCGCGACGAGTTCCTGGAACTCCGCGCGGACGGCGCCTTCAGCCCCGCCGACCTCGCCGCCGCCGCCCGCGCCGAGCGCGTCATCGCCCGCGCCGCCGCCCGCCTCCTCCCCGAGCTCGCCGCCATCGAACGCCGCCTCGGCATCGCCTGACCGGCTGTGACAGCGCCCGCCCCACTGCCCTCCGTCCCCGACCTCGTCGCCGCCCTCGATCGCATGCACGGCGCCGAGCGCTGGCACTGGACGCCCGAGAGCGACCCCTTTGAGGTGGCGGTCGGGGCGATCCTCGTCCAGCACACGAACTGGACCAACGCCGAACGCGCCGTCGACCGCCTCCGCGACGCCGGTGTCCTCGACCCGGTCCGGCTGGGGGAGTTGCCGGACGAATCCATCGAGGAGCTGATCCGGCCCAGCGGCCAATACCGCACGAAGGCGCGCAAGCTGCGCGCCTTCCTCGACCTCGTGGCACGGCACGGCTCGCTGGAAGCGCTGCTCGCGCTCCCGTCGGACGTCCTCCGCGAGGAGCTGCTCGCGACCTGGGGAATCGGCGAGGAGACCGCGGACGCCATCGTCCTCTACGCCGCTGGCCAGCCGACCATCGTCGTCGACGCGTACACGCGCCGCCTCTTCTCGCGCCTCGGCCTGGGGCCGCCGCCCGCTGACCCCTACGCAGTCTGGCAGGCGTACCTCGGCGCCGAACTCCCCGGCGATACGCCGGCGCTGGCGCGCTTCCACGCGCTCGTCGTGCTCCACGCCAAGCGACTCTGCCTCGCCCGCCGCCCCCGCTGCGGCGACTGCGACCTGGCCCCCGGTTGCGCCTTCGCCCGCGCCGCGCCCCTACCCCCTTGAGGCCGGCGCGGGTACGTTCCCCCGATGCAGGTCGGCATCATCGGGCTACCGCGGGCGGGCAAGACGACCGTCTTCAACGCCGTCTCCCGCGGACTCGCCCCCGTCGGGGGCTTCGGCGCCGCGAGCAAGCCCAACATCCGCTCCGTGGCCGTCCCCGACCCGCGCGTTGATCGCCTCTCCGAGATCTACGACCCCAAGAAGAGCACCTACGCCACCGTCGAGTACGTCGACTTCCCCGCCGCCGGCGAGCACTTCGGCCAGGGGGAGGGCCTCGGCGGGCGCTTCCTGAACGAGCTGGCCGCCGTCGACGCGCTCATCCACGTCGTCCGCGCCTTCGAGGACGAGTCCGTCCCCCACCCCGAGGGCTCCGTCGATCCCGGCCGCGATATCGGCATCATGGACCTGGAGCTCGCCTTCGCCGATCTCGCCCTCATCGAGCGTCGCATCGAGCGCATCGACCCCGAGCTGCGCACCCTCAAGGCTGGCGAACGCGGACAGCTCCAGGCCCTGCGCGACCTCCTCGACCGGATGCGGGGCGAGCTTGAAGCGGAGACGCCCATCCGCGCGATGGCGCTCTCCGCCGACGAACGCCGCCTCCTCGGCGGGAGCCAGTTCCTCACCGACAAGCCTCTCCTCGACCTCGTCAACGTGGGCGAGGAGGACCTGCCCCGGCGGCTCGCCATCGAGGAGGAGCTGCGCGCAACCCACGGCGCCTCCGGGCGCGACCTCGCCGTCATGGGCGGGCGCTTCGAGATGGAGCTGAACGAGCTGAGCGACGAGGAGGCCGCCGAGTTCCGCGACGAAGCCGGCGTCGAGCACAGCGGCATGGCCGAGGCCGTGCAGCGCAGCTACGCCCTGCTCGGGCTCATCAGCTTCCTCACCGTCGGGCCCGACGAGTGCCGCGCCTGGACCGTCACCGAGGGCGCCACTGCCCCCGAGGCCGCCGGCAAGATTCACACCGACCTGCAGCGCGGCTTCATCCGCGCCGAGGTCATCCGCTACGAGGATCTGGTCGAGTGCGGCAGCGAAGCCGAGGCCAAGCGGCGCGGCCTCCAGCGCACGGAGGGCAAGGAGTACCAGGTGCAGGACGGGGACGTCGTCCACGTCCTCTTCAACGTCTGATCAGGCCTCGTCCTCGTCGGTCACGCCATCGTCCAGACCCTCATCCTCCGATACCTCCACTTCCGCCTCCTCTTCCTCCTCGTCCCTGCGTGCCGACCGGCGACCGAAGATGCGCGCCGCCAGCGCGTTCCGCAGGATGCGGTAGGCCTCGCCCGCTTCGTCGGTGTCCGTGCGCTCCAGGTCGGGCGGGCCATAGCGGGCCTCCTCGAACGCCGTGCTCAGGGTGGCGGCTTCGGCGGGGTGCTCGAGGGCGTCGCCGAGGCGCGTGCCCCACTGCCGCACCGTCTCCGACTCCGCCGCCTGCAGCCCGGCCCAGCCCGCGAGCCGCTCGATGCCGCCCCACTGCCGCGGCATCCCGTTCAGGCCCCGCAGACCCCACACCCAGAAGACGCGCGCCCCCATCGACACCACCACCAGCGCCACCACCGCCCCCCCGACGCTCCAGATGATCGTCCAGGGCGGCCCCTCCTCCCGCTCCAGCTCGATGGGCGTCAGCAGGTCGGCCAGGAGATCGATGGAGTCCTCATCGATGGTCTCCAGCGGCAAGGGTATTTCGGGCACCTCATCGAACGGCAGGTTCGTCACCTCTCCGATGAGGGTTCCGAGGTCCCCACCCACGAGCGTCAGCTCGTCCGACGGGTTGAAGTCGACCCAGCCGTAGGTGGGGAAGTAGACCTCCACCCACGAGTAGGCGTCGTTCTTGCGCACGGAGAACACGCCCGTACTCACGTTCAGATCCTCCGGGTCCAGCACGTACCCCACCGCCACGCGCGCCGGCACGCCCTGCGTCCGCAACATCACCGTCATCGCCGTCGAGAAGTAGTCGAAGTAGCCGCGCTGCAGGTCGAACAGGAAGAAGTCGACCACGTCGCGGCGCGAGGGCGCGGACCGCACGCTCATGTCGAGTTCGAACTCCAGGATGTACGCCTCGATTGCCTTGGCAAGGTCGTACGGATTCGTCACGCCCTCGGTTACCCGCGCCGCCTCGTCGCCGACGCGGTCGGGCAGGTCGTCGGGGAGCTGCAAATATCGCTCGCGCACCCAGTCCGGGTAGTTGACCCCATCCGCGCGCAGCTGGTCCGGCGTGGCGATACTGAGGGTGCCGGCCACGCGATAGCGGTCGCCCTCCTGCAGGTCCTCCTGGCTGCGGATGCGCTCAATGTCCCCGGGGAACGACTCCGGCAGGTCCGCGATGGAATCGATGTTGGTCCCCAGCGGTGTCCCCACCGAGAACAGCGTCTCCTCGTCGTCGAACACCTCGATGTCGAGCGTCGTGATGATGCGCTCGCGGTAGGCGCGCGCCTGTATCTCGGCCGAGGTCGGGTCACCCGCGTTGACCTCCTCCTCCTCGCGGTCGGAAGAGCGCCAGCCCGAACCCGTGTACTCGTCGTAGCTCGTGCCCCGAACGAGCCCGAGGCTTTCGCCCCGCACCTCGAAGAGCACCTTCTTGCCGAGGCTCACGTCGCCGCGGATGGGCAGCGTGCGGCCGAACTTGTGGAAGTTCCCCCCGCTCCCGGCGAGGTCGTTGAACAGTCGGCTGACCGGTTCGAGGGCGGCCTCGATCGGGTCGGTCACGTAGTCGATGGTCGTATCGATGGCGTCGGCCTGCCTGCCCAGGGGCACCTGCCAGGCGATCACGACCATCACGACCGTGAGCACCAGCGTGAGCTGCGCGGATTGCAGGCTGAGCCACTCGGGGTACTCGACCCGCGCCCGGTCCCACTGCACGAAGGCGCGCTGCAGGTGCAGCCGCGAGATCAGCAGCAGCGCTCCGAAGGAGAACATGAGGAAGGCGCCGCTGGGCCGCCCGCTGGTGGTGGCGATGATGACGAGCAGCCCCGCGCAGGCCGGCGCCACCGCGATCCACGCGTTTCGCCAGCGGAAGACCGCCCAGGCCGCCAGGTAGGAAACGAACACCCCGAGCGTGTGCACCAGCAGCACAAACGGCAGGTTGTCGTTGCTGACGTCGTCCTCGCGCACGACCAGCACCCACTCGTTCATGCGCGCCACTACGTCCTCGACGCGCGCCGCGATCGAGCCGCCGTCGCCGTAGGGCGTGGCCGTCAGCGTGATCACCATGAGGCCCAGCAGCAGCGCGACCGGATGCACGAGGAAGTGGCTGGCGCGCGTGCGCGCCGCCAGCAGCCCGATGATGAGCCCGCCGATCACCGCGGGAACGAGCGAGGGGAAGTCCCGTACCCATTCCGCCTGCTGGATCGCGACGGCGATGGCGATGTAGACCACGAGGGCGGGCGCGAAGGTGAGCCAGTCTTCCCAGCTCATCAGCAGGCGCGGCGTCTCGATGAAGAAGCGGCGCAGCCGCCCGCTCATCGTCGCCTCCCGGACCGCCTCTAGGTTTGCCATGCTTCCGCCCCCACGGCGCTGCTGCTCAGGGCGTACGAGAGGTCATCCCCCTGGGCCACCACGTAGGTCAGGATGTCGCTCGCTGTCAGCTCCCCGTACAGCACAAGCGGCGACCCCTCGCCCCCGAACGTGCTCGGGTCGATGAGCACCACGGATGCGCGAACGCCACGCTGGACGAGCGACTGCAGCGGCGAGAGCCAGCTGCTGTCTGTCGAGGCGGTCACCAGCACGAGCGTCGTGTGGCGCCCGAAGCGCCGCTGCTCCTCGATCAACAGGTTCCCCAGCGGCGCCTCCCCCGACGCCTTCGCCACTGCCAGTGACTCGAGGATGCGTGAGAGCTGCTGCTGTCCCCGCTCCGCCTCCACCACCGTGTAGTCCTCGCCGAAGGAAATAAGCCCCACCGAGCGGTTCGCGGCGATGTAGCGCTGGGCCACGCTCGCCGCCACCGTGACGGTGTACTCCTCCGTGCTCTCGTCGCCTTCGCCTGCCTGGATGGCGCCCTCCATGTCGGCGATCACCCAGATATCGCTGGTGGGGTCGAGCTCGAACGTCTTCACCATCAGCTCGCCCGTGTGGGCGGTCGAGCGCCAGTGGATGCGGCTCAGGGGATCGCCCGGGGCCCAGTCACGGATGCCGCTCGCGTTTGGCGTGATGTAGTGCGTCCGGCGGCGGAAGCGGCCCTCGCCCGGCAGGCTCGCGGGGGGCGTCTGGAAGCGCGGCAGGTCCACCACCCGCGGGTAGACCAGGATCTGCTGGCGCACCCCGTAGTCGCGCTCCGTGTAGAAGATGCCGAAGGGGTCACCCCCGCGCACGCGCAGCGGCCCCCAGTCGAACAGGCCGCGGCGTTGGAGGGTGGTGCTCACCACCCAGCTCCGCAGCCCCCGGCTCGGGATCACGACTGCCCGCCTCGACGTGTGCCCCGGAAGCTCGCTCGGGTCCTCCAGCTCCACCCACATCTTGGGGATGTAGCTCAGGTTGCGGACCTCGATCAGCTCCTCCGCCTCCTGTCCCACCTGCCCCCGCAGCGTCCGCCGCTCCACCTGCACCTCAAGGGCGCGCGTGTTCAGCCACGCCAGGATGAGCGCGACAGGGATGCCCATCGCCACGATGTAGGCGATGCGGTAGAGCAGCCAGAAGCCCGTGCCCGTGGCGATGAACACCGCCGCCACGAGGATGACGAGCAGCACCGTGAGCGTGCGCCGCTGCGGCGCAAAGGGCCACGCCAGCACTCGCAGCAGCACCGGAACCTCAGGCGCGGGCGCGTGCGCCAGGCACGGGCACGCGCGCCAGGCAGTCGGCCACCACGTCGGCGGCCGTCGCCCCCTTCACGCGAGCCCCCGGGCTCACGATCACGCGGTGCCCCAGCGTCACGAAGGCCAGCTCCTTCACGTCGTCCGGCGTCACGTAGTCACGGCCCTCCAGCAGGGCCCGCGCCTGCGACGTGCGGAAGAGTGCGATCGACCCGCGCGGACTGGCGCCCAGGTACACGTTCTCGTGCGTCCGCGTCGCTCCCGCCAGGCCGACGATGTACTGCTTGATCAGCGGGTCGATGTAGACCTCGCGCACGGCCCGCTGCAGCTGCCGGATCTCGGTGGCGTCGGTCACCGCCTCCAGCGCGTCGATGGGATGGGCCACCTGCTGCTCGTCGAGCACCGTCACCTCGTCCTGCGCGCTCGGGTACCCGAGGTTCACGCGGATAAGGAAGCGGTCGAGCTGCGCCTCCGGCAGGGGGAACGTGCCCTCGTACTCGATGGGGTTCTGCGTCGCCATCACCATGAAGGGCGACGGCATCACGTGCGTCACGCCGTCCACCGACATCTGCCGCTCCTCCATCGCTTCGAGCAGTGAGGACTGCGTCTTCGGCGTGGCCCGGTTGATCTCGTCGGCGAGCACGATCTGGGCCATGATCGGCCCCGCGCGGAACTCGAAGTCCATGGACTTCTGGTTGTAGATGGAGACGCCCGTCACGTCGCTGGGCAGCAGGTCCGGTGTGAACTGGATGCGCTTGAAGCTGCACCCGGTCGAAAGGGCCAGCGCCCGCGCGAGCATGGTCTTGCCCACGCCGGGGACGTCCTCCACGAGCATGTGGCCACCACAGAGCAGGGCCGTGATCGCGAGTCGCAGCTCACGGTCCTTGCCGATGATGACCTTCTCGACGTTCTCGATGATTCGTTGGGAAACGAGCTTCGGCTCTTCCAAGTCTTCGCTCCGTGCCAGGTCAGGCGGCGAAAGGTGAGTATAGCAACGGATCGCTCGCCTCCGCCGGGCGAGCCGCTAGACTGCGGGCCATGTCCGAGCCCGACTGGGTCGCCCTCGCCGCCTCCCTCGCCGAGCGCTTCGCCGAGCGCGCCGCCCGCCACGACCGCGAAGGCTCCTTCCCGCACGAGAACTTCGCCGAGCTGCGCGAGGCCGGCTTCATGAAGCTGACCGTGCCGCGCTCCCACGGCGGCTTCGAGCTTCCGCTCTCCCAATTCGTGCAGGTGCAGGAAGCGCTCGCCGCGGGCGACGGCTCAACCGCGCTCTCCCTCAACATGCACCTCATCCGCTTCGGCGCCGAGCGCGAGGCCTCCGTCTACCCGCCCGAGTGGTTCGACGAGCTCTGCCGGGGCGCCGTCGAAGAGGGCAAGCTCGTTAACACCGCCGCCACCGAGGAGGGGCTCGGCAGCCCCGCCGGGGGCGGCATCCCCGACACCACCGCTACGCCCGTCGAGGGCGGCTGGGTGCTGGAGGGGCGCAAGACGTTCGTCACACTCGCCCCCGAGCTCTGGTACATGCCCGTCCTCGCCCGCCTCGACTCGCCCGACGGCGGCGCCCCCGACATCGCCGACTTCATGGTCCTGCGCGACGACCCCGGCGTCCGCATCGACGAGACCTGGGACGCCCTCGGCATGCGCGCCAGCGGCAGCCACGACCTCGTGCTGGAGGGCGTGCGCCTCGGCGAGGACCGCTTCCTCGGTTACCGCAACCGCGCGAAGCCCAGCCCCCGCGGACGCGCGAGCGGCGTCTGGTTCGCCCTCGGCGTGGCCGCCACCACCACCGGCGTCGCCCGCGCTGCCCGGGACTACGCGGTCGCCTTCGCCCGCGAGCGCACCCCCACGGGCCTCCGCACCATCTCCGAGTTCCCCGGCGTCCGCCGCCGCGTCGCCCGCATCGACCTGCTCCTGCAGCGCAACCGCGCCCTCATCGCCGACGCCGCCACCGCCTGGGAGACAGGCGACGACAGCGGCATGCCCGCTGCCGATCGGGTCGCTGTCGCCAAGGTCGACGCGCTCAACAACGCCATCGAAGCCGTCGATGAAGCCATGCGCGTGGTCGGCGGAGTGGGCCTGCAGAAGAGCCGCCCCATCGAGCGCTACTACCGCGACGTGCGCGCTGGCCTCCACAACCCCCCGCTCGAGGACCGCGCCCTCGAGCAGCTCGCCCGCCGCGCCCTCGACGACTAGCGGCCGGCCCCACGAGCCACTAGCCACCAACCACTAGTCACTACGTCACCCCATCCCCAGCTCGTGCAGGCGGTCGTCGTCGATCCCGAAGTAGTGCCCGATCTCGTGCAGCACGGTCGTCCGCACCTGCTGCCGCACCTCGTCGTCGGTTCGGCAGATGGACTCGATCGGCCCCTGGTAGATGCTGATCTTGTCGGGAAGGACGAGGTTGTAGTTCTCCCCCCGGTCGGGAAGCGGGACACCGTGGTAGAGCCCGAGCAGGGTGCTCCCCGGCCCGATGCCCGCCGCGTGGCGGTCCTGGGCCGTCGGTCGCCACTCGATCACGATGTCGACGTTCTGGACGCGCATCAGCAGCTCCCGGGGCAGCGACTCCACGGCCTCGTGCACCAGTTCGCGGAAGTGCTCGCGTTCCATCCCCGCGAGTCTACGGACTTCGATCCGGCGCGACCGGGGGCGCGTCGTGGCCCCCTCCCTTCCCTCACAACCCGATCGGATGTACCGTTTCCGTCAAGTAGTGCCTGCGTGCCGCCCTTATCCAGACGGGTGGAGGGAACCGGCCCCGTGAAGCCCGGGCAACCTGTCTCCCAGGAGACAAGGTGCCAAAGCCGGAATCCCCGAAGGGGAGAACGATGAGAGCGCCAGTGCTCAAGGACCCGGCCCGCGCACGAGGAGAGAAGATGTCAGCACCTCTGGGCCGAATGTTCATGTCCCTGGTCCCGTAGGGGACCACCCTCGCGACCACACCGCCTCGCGCCAGCGGGCGCCCCTCCGGGCGCTCCGCCCACCGCGACACCCGATGCACGAGAGAAAGGCATGACCTACGCACAAAACCTGCGCTGCCGCGAATGCAGCCGCGATTACCCCCTCGCAGCGCTCCACGTCTGCGACTTCTGTTTCGGACCGCTGGAGGTCTTGTACGACGACGACGGCATCAAGGCCGCCGTCTCGGGCGGGGGGCGGGGCGGGCCCCCCCCCCCCCCCCCGCGGCCCCGCGGGGGTGTGCGGGCGTGGTCCACCGCCCCCCGCCCCATCGTGGGCCGGCTCTCACCCC
>VXLW01000068.1:0-2797 GCA_009841435.1 Dehalococcoidia bacterium | reverse complement strand
ATCCCCCCCCCCCCCCCCCACCCCTCTTCGGTTTTTTTTTCCCCCCCCCCCTTCTTTTTCCACCCCCCACCCCCCCCCCCCGCCCGCCGGCGCGGGCGCCCCCCCCCCCCCCCCCCCGGCCAACCTCTGGCGCTACCGCGAGTTTCTGCCCTGTGATGCAGACACCGCGATCAACATCGGGGCCGGCTTCACCCCCCTGATCCACGCGAAGAACCTCGGCAAGGCGCTGGGGCTCCCCAACCTCTACATCAAGAACGACACCGCCAACCCCACCTGGTCCTTCAAGGATCGCGTGGTGGCCATCGCCAGCTCCCGCGCCCGCGAGCTCGGCTACGAGAAGCTCGCCTGCGCCAGCACCGGCAACCTCGCCAACAGCGTCAGCGCTCACGCTGCCGCTGCCGGCATGGAGGCCGTTGTCGTCATCCCCAACGACCTGGAGGCGGGCAAGGTGCTCGGTTCGAGCATCTACAGCCCCACCCTCGTGAAGGTCGCCGGGAACTACGACGCCGTGAACCGCCTCTGCGCGGAGCTCGCCGGCACGCGCAACTGGGCCTTCGTCAACGTCAACGTGCGCCCCTACTACGCCGAGGGCTCGAAGACCCTCGGCTACGAGGTGGCCGAGCAGCTCGGCTGGCGCGCGCCCGACCACTGCGTTGTGCCCATCGCCAGCGGCTCCCTCTTCGTCAAGATCCTCAAGGGACTGAACGAATTCGCGAAGGCCGGACTCATCGACGAGCCGCACACGCGCATGAGCGGCGCGCAGGCGACCGGCTGCTCGCCCGTCGCCACCGCCTGGGCCGAGGGCAGCATGAACTTCCGCCCCCAGCGGCCCGACACCATCGCCAAGTCGCTCGCCATCGGCAACCCGGCGGACGGCTACTACAGCCTCGTCCAGCTGAAGGAAACGAACGGCGCCTGCGCCTCCGTCAGCGACGAGGAGATCGTCGCCGGCATGAAGTTGCTCGCCGAGACCGAGGGCATCTTCGGGGAGACGGCCGGCGGCGTGACCATCGCCAGCGTCAAGCAGCTGGCCGCCGCCGGTAGAATCGACCCCGACGAGCTTGTGGTGGCCTTCATCACGGGCGCGGGCTTCAAGACCGCCGAGGCCGTCGCCGATAGCCTCGGGCCCGCCCTCGAAATCGACGCGACCGTGGAGAGCTTCGAGGCCGCCTACGAGGACCGCGAGGGGGTACCTGCCTGATGGCTGTCCAGCGCCTGCGCTTCACCTTCCCGACCGACCTGATCAAGGAGCCCGTGATTTACCTCATCGGGCAGCAGTTCGAGGTCATCACCAACATCCGCATGGCCGATGTCGACGAAAGCACCGGCTGGGTCATCCTCGAGCTCGAAGGAGAAACCGACGAGATCGCACGCAGCGTCGCCTGGGCCGAGAGCCGGGGCGTCCGCGTGGACCCCATCACCGGCGACGTCATCGAAGGCTAACCACACAACGAACGGAGACCATCACGTGGCAGCAACGGTCCTCATCCCCCAGCCCCTCCGCCCCCTCACCGGCGATCAGCCCACCGTCGACGGTGTCACCGGCTCGCTGTCGGACTGCATCGCCGACCTCGAGGCGCGCTTTCCGGGCGTGGCCGAGCGGATGCTCGACGAGGAAGGGGAGCTGCGCCGCTTCGTGAACGTCTACATCAACGGCGAGGACGTCCGCTTCGAGGACGGCCTCGCCACCACCATCAACGACGGCGACGAGGTCAGCATCGTCCCCGCCGTCGCTGGCGGCTCATTCTGAGGCTGGCTCCGGAGGTTGCCTCCGCGCGGTTCTCGCCGCGAGGGGGCTAGTCGGGCGCCCGCCACACCTCAGGAGCAACGGCAGAAAGCACGAAGCCCCCGGAAACGGGGGCTTCGGTGTGTTCGCCTGCTGCGGAGCGCTAGAAGACGTTCCGGGTAGTGCTGTCGCCCTGCGGGGCGGAGTCGGCGGGCGGAGCTGCTGCTGGCGGCGCGGCCTGCTGGGCAGGCGGGGCAGCCTGCTGAACCGGCTGCTGGGGGGCCGCCTGCTCCGGCTGGACCTGGGCTTGCACTTCCTCAGTGGCGCCCTCTTCCTCCCCTTCGTCGTCCTCCCGAACGGCGCGCCGGAACTCCTTGATCGAGGAGCCCAGATCGCCGCCGATCCTGCTGATGCGCCCGACGCCAAAGAGCAACACGATGACGCCGACGATGATGGCGAGCTCCAGCGGCCCAAGCGGACCGATAAGCAGCGGACCAGGCATAACGCCCTCCTCGTCCCCCCGCTCTCGCCGGGGAATCAGTCCAATCATGGTACATGATGCTGCAATGGGGGAAAGCGCAATCCCGGTAAGGGCTGGCGGCGGCCGCTACCCCTCGCGGCGCTAATCGATCAGGAGCGACCCGTGGGGCCGGCTTCAGGTTAGCCGTTCCACGAAGACGTCCATCACGCCCCCGCAGATCTTGTCCTCGCCGTCCGTCGGCTCCGTCAGGTCGACCGTGACGATGCGTGGGGAGCCGTCCTCCAGCACCTCCATCGCCTCCTGCCACACCTCAGCCTCCCCGCAGCCCCCGCCGATGGTGCCGAAGAACGAGCCGTCGCTGCGAACCACCATCTTCGCGCCGGTCTTGCGCGGCGTGGACCCGCGCGTCCGCGCGACCGTCGCCAGCACGACCGGTTCTTCGTGGTCGAGCGCTGTCTGGATCTCGCGGAAAATCTCTTCATTCATACCCCGATCCTGACGCCCCCGGCCCTCACTCTTTTACAAATCTGCCGCTGCCGGCTATCATAAGCGAGTAATTATCCTATGTGGGGGGATCATTAAAAAAATTA
>VXLW01000052.1 GCA_009841435.1 Dehalococcoidia bacterium | reverse complement strand
CTGTCGCTCCCCGCTCGTCCCCCCGCGTCCCCGCCGCCGTCGCCCCGCGAACCCGAGGTGGGCGGCGCCCGCGACGAGAATCCCTAGACGGCGTCTCGGGGCTCGCCATGCGCGGCGTCAGCCGCTGCCGTGGCCAGCTCGAGGAGCTTGCCGACCGTCCTCCAATTCCGGCCCGTGCTGGTCGTCGAAAGGGCGGAGTCGAAGTAGCTGTTCGTGAGCTTGCTGCGGGCAAACCCGTTTGGGCAGTGAAGGAAGACCTCGCGGCCCACGACCGAGAACTCGTCGCCGGGCGAGCGATGGGGGTCCAGTGCCTCAACCTGCTCGGGGTCGGGGGCATCGGCCAGGAAGAGGACGAGCAGCTTGTCCGCTTCGGCAGCGGCGAAAGGGTTCGCCTCCACGGTCGCCCGGAGGTCTCCGGCCGTGCGCGTGACCACCGGAACGCGGTAGCCGAAGCGCTCCTGGATCGAAGCGCTGATCAGTGACGGGATGGCGTCCGCCGGCGTCGAGCCGGAGCGAAAAAGCACGTTCCCGCTCTGGATGTAGGTGCGGACGTCCTCGCATCCCGCCTCCCGGAACAAGGCGGCGAGATCCTTCATCGGCAGCTTGTTCTTCCCGCCGACGTTGATCCCGCGAAGCAAGGCGACGTGCAAGGCGACGTGCAAGGCGCTCCCCTTGGGCGAAGTTGGTGGGAGCATACCCTCCCGGGGGGACCGCCTCCGCGAGACGACGAGTCCTAGCCCACCACCTTGGCTGGCAACGCGCTGCTGGGACACGACGCCTCCAGGGGGCACGCCTCGCAGCTCGGCGCCCGCGCGCCGCACGTCCGCCGCCCGTGCTTGATGAGCAGCATGTGGAAGCGGTAGTACTGCTCCGGCGGCACTAGCGCCTCGAGCCGTTCGTGCGCCTGCTCCGGCGTCGTCTTCGGCGGCACCAGCGCCAGCCGCTTCGTCACCCGCTCCACGTGCGTATCGACCGGCAACGCCGGACGCCCGAGCGCAAAAAGCAGTACACACGCCGCCGTCTTCGGCCCCACCCCCGGCAGCCCTCGCAGCCACGCGCGAGTCTCCTCCAGCGGTTCCTCTTCCAGGAACGCGAGGTTCCAGTCCGGCGCCCGCTTCCGGACTGCCTCCAGGATGCGCTTGATCCGCGGCGCCTTCTGCTGGGCCAGGCCGCCCGTCTGGATCGTCGCGATCAACTCCTCGAGCGGTGCCTCCGCGACCGCGTCCCAGTCCGGGTAGCGGCGCATGAGCTGGACGAACGCGCGACCGCTGTTCCTGTCTGACGTGTTCTGGGACAGCACCGTCAGCACCAGCTCCGCCACCGCGTCGCCGTGGGGCCGCGACTCCGGCTCGCCGTACAGCTCGCCCAGCGCCTCCATGATCGCGTCCGGATCGAGGGTCACCCCGACATTCTGGCACGCCCCGATCCCGCTACGCCTCTGTCCCTTACGATCGTCCCGTGACTGCACACGAGATCCGGCTGACGGACCTGACCGGCTGCGGCGGCTGAGCGTCCAAGGCGGGCCCTGAGGCCCTGGCGCAGGTTCTGTCGCCACTGACCGAGGCGTTCGACCCCGAAGCGCATCCCGATCTCCTCGCCGGGCTCGGGACGCCCGATGATGCCGCCGTCTACCGCATCAACGCGCGCACCGCCGTCATCGCCACCCTCGACTTCTTCGCCCCGCTCGTCGACGACCCCTGGCAGTACGGCGCCATCGCCGCCGCCAACGCCATGTCCGACGTCTACGCCATGGGGGGAGAGGTCGTGCTCGCCCTCAACGTCGCCGCCTTCCCCGAGGACCTCCCCGCCGATGTCGCCGCCGGCATCATCCGTGGCGGCGCGGACAAGGTCGCGGAGGCCGGCGGCGTTGTCGCCGGCGGCCACACCGTCTGGGACGAGGAGCCCAAGTACGGCCTCAGCGTCCTCGGCCTCGTAAACCCCTCCCGCCTGTTGCGCAAGGCCGCCCTCCGCCCCGGCGACCGCCTCTATCTGACCAAACCACTCGGCACGGGCGTCATACTCTCCTCAACCGGCAGCGGCCGCGGCGAGCCCCCCTGGCTCGACGCCGCCATCGAGTCGATGCTGCGGCTCAACCGCCATGCCGCCCACCTCGCGACCGGCCACCGCCTGCGTGCCGCCACCGACGTCACCGGCTTCGGCCTCCTCGGCCATCTCTGGGAGATGGTCGAACGCTCCGGCGTCGCCGCCACCATCGACGCCTCCGCCCTCCCTTTGCTCCCCGGCGCGCGCGAATCTGCCGCCATGGACGCCCACACCGGTGGTGAAGGCCGCAACCGCGACTGGGTCGGCGACAACCTCACCGTCGCCCCTGGCGTCGATCCCGAACTCGCCGCCATCGCCTTCGACCCGCAGACCTCCGGCGGCCTCCTCCTCGCCTGCCCCGCCCGCAAGGCGAAGGCCCTCGAAGCCGCCTTCGTCGCCGACGCCGAACCCCTCCACCCCATCGGCCGCGTGCGGCGCGGGGATCCCCACCTCACGCTGCGCTAGCGCGCCCGCCCGCCCCTTCCTACACTGCCCCCATGACGACCGCCGCAACCGAGTTCGAGACCGTTATCGGCCTTGAGGTGCACTGCCAGCCCATCACCCAGAGCAAGATGTTCTGCGCGTGCAGCGCCGAGTACTCCGGCGCCGAACCGAACACGCACGTCTGTCCTGTCTGCCTTGGGTTGCCCGGCGTCCTGCCCGTCATCAACGAGGAGGCCATCCGCCTGATCGTCAAGACCGGCCTCGCCCTCAACTGCGAGATATCCGGCTTCTCCAAGTTCGACCGCAAGAACTACCCCTACCCCGACCTCATGAAGGGCTACCAGGTCAGCCAGTACGACCTCCCTATCTGCCACGACGGCTGGCTCGACGTCGACGTCGAGGGCGAACGCACGCGCGTCGGCATCACCCGCGTGCACATGGAAGAGGACACCGCCCGCCTCCTGCACCGCACCGACCCCATCACCGGCGATGGCTACAGCCTCATCGACATCAACCGCTCGGGCACGCCCCTCATGGAGATCGTGAGCGAGCCCGATATCCGCTCCCCCGAGGAGGCGCGCGCCTACCTCGTGAGCCTGCGCGCCATCCTCCGCGCCATCGACGCCAGCCGCGCCAACATGGAGGAGGGCAACTTCCGCTGCGACGCCAACATCAGCTTGCGCCCGCGCGGCCAGGAGGCGTTCGGTTCGAAGGTCGAAGTCAAGAACATGAACAGCTTCCGCGCCGTCTACGAAGCGCTCGTCTTCGAGATGGCGCGCCAGGCATCCGTGCTCCGCGAGGGTGGCGAAATCCCCCAGGAGACCCGCGGCTGGGACCAGGACAGCCAGGAGACCGTCTCCCAGCGCTCCAAGGAAGAAGCGAACGACTACCGTTACTTCCCGGAGCCGGACCTTCCCCCGCTCGCCCTCAGCCGCGACTTCGTCGAGGGCGTCCGCGCCGAGCTTCCCGAGCTGCCCGCCGCTCGTCGCGAGCGCTACCTTGCCCTCGGCCTCTCCGACTTCGAGGCTTCGACCCTTGCCGAGGCCCGCGACCGCTCCGACTTCGCCGACGCAGTCGCCACCGCCCTTCCCTTCGACCCCGACCGCTCCGCCAAGCTCGCCGCCAACTGGGTCCTCGGAGAGGTCGGTCGCTGGGCGAACGACCACGACGCCGAGGTGGAGCAGTTCCCCCTGGAGCCCGGCGCCCTCGCCGAGCTGATCGAGCTCGCGGAAGGCGAGACCATCACCGGCCAGGTCGCGAAGCAGGTGTTCGACGAAATGGTCGAGAGCGGCAAGGCCGCCGCTACGATCGTCGAAGAGGGCGGGCTCGCCCAGGTCCGCGAGAGCGATGAGCTGCTCGCCATCGTCCGCCAGGTCATCGCCGAGAACGAGAAGGCGGTCGCCGACTACCGCGGCGGTAAGACGGCCGCCATCAAGCGCCTCCTCGGCGGCGTCATGCGTGAGACGAAGGGCCGGGCCAACCCCCAGGTCGCCCAGGAGCTCCTCGCCCGCGAACTCGACCAGTAAGCCCGTTCGTCATGAGCGGCATAATTTGCCGTCCGGCACGTTTATGCCTTCGAGACAGGCCCTCCCGCTGGTAGACTCTCACAACGACATGCCACGCAGGATGCGAAACCACAGCCTGTTCACCTGGCTCTATCCAGGGATGCACATCAAGCGGTGGCTCTTTCTCCTCGTCATTGGCATGACCCTCCTCAGCCTGGGCGCGGCCTACCTGCTGCGCGAGGCCTATCTCGCTTACGACTTCCCCGGCGTTGCCCACTACCTCACCCTCCAGTTCATCCCCCGCTGGGCGCGCGGCGTGATCTTCGTCTCGCTCGCGCTCGGCAGCGTCGGCATCGCCTTCTGGAAGCTGAACCAGTCCCTCCTCTACGCGGTCGTCCGGCCCGGCGCCCAGAACGGCAGCATGGCCCAGTCGCTCTACACCAAGCGCGTGCTTAGCCGCGGTCCCCGCATCGTCGCCATCGGTGGTGGTACTGGCCTCTCCGTGCTCCTGCGCGGCCTGAAGGAATACACCAGCAACCTCACCGCGATCGTCACAGTCGCCGATGACGGCGGCTCCTCCGGACGCCTGCGTCAGGACTTCGGCGTTGTCGCCCCCGGCGATATCCGCCAGTGCGTGGCCGCCCTTGCCGAGGCCGAGCCGCTGATGTCCCGCCTCTTCCAGTACCGCTTCCGGTCGGGGGATGGGCTCGAGGGCCACTCCTTCGGGAACCTCTTCATCGTCGCCATGGCCAACGTCACCGGGAACTTCGAGACGGCCGTCCACGAGGCCAGCCGCGTTCTCAACGTTATCGGCAATATCTTCCCCTCAACGCGCGCTGACGTGACGCTCTCCGCGCGCACCCAGGACGACGAGCTCGTCCATGGCGAGCACAACATCACCGAGCACGGTGCCCGCATCCGCGACCTCTTCCTCAATCCGCCCGATGCCGAGGCCCATCCCGATGCCGTCCGCGCCATCCTCGATGCCGACGTCGTCGTCATCGGGCCCGGCAGCCTCTACACGAGCGTCATGCCCAACCTGCTCGTCGAGGATCTGCGCAAGGCCCTGCTCTCCACGAGCGCCCAGCGCCTCTTCGTGTGCAACGTCGCCACGGAGAACGGGGAGACCGACGACTTTGGCGTCGCGGACCACATCGAGGCCATCGAGCGGCACACCGCCCCGGGCCTGATCGAGGCCGTCATCGCGAACGACAACCTCGGGGCCTTGCCCGAAGAGCTGCACTCAACTCCCGTCAGCCTCGAGCATCCCGACGCCCGCGTGTTCGAGCACGTGCGCGTCGTCCAGGCCGATGTCGTCGCCGGCGAGGACCGCTACCGGCACGACTTCCAGAAACTCGCCGCTGCAATCCTCGACGTGTACCATGGCCGGGAGAACGGCGCGCTCGAAGCTGAGCGCACACCTTCCGAAGAAGCCGCTCTCGCTGCCCGCTGATGCTGAACGCCATCCAGATCATCGTTTCCGCGCTCCTCATCGTCGCCGTGCTCCTGCAGGTCAAGGGCTCCGGCTTCGGCGCGGCTCTTGGCGGGCTCTCCGGCGGCTCCGTCTACCGCACGAAGCGCGGTCTCGAGAAGACACTGTTCCAGGCGACGATCGTTCTTGTCATCGTGTTCCTCTTCGTGTCCTTCCTGAGCGTCCAGTCCCAGAGCTAGTCTCTCTTCATGCTTCGCGCGGTTGCGAACTCGCGGCGCGCTCTCCTCTCGGCGGCTGTCGTGGCGATCGGCGCGCTCGCGGTCGCCATCATCGGTGTGTTCCTTACCCGGCCCGAGGAGGAGGCCCCCAGGCCCCTTCCCACGCCCACGCCCGTCCAGAAGTCCGTCTACGTTGAGGGGGTCGTCGGCGCCTGGCAGCGCATCAACCCCCTCTTCGCCGCCGAGAATGCCGTCGACCAGGACCTTTCCCGGCTGATCTTCGCCGGCCTTCTGCGCGTCGGCGAGGACGGCCGCCTCCTCCCCGATCTCGCCCCCCTCCCCGAAGTCGGCGAGGACGGGCGCACGTACACCTTCCGCCTCCACCCTGGTCTGCAGTGGCACGACGGCGCCCCCGTCCGCTCCCTCGACGTCGCCTTCACGACCGAGCACATCCTCGCCCCGGACTTCCAGGGCGACCCCCGCCTGCAGGCGGCCTGGACCGGCGTCGAGGTCCGCACGCCAGACCTGCGAACCATCATCATCCGCCTGCCCGAGCCCAGCGCCTCCTTCCTCGCCCGCTTCGCCACCGTCGGCATTCTCCCCGAGCACCTCCTGCAGGGACTCGATGGCGCCGACCTCTTTGATGCGCCGTTCAATGCCAGTCCCGTGGGCGCGGGCCCCTACCGCCTCGAGTCCGCCACCTCCGTGGAGGCCACCCTCAGCGCGTACCCCCGCTACCACCTTGGCCGCCCCCATATCGACGTCATCACCGTGCGCTTCCTCCCCGACTTCGCCGCCGTCAAGCACGCCCTCGAGCAGGGAGATATCGACGGCATCTTCCTGCGGCAGCCCCTCAGCGCCGAGCAGCTCGCTTCCCTCGACGGCATCGACGGGTTCGTCCAGGAGGATCTGCAACGCGCCGTCTCGCTTGTTCTCTATCTCAACAACAGCCAGGTCGCGTACTTCCGCGACCCAAACGTGCGAATCGCCGTCTCCCTCGCTCTCGACCGCCAGACACTTGTCGAGAACGCCCTCCTTGGCGTCGCGACCCCCTCATCATCGGCCATAGCCCCGGGAACCTGGGCCTACGACCCCTCCCTCGACAGCCCCCCGAGCGACCCTGAAGCCGCCATCGCCCTCCTCGCCGAGGCCGGTTGGCATCGCAGCCCGACGACCGGCGTCCTCGTCCGGCAGGGTTCAGAGTTCCGCCTCACCATCCGCACCGACAACGACCCCCGCCATCTCGCCCTCGCCCGCGAGGTCGCGCGCCAGCTCGAACCGGTCGGTATCCGCGCCACCGTCGCGAGCACCAGCTTCACCGTCCTCAGCCGCGACTTCCTCGCCCCCCGCACCTACGACGCCGCGCTTGCCGGCTGGGACCAGGGCCCCGACCCCGACCCCTACCTCGCCTGGCACAGCTCCCAGGTCGACCACCCCGGCGGCAACGTCGCCAACTACGGCGACATCATCGTCGATGCCCTCCTCGAGCGAGGGCGGACCACCTCCAGCGCCCTCGTACGCCTCGATGCCTACCGCCAGTTCCAGGAGCTGTGGCAACGGGAGGCGCCCAGCGTCATCCTCGCCTACCCCCGGATCCGGTACGTTCGCGCGGCCAACGTGACGTCTCCGCCCTTCGGCGTGCTCTTCACCCCCACCGACCGCTTCCTGAACGTGCACCTGTGGCGTATCGAATGACTGACCCGCTTCCCATCGTCCTGCTGACCGACTTCGGAACGCACGACACCTACGTCGGCCAGGTGAAGGCCGTCCTCACCGCCCGGGCGCCCGGCGCCCCCCTTGTCGACCTGACCCACGAGGTCTCGCCCTACGCTATCGACGAAGGCGCTTGGCTCCTCGAGACCGCCCTCCCCTTCCTCCCCGCCCCCGCCGTCGTGCTCGCCGTGGTCGATCCCGGCGTCGGCAGCGAGCGACTCCCCATCGCCGTGCGTGCGCCTGTCCCTGGCGACCCCACCGCCCTCCGCTACTTCGTCGGCCCCGACAACGGCCTCCTCTCCGCCGCCGTGCCGCCCGACGCGCGCCCCTCGGCGCCCCGACGCTCCCCCTCGCCCCCGGGACTCGACGTCCGCGCCATCGAGAGTCCCGAGGCGCGTCTCGCCACCGTCAGCGCTACCTTCCACGGGCGTGATCTCTTCGCCCCCGCCGCCGCGCACATTGCCGCCACCGGCCACCACGAGACGCTCGGCCCCGCCCGCGACGAGCTGACCCTGCTCCCACCCTTCGCGGGCCGCGCCGAGGGAACAACCATCCGGGGAACCGTCATCCACGTCGATCGCTACGGCAATCTCGTCACGACCATCCGAAAGGAACAGCTTCCCCAGGACTTCGCGCTCGACATAAACGGCCACAGCATCGAGGACATGGTCCGGACCTTCAGCGATGCCCCTCCCGGCGCGCTCGCCTGCCACGTCGACTCCAGCGGCTTCCTCGCCATCGCCGAGCGCGAGGGCAACGCTGCCGCCCGCACCGGCGCCGCCCGGGGCGACGCCGTCGTCCTGACGCCGCGATGAACCCTTCCGCGATGCGCACCGTCTTCATGGGCTCCCCGAAGTTCGCCCTGCCCTGCCTCCGTGCGCTCGTCGAGGCCGGCTACGACGTGCGCCTCGCCGTCACCCAGCCCGACCGGCGCGCGGGCCGTGGCGGCCGCATGCGCGCTCCCGCCGCCAAGGTCGAGGCCCAGCGCCTCGACATCCCCGTCTTCCAGCCCCAGTCGTTCCGTGACCCCGAAGCCGTTGCCGAGCTCGCCGCCGTCGAACCTGACCTCATCGTTGTCGCCGCCTACGGACGCATCCTCCCTCGCGCCGTCCTCGACCTGCCCCGACACCCGGTCGTCAACGTCCACCCTTCCCTCCTGCCCCGCTGGCGCGGCCCCTCCCCCGTCGCCGCCGCCATCCTCGCCGGCGACCGGGAAACCGGCGTCTCCATCATGGAGCTCGTTCCCGAGATGGACGCCGGCCCGGTCCTCGCCGCTCGCCCCTTCCCCGTCGCCCCCACCGACACCACCGCTTCCCTCGAAGCGAGTCTCGCCGACCAGGGCG
Organism: Dehalococcoidia bacterium; assembly: GCA_009841435.1. Lineage (GTDB taxonomy): Bacteria > Chloroflexota > Dehalococcoidia > Tepidiformales > Tepidiformaceae > UBA2991. The sequence goes on along the minus strand of VXLW01000052.1, from coordinate 23,037 downwards.
CCGAGCTGCTCGTCGAGACGCTCCCCGCCTGGCTCGACGGCGCCGTCCGCGCCGTCCCCCAGGACGAATCTCTCGTGACCGTCTGCCCCCTGCTGGAGAAGGCCCACGGCCACCTGGCCGCCGGCATGAACGCTCGCGAGGCCGAGCGCGCCGTTCGCGCCTACGACCCGTGGCCCGGCGCCTTCGTCACCTACAACGGAGACCGCCTCGGCATCTGGCGTGCGCACGTCGGTGACGCCGGCGACGAACTTCTGCCCGGCGACCTCACCGTGCTCGCCGGGAAACCCTCCGTCGCCTTCCGCGAGGGAGTGCTCGTCCTCGACGAGGTCCAGCGCAGCGGCTCCCGGCGTGTACCCGGGGAGGCCTTCCTCAACGGCGAGCGTGGCCGCCTCGCCCGCTCGGCTGGCCTCGCATGACCAGCCTTCTGCGTCTCACGCCGGCCGAGCTCGAAGAAGCCCTCACCGCCCTCGACGCCCCCCGCTACCGCGCCGACCAGGTCCTGCAGGCCCTCTACCGGCGATGCCTTGGCTCGCTCGACGAGATCACCCAGCTCCCCGGAGCCCTCCGGGAGGGAATGCGGGAGGTCGGGCTCACGCTCGAGGCGCCCGCCGTCCTCCGAGAGGTCGCCAGCGATGACGGCGAGACCACCAAGGCCCTCCTCGCCCTCCCCGGCGGCTCCACCGTCGAGACCGTGCTCATGCAGTACCCGCGCTCCGGCCGCGCGCCGCGCTCGACCGTGTGCGTCTCCACCCAGGCGGGCTGCGCCATGGGCTGCGTCTTCTGCGCCACCGGCCAGATGGGCTTCGAGCGCAACATCCCCGCCGAGGACATTGTCGCGCAGGTGCTTCACTTCCAGCGCCTCCTCGCGCCCCGCGGCGAGCACGTCACCAACGTCGTCTTCATGGGCATGGGAGAGCCTCTCGCGAACTACGACGAGACCGTTCGCGCCGTCCGCCAGCTCACCGACCCCCGCGCCTTCGACCTCGCCCAGCGCGCCATCACTGTCTCCACGGTGGGCATCCCCCGCGCGATCGACCGGCTCGCCGCCGAGAAGCTCCAGGTCGGCCTCGCTATCTCCCTCCACGCCCCCGATGACGCCCTCCGTCGCCGCCTCGTCCCAACCGCCCGCCCCAACTCCGTCGCCGAGCTGCTCGACGCCGGACGCCGCTACTTCCGCGCGACCGGCCGCCGCGTCTCCGTCGAATACGCGCTCATCGACGGGGTCAACGACTCCGCCGAGCAGGCGCGGGCGCTCGCCCGTGTGCTCCGAGGCGCTGGCGTGCACGTCAACCTCATCCCCCTCAACGCCACCGCCGGACCCTTCGCCGCGCCCTCGCGCCGGGGCGTGCGTGAGTTCCGCCGCATCCTCAACGAGGCGGGCGTGAACGCCACCGTGCGAATCGAGAAGGGCGCCGAGATCGCCGCCGCCTGCGGACAGCTCCGCACCGACGTCGACGCCGCTAGCGGAACAGGCCCCGCAGCATCCCCCGTCCGAGGCTGAGCGCGAAGCTCCCCACCGCCAGTCCCAGCCCCACCGCGAACGCCGTCCGCAGGTCGAACCAGGTGTGCACCTCGCCCCGTACGACTGGCGATGCCAGCACCCCCACGTATGTCCCGTCCAGGGCTGCCGACTTCGTCGCCACCACCGCCGCCGCGCTGTCCCGCAGCGTCGCCCGTTCGGTGCGCATCGCCGCCACGGCACTCTGCTCCATGCTCACCGCCTCCGCCTCGAGCTGCGCGACCGCGCCCTGCTCGATCGAGACCTCCTCCGCCTGCACCGCCTGCGCGTAGTCGCGCCTGATGCCCGCGAATCGCGCCCGCGTACCCCTCGGGTCGAACTCTGCCACGCCGCGCCTCCAGCGCCCGTACGCTAGACCGACGCCCGAGAAAGGGCAATGCTCCCCGCGTGCGAACGTCGGACTTCGACTACGACCTGCCCCCCGAGCTGATCGCCCAGCAGCCGGTCGAGCCCCGCGACTCCGCCCGCCTCCTGGTTGTCTCCCGCAGCACGGCCGGTCTCGCCCACCACCACGTCCGCGACCTCCCCGCCCTCCTTCGTGCGGGAGACCTCCTCGTCCTGAACGACACCCGTGTCATGGCCGCCCGTCTCCTCGGCGTGCGCGCCGACACCCGCGGACGCGTCGAGCTCCTTCTCCTGCGCGAACACGACGACGGCGCCTGGTCCGCGCTCGTCCGCCCCGGCCGTGCCGCTGCGCCCGGCCGCGAGCTCCGGCTGGAGGCCCACGATGGCCCCCTCACCGCCACCGTCCGCCGCCGCGAGGAAGACGTCGCCACCGTCACCTTCGACCGCCCCATCGACCCCTCCTCCGCCGGTACCGTCCCCCTTCCTCCCTACATCCACGACTACGACGGCGACCCCGAGCGCTACCAGACCGTCTACGCCCGCGAGCCCCGCAGCGCCGCCGCCCCCACCGCCGGCCTCCACTTCACCCCCGACCTCTTCGACCGGCTCACCGCCGCGGGCATCGAGCGCGCCTTCCTCACGCTCGAAGTGGGCGCCGGCACCTTCCGCCCCGTCCGCACCGAGGACCCCGCCGAGCACGTGCTCCCCCCGGAGCGCTACAAACTCCCGCCCGCCACCGCCGATGCCATCCGCGCTGCTCGCGCCGAGGGGCGTCGCATCGTTGCCACCGGCACGACGGTCGTCCGCACGCTTGAGCACGCCCTCGGCGACGACGGCGACCCAGATGGCGAGACGGGCCTGTTCATCCGCCCCGGCTACACCTTCAACGTCGTCGATGCGCTGCTGACGAACTTCCACCTGCCCCGCTCGACCCTGCTCATGCTCGTCGCCGCCTTCGCCGGGCACGACCTCATCCGCGCGGCCTATGCCGCGGCGGTTCGCGAGCGCTACCGCTTCTACAGCTTCGGCGACGCGATGCTGATCCTGCCCTAGCGGTCCTCCGCCAGCCCCCAGCGCCCCTCCCGAGACGCCACGATCCCGTCCCGCGCCAGCGCTTCGAGGTACCCCTCGCACGCCGCCCGGTGCTCCTCCGGCAGCCGTGCCGCGACCTCGTCCGCGGTCAGTCGCAAGCCTTCCGCCAGCATCGCCACGATCCGCCCCCGCGCGAACCGTGCCGTCGACTCGAACGGCACGGCCGTTCCCTTTGGTACAGCCGGACGCGACTCTGGCTGCCCCGCCGCCAGCCACGCGCAGCCCCGGGCCAGCGGACAGACCTCGCACGCCGGCGACGACGCCTTGCAGACCGTCGCCCCCAGGTCCATGACTGCCAGCTGGTGCGCTCGCGCCCCCCGTGCCGGCAGCCACGCCTCCGCCGCCTCCCGTAGCTCTACCCCGTACGGCGCCTTCGCCCTCCCCTCTCCCAGCAGCGCCCTCGCCACCACCCTGGCGACGTTCGTGTCGAGCGCCGCCGTCCGCCTGCCCCCCGCGAAGCACGCGACCGCAGCCGCCGTGTACGGCCCCACCCCCGGCAGCGACCGTAGCTTCGCCTCGTCCAGCGGAATGCGCCCGAACCGTTCCAGCGCCTCCCGTGCCGCTCGCTGGAGGTTCACCGCCCGCCGGTTGTACCCGAGCCCCGACCACTCCCGGATGACTGCCGCCGCCGGCGCTTCCGCCAGGCTCGCCGCCGTCGGCCAGCGTGCCAGCCACGCCTCGTAGCGCGAACGCACGCGCTCGACCTGCGTTTGTTGCAGCATCACCTCGGAAACCAGCACGGCGTACGGGTCGCGGGTCAGCCGCCAGGGAAGGTCGTGCCGGCCGTTGGCGCGATACCAGCGCCTCAGCCCCCGCCGCAGCCGGGGGAGCTCGACGGGCGCCTCTTCAGGGCTAGTCGTCGTCCTCGAACTCCTCGCCATCTCCGCCTGTTCCCGCGGAGGGCACGATTGCGAAGCCGCCGCCCTCGCTGCGCCCCTTCGTACTTCGCAACGGGACCGCCGCGAGCTGCTCGATCAGTCCCGCCAGCTCGTCCGCGCCCGTTCCCTCCGTTGGCACGACGCCTCCGGCGCCGGTTTCCCGCAGAGCGGCCAGGTCCGCGCTCGAGATGTCGAGCGCGACGGTCACGAGCAGGGGAGCCCCGCAGAGCGCCGCCACGCGTGACAGGGAGATGCGGCGCGCGACGGTGAAGTCGTCCACCGGCGCCCGTACCAGCACCGCGTCCAGCGAGAGGGCGGCCAGCGCGCGTAGTGGCCCCTCCTCCCACGCCTCGTCCACCTCCAGCACGAGTCCCAGGTCGCTGTCGACGATGCCCGCGGCGGCCGTCTCCGGTTTGGCGATCACGAAGTCCGCCCCCGCCTCCTCGACCGCCTCGATGCCCTCGTTCGCAAGGGATTCGAGCTGCGCCCCGATGAGCCCGTCGAGGCCATCGAGCGCGGCGGTGGCCTCCTCTGCGTTTTCGGCTGCCAGCGCCACAAAGTCCGCCCCCGCCTCGATCGCCGCGCCGGCGTCGTCCGCGGAGGCCCCCAGCACCCCCAGCAGGAGCGCGCGGTCCTTCTCCGCCGCCCGCGTCCCGAAACCCATCACCCGTGCGCTTTCGCCCCGTCGCTTTCGCTGGAGCGCCTCGCTCAGCTTGCTCAAACCGTCCCTCCAGTGCTCCCCACCGATTGGCCGCCCCGGACCACGCCCGCGATTGCCCCGGGCCGAGTCAGGCAGCGAATGTCGGTGAGGGGATCCTCGTTCAGTCTCACGATATCGGCGGCCAGCCCCACGCGCAGCCTGCCGGTCTCCTCGTCGAGCCGCAGCAGGTCCGCCGCCCATCCCGTCGCCGCCAGCAGCGCCGCGCCCGCCGAGAGGCCGTGGTCGGCCATGCGTACCGCTTCCTGGGCGTTCTCGCCCGGACGGTTCAGGGGCGTTCCCTGGTCAGTCCCCATCGCGACCTTCACACCCGACGCCAGCGCTCGCTCGTAGCTCGCGAAGTGGTCGTCCAGCACCATCTGTCCCTTCTCCACTGCGTACTCGGGGATGCCCGCATCCGCGCCGTGGGCGATGTGGTAGGGCGCTGTCAGCGTCGGGACGAGGTAGGTGCCCCGCTCGATCATCATCTCGATCGCCTCCTCGTCCAGCCATACCCCGTGCTCGATTGAGGTCACGCCCGCCACGACGGCGTTCTTGATGCCTTCTGTCGACTGCGCGTGCGCCGCCACCGTGCGGAACGCCTTCGTCGCTTCCTCGACGCCTGCCGCCAGCTCCTCGCGGGTGAACGAGGGTGATCGGGGGTTCACGCCCGGCGTGAGCACGCCCCCGCTCGCGAACAGCTTGATGGCCTCCGCCCCCGCACGGATCTCCTCCCGCACGGCCTTGCGCACTTCGTCCGGCCCGTCCGCCTCGCGCGCGATGAAGCCGTGCCCGTGTCCTCCCGACATCGTCACGCCCATCCCCACCGCCACCACGCGTGGCCCCTCCACCTCGCCTGCCTCGGTCGCCTTCGCCAGGTCGATGTTGAGCCGGTCGGCCGCGCCCAGGTCCCGCACTGTCGTCACCCCGCCCGCGAGCGTTGCGCGCGCGTGCTCGGCCGTGTGCCAGGCGCGCCGCGCCAGCGACAGGCGCTGCCCCGGCGTCAGCTCCGCCGCGTCGCCGGACGAGCTGATGTGCACGTGGCAGTCGATCAGCCCGGGGATGAGGTATTCGCCTGCGCAGTCGACCGTCTCCGCCCCGTCCGGCGCCCCCGCCTCCCCCAGCGCGGCGATGCGCCCCTCGACGCACAGCACATCGCCCCGCACGAAGGTGCGCGACTCGCTCTCGAAGAAGACTCCCCCGCGCAGGAGCAGTGGCCGGTTCTCAGTTGTCGACAATGCCTCGCATTCTCCCTGCCGCCCCTCGTGGGCGGCAAGCGGTGCGCCGGACCGCTATCCTCCGCCCTTCCGAAGGAGGTTCCGTCATGGCGAAGATGATCTTGGTCGGGCTCGTCGAGCCCCCGAGCCCCGAGGCCGAGCAGCTGTTTCGCGAGAACTACCTGGGCAACCACATCGAGGACATCGCGAACTGCCCGGGCTTCCTCTCCGGGACGGTCTACGAGCTGGAGCACCCCCACGACGACTTCCCCGTCATCTCCCGCTTCCTCACCATCTACGAGCTTGAAGCGGATACCTGGGAGGAGGCGAACGCCAACCTCCAGGCCTGGATCTCCGATCCCGATGCCTACCCCGGCCGCCTTTCCGGCGAAGGCGCCCTCTCCATCGTCGGTTCCGGCTGGTACAAGTTTGAGCGGGCGTACCACACGCGCGCCTGAGCGCAGCGTACGATTCCGCCCATGCTGATCGGGTACTTCACCGAGCGTCCCTACCAGGATCCCGGCGCAAGCTGGTGGGGAACGACTGGCCGCCGTCTCGTCGACCTCGACGCCAGCAACGACGAGTACGACCCCGTCCTCGGCGCCGACCTCTACAACCGCTACCTCGACGAGAAGCTGTACGCCGAGGAGATGGGCTTCGACGCCCTCGCCCTCAACGAACACCACAGCACCCCCTTCTGCATGGGCAGCGCCTGCAACGTCGAGGCGTCCATCCTCGCCCGCGTCACCAACCGGGCCAAGATCGTCCTCATCGGGAACATCCTTCCCATCTGGGACGACCCCCTCTGGTTGGCCGAAGAGCTCGCCATGATCGACCTCATTTCGGAGGGTCGTCTGGTGACCGGCTGGGTGCGCGGAACCGGTCGCGAGAGCATCTCCCACGACGCCAACCCTCCCTACAACTGGGAACGCTTCCAGGAAGCGCATGACCTCATCGTGGAGGCCTGGACCCGCCCCGGCCCCTTCCGCTGGGAGGGCGAGCACTACAACTTCCGCTACGTGAACCCCTGGGCACGGCCCTACCAGTCACCCCATCCCCTGATCATGATCCCCGGCGCCGTCAGCCGTCGTACCGTGCAGTGGGCGGCCGAGCGGCGCTACCCCTACGTCATGCTCGCGACGCGCCTTGAGCCCACCCGCATGTCCTTCGGCTACTACGAAGAGTGCGCCGCCGAGAACGGATACGAGGCCGGCCCCCAGCACCGCGGGTACCTCTTCAAGGTGCATGTCGACGAGACCGAGGAGCTCGCCGAGGAAGTTGGACGCAAGTACCTGACGGGCCCCGGCAACATCTTCCTCGAAGGCAGTCGCGGCGACGTCCGCGGCCACCTCCAGAATCTGCCCGGCCTCACCGACCGCCGCGCCCTCCTCCCCACCGGCGGCGTCCGCCAGGTCGCCGAGTCTCGCGGCCAACCCTCCCCCAGCGACCCCGACCTCCGCCCCATCGCCCTCGACTCCGCCGAGTCCTACAAGGATGTCGACGAGACCTACAAGGGGCTCGTCGAGGCCCAGTCCATCATCACGGGCACCCCGAAGACCGTTATTCCCAAGATCCGCGACGTCCTCGAGTACCTGCGCCCCGGCAGCATCTTCCTCTGGGACGGTGACGGCTCGATGTCCCACGAGGACGCCATGCGCAGTCTTCGCCTCATGGGCGAAGAGGTGCTGCCCGCCATCCGGGAGATTGGCGACGAGCTCGGCCTCGACAGCCCCTTCGAGGTGAATCCCGCCACGAACGAACGGATCGCAACCGAACCCGAGTAGCGCAGGCCCCCCGCGTCAGATGAGTCCGCTACCGCGCAGCCGCGGGTCGAGCACGTCCCGCAGCGTGTCGCCGAGGAAGTTGAAGGCCAGCACGGTCAGCGAGAGCGCAAGACCCGGGAATATCGGCAGCCACCACGCCGTGTAGAAGTAGGCCCGCGCACTCGGCCCGATGTCGACGCCCCAAGAGGGTGACGGCGGCGGCAGCCCGAAGCCGAGGAAGGCCAGGCCCGCCTCCGCCATGATCGCCGCTGGCACGATGATGCTCGCGTTCACGATCGCCAGCGGCAGCAGGTTGGGCAGGATGTGCCGGAGCATGATCCGCGTGTTGGACGCCCCGATCACCCGCGCCGCCTCGACGTACGCCGTCGACGCTTCCTGGAGCACGTTGCCGCGCAGCACCAGCGTCGTCAGCGGTGCAAACGCAAGGGCAATCGCGACCACGATGACCGGCAGGCTCCGATCGATCGCCGTCGTGAACAGGATTAGCCAGAGGAGGCCGGGCACGGCGATGCCCGTCTCCAGTATCCGTAAGAGGACAGTGTCCACGAGGCCCTTCAGGAACCCCATCGCAAGCGCCAGCACGGTCGCCACCACCATCGCGATACCGACCGAGCCCACGCCGATGATGAGCGCCGGCCGTGCACCGTAGATCACGCGCGACCACATGTCCTGCCCGGCACTGCTCGTGCCGAACCACCAGTCCGAGTTCGGCGGCTGCAGGTAGCCGGTGGAGTCGAGTTGCCTGCCTTCCGCGAGAGCAATGCGGCGAACGTCCCGTTCGCCCTCCCCGAGGGTGTGCAGGTAGGGCGCGAAGATCGCCGCCACAACCACCAGGAGGATGACAACAATGCCGAACGTGCCTCCCGGCTGCATTCGCACGAAGCGCGCGACTGCCTGTCCCCCCCTCGACAAGAGGGAGCCCTGTTCTGCGAGGGGGGCCATGCCGAGGTCTTCTCGTCCAGGGGCAGTCGTTGTCATCTCGCACCGCCCCGCTGGATGTTCGTGCGACCCTGTGCCATTGCCTGCTGGCTGTCAAGAAACGGAAACGCCGCCCCGAGGGGCGGCGTTGAAACCGTTGTTGTGCGCGTGCTGCGCTCTACACGAGCCCGCTTCCGCGGAGCCTCGGGTCGAGCACGTCCCGCAGCGAGTCGCCCAGGAAGTTGAACGCCAGCACCGTTAGCGACAGGGCGACGCCGGGGAAGACCGGCAACCACCAGGCCGTCTGGAAGTAGGCGCGTGCGTTCGGCCCGATGTCCGCGCCCCATGACGGGATCAGCGGGTCAAGCCCCAGGCCGAGGAACGACAGTCCCGCTTCCGCGAGGATCGCCGCCGGGATGATGATGCTCGCGTTGACGATGGCGAGCGGCAGGAGGTTCGGCAGGATGTGCCGGAACATGATGCGGATGCTCGAGGCGCCCACCACCCTGGCCGACTCGGCGTATGTCGAGGCCGACTCCTGGATCACGTTCCCGCGCAGCACCAGCGTCGTGAGCGGTGAGAATGTGAACGCGATCGCGAAGACGAGGACGGGGATGCTGCGATCAACCGCGGTGGTGAAGAGGATGAGCCAGAGGATTCCCGGCACCGCGATGATGACCTCGATGATCCGTAAGAGGAATGCGTCTACGACCCCCTTCATGAACCCCATCGCCAGCGAAAGCGTGACCGCCGCGACGATGGCGACGCCGACCGCCCCGATGCCGATCAGGAGCGCCGGTCGCGCCCCGTATACGACGCGCGACCACAGGTCCTGGCCGGTGCGGTTCGTGCCGAGCCACCAGTCGGGACCGGGGGGCTGAAGCACGAAGTTGACGCCCTGGATCTCCCGGCCTTCGTCGCGCCAGACGCTGCGGATGCCGCGCTCGCCATCGCCCGCCGTGTTGAGGTACGGGGCGAATGCAGCCGCCAGCCCCACGATCACGATGATGGCGATCCCGATCGTGCCACCCGGCTGCAGGAGGATGAATCGCTTGATGTTGCGCCCGACTCGCGTGGGCAAGCTGCTCTGGTCGATGTAGGGACCGAGGTTGAGGTCGTCCTGGACGGCGGGTGCTGAAGTCATCTCTGTCCCCCCGCTAGTACCGAATTCTCGGGTCGATGAAGGCGTAGCCGACATCCACCAGGATGCGGACGATCATGAACCAGGTCGCGAAGATGAGCGCCGTCGCCTGGATGACCTGGAAGTCGCGGTCGCCAACGTTGTTGACGATCCACCAGCCCAGACCCGGGATGTTGAACAGCGTTTCGATAATCGCCGAACCCGCCAGGATGCCTCCGAACTGCAGGCCGGCAATCGTGAAGAGCGTGATCATCGAGGGACGGAACGTGTGCCGTCCAATGATGATTAACTCGCGTAGGCCCTTGGCCCGGGCCGTGCGCACGTAATCGCTCCGCATCACCTCGAGCATGGATGAACGCGCGATGCGGGCGAGGTAGCCCGCGCTCGAGACGCCCAGCACGAGGGCTGCGATCACGAGGATGCGGAGGTGCGTCCCCGGGTCCGCCCAGCCCGTCCAGTCGGGCACCCAGCGTTGCTGCCAGAAGAATGCCGGAAGGGCGACGATCAGCGTCCCGATCCAGAAGTTCGGGATGCTTAAGGCGAGAATCGCAAAGAATCGCGCGATGTAGTCAGAGACCTTCCCCGCGCGGATGGCGGACAGGATCCCTACCGGGATGCCGATGACCAGGCTGAAGGCGATGCTCAGCATTCCCAGCTGGAGCGTGTTGCCCAGCCTCCACCAGATCTCGTCCGCGATCGGCTTCGGCGGCACGATCTCCTGGCCGAAGTCTCCCTGGAAGATCTCCGAGAACCACTTCCAGTACTGCTCGGCCGTGCAGACGACATCGCCCCCGAAGTTGGTGGACTTATCGCAGATGTCGAGCCCCAACTCGCGGCGCAGGCCTTCGATGCAGGTCTGGTCGGCCACCCCCGATGCGCCGCAGCGAACCGCCGCCGCATCGCCCGGGATGATGCGCATGAACACGAACACCAGGATCGAAACGGCGACGATCGTGAGGGGGAGCAGGATCAGCCTTTGGATGATGTAGGCTTGCACGGTCCACCGCCTGCGCTAGGGTCGAGAAAAGGGCTTCCGGGGACTATAACGCCCCCGGAAGCCCTTTGATACGACTCGGCTGGGGGCTAGCCCTCCAGCCAGACGTTGTGCGCGCGGAAGATGCCGAACGCCGCGGTCTGGTCGCCGTCGGGCGGCGGCGCGAGGCCCTTCAGCCTCGAGCCGAGCGCCTGATACTTCGTCGTGCCCGTCGGCAGCGGGAGGGTGCAGCAGTAGCGCGTGAAGATGCGCCGCTGCAGCTCCTTCAGGATCTCCGCCCGCTCGTCGTCGTCGGTAGTGGCCGCCTGACGATCGGCGTAGTCCTGCAGCTCCCTGGCGTAGGGGTGCGTGATCTCCAGCGCCGCGCGTACGGCCTCGCCCGCTTCCGAACCGCCGTTCTCGGCGTAGTTCGGATTGTCGGGGTTGACCCACGGGTCGGAGATGTTGACGCCCTTGTACCAGTTGCCGCCCCAGATGGCGCCGTAGCCGTCCGGCGTGTACGCCACCAGCGCGTTCCAGTCCGGCATCGTCGCGACGGCGTTGTTGCCGGCGATGAAGAAGTGCCAGTCCTTCGTGCCCGTGGGGCCGTTCGCCGAGGCGATGAACGTCGCCAGCTCGAGCGGGTTGTAGTTGACCTTGACGCCGAGGGAGTCCTCGAAGCTCTGGCCGATGAACTGCACGTAGCTGTAGTCCGGAATCCAGGCCGCAACCGTAGTGTCGAGTTCGGGGAAGATTTCGGGGCCGTTGTTGGCCTCCCACAGCTGGCGTGCGCCCTGCGGGTCGTACACCTGGTGCTCGCGGATCTCCTCCTGGGAGAGCGCGTACTTCGGGAACGCCGTCGGGCTGACCGGCGCGCTGCGACGGCCCTCGCCGCCGAGCACCACGTCGATGTAGCCGTCCCAGTCCATCGCCATCGAAAGGGCCTTCGAGAGCTCCGGATACGGCGTCCACTTGGCCGCCGCCAGCTGGATCATGCGCGAGCCGTCGTCGATCGCCGGCCCCGTCACGATGTTGACGTTCGGCTGGCCTTCCCACTGCTCGGCCGTGATCTTGTCGATCCCGCCGTAGTAGTCGGCGTCGCCGGCGAGGAAGCGCGACTGGGCCGCCGCGCCGTCCGTGATGATGACCGCCTCCATCTCGTCGATGTAGGGGTGGTCCCAGACATAGCGTGTGCCGGGCAGGTCCTGCTCGGGATGCTCGTAGTAGTTCGGATTCCGCTTCAGGGTGATCCGCGTCTCCGAGACCTCGTCGAACATGTACGGGCCGGTACCGCCGTTGATGCCGGAAACCTGGCCTAGGTCCCCCGACTCCTCGGCCGCCAGGCGCTCTGGCGAGACCACCACGAGCGAGGCCGCCGCGAACGCCCGAAGGTTGGAGGCGAAGGGCTTGTTCTGGTTGATCCGGAGCGTCAGGTCGTCCGGCGTGTCGAACGTCGCGCCCTGGTTCTCGTCCATGAACGAGAAGAAAAGCTCGTTCACGTTCGAACCGCGGTTGGCGCGGGAGTCGGGGTAGCGTCGGAGGCTGGTGAACCAGTCCTCGGAGTTCACTTCGCGCCCGTCAGACGCCTCCGGGTTGAAGCGCACGCCCTCGCGCAGGTTGAAGACCAGCGTTGTCTGATCGACCTGCTCCCAGCTCTGCGCCGCGTCGGGGTAGAACTGGTCGTTGATGATCGAGTATGCCATCAACTGGCTGTAGGTCTGCGCCATCCCGTACGGGAACGTGATCGTGATGGAGGGGTCGAAGCCCGTCGGGTAGGCCCGCTCCGTCCAGTTGAACTTCCCGCCGTAGCGCGAGCGGTCCTCTGGTGCTGCTGCCGCCTGGTCGTCGGGCTCGTCCGCCGCTGTGTCCTGGGCCGCGCTGTCGTCGGCCGGTTCATCGTCGGCGGCAGCCGCAGCCTGGGTGGCCGCAGCCTGAGTGGCTGCCGGAGCAGCCGCGTCATCATCGTCATCGTCGTCGCCGCAACCAGCGAGGATTGCAGCGGAGCCGGCAGCGAGCGTCGCTCCACCTGCCAGCACGCGCCGGCGCGACACGCGCCTGCGCCAGTACTTGCCCCAATAGCCTTCTTTCAAGTCGTCCCTCCTCAGGGCTCGATTTCGGGGGCCAATGGGGTAGCCCCCGCTGCGCGGGCACACGAGGCCCACGCGGATTCGCGGGATTCTACCGACGATTTAATTGGAGGCAAGCCGTCTTGCCCCTTCCCCCACAACGGAAACGCCGCCCCGGAGGGCGGCGTTCCAATCGATGTCGGTGCCGGTGGTCCGGCTGTTGAGCCTAGCTCTCCAGCCAGATGTTGTGCGCCCGCCACATGCCGAACGAGGCCGTCTGGTCGCCGTCCGGCGGCGGGGGCAGCCCCTTCAACCGCGACCCGACTGCGACATACTTCGTCGTCTGCGTCGGCAGCGGGAAGGTGCAGCAGTAGCGCGTGAAAATGCGCCGCTGCAGCTCCTTCAGGATCTCCGCACGTTCGTCGTCGTCCGTCGTGGCCGCCTGGCGGTCGGCGTAGTCCTGCAGCTCCCTGGCGTAGGGGTGCGTGATCTCCAGCGCCGCGCGTACGGCCTCGCCCGCTTCCGAACCGCCGTTCTCGGCGTAGTTCGGATTGTCGGGGTTGACCCACGGGTCGGAGATGTTGACGCCCTTGTACCAGTTGCCGCCCCAGATGGCGCCGTAGCCATCGGGCGTGTAGGCCACCAGTGCGTTCCAGTCCGGCATCGTCGAGACGGCGTTGTTGCCGGCGATGAAGAAGTGCCAGTCCTTGGTGCCGGTGGGGCCGTTGGCGGAGGCGATGTAGGTCGCCAGCTCGAGCGGGTTGTAGTTCACCGGCACCCCGAGGGAGTCCTCGAAGCTTTGCCCGATGAACTGCACGTGGCTGTAGTCCGTACTCCAGGCCGCAACCGTCGTGTCGAGCTCGGGGAAGATCTCGGGGCCGTTGTTGGCCTCCCACAGCTGGCGGGCGCCCTGGGGGTCGTACACCTGGTACTCGCGAATCTCCTCCTGGGAGAGCGCGTACTTCGGGAACGCCGTGGGGCTGACCGGCGCGCTGCGGCGGCCCTCGCCGCTGAGAATGACGTCGATGTAGCCGTCCCAGTCCATCGCCATCGAAAGGGCCTTCGAGAGCTCCGGATACGGCGTCCACTTGGCCGCGGCCAGCTGGATCATGATCCCACCGTCGTCGATCGCCGGCCCCGTCATGACGTTGACGTTCGGCTGGTCCGCCCACGCGTCGGCGTCGATCTTGGAGACCGCGCCCCAGTAGTCGGAGTCACCGGCGAGGAAGCGAGCCTGCCGCGCCGCGCCGTCGGTAATGATGACGTGCTCCATCGCGTCGATATAGGGGAAGTCGGCGTTAAAGCGCGTCCCCGCAATCTGCTCCGGGTGCTCGTAGTAGTTCGGATTCCGCTTCAGCGTCATCCGCGTCTCCGAAACGTCGTCGAACATGTACGGGCCGGAACCTGCGTTGATGCCGGAGACCTGGCCCAGATCGCCCGACTCCTCAGCCGCCAGGCGCTCCGGCGAGACCACCACCAGGGAGGCGGCCGCGAAGGCGCGTGTGTTCGACGCGAACGCCTTGTTCTGGTTGATTCGCAGGGTCAGGTCGTCCGGGGTGTCGAAGGTCGCGCCCTGGCTCTCGTCCATGAAGGAGAAGAACAGCTCGTTCACGTTCGAGCCACGGTTGGCGCGGGAGTCCGGGTACCGCCTCAGGCTGATGTACCAGTCCTCCGAGTTCACCTCGCGTCCGCCCTCCGCCTCCGGGTTGAAGCGCACGCCCTCCCGCAGGTTGAAGACCAGCGTCTCGGGATCGATCTGCTCCCAGCTCTGCGCCGCATCCGGGTAGAACTCGTCGTTGGTGATCGAGAACGCCATCAACTGGCTGTAGGTGGTCGACATCCCCTGCGGGAACGTGATCGTGATCGAGGGGTCGAAGCCCGTTGGGTAGGCAACCAGGCTGTAGTTGAAGGTGCCGCCGTAGCGAGAGCGGTCCTCGGCCGCCGCGGCCTGCTCCTCGGGCTCGTCCGCCGCATCGGTTTCCGCGGCCTGCGAATCCTCGGCAGGCTCATCGTCATCGGCCGCTGCCGCCGCGGCCTGCGTGGCCGCGGCCTGCGTGGCCGCCGGAGCGGCTGCGTCGTCGTCATCATCGTCATCGCCGCAACCCGCGAGGATTGCGGCCGAGCCTGCGGCGAGCGTCGCTCCACCCGCCAACACACGCCTCCGCGAGACGCGCCTGCGCCAGTACTTGCCCCAATAGCTTTCTTTCACGTCGTTCCTCCTCTCGGGCTGCTCCCGCGCAGCCCGCAAGCGAACCTGCACCAAATTCGGGACACATGGCCCCGATGCAGATTCGCCATTCTACTCACGGTGTCAATGGGAATCGCGACCTCGGCTGGCGGGGACGGGGCGCCCCTGGTTGGCCTCCGGCGTGTTGCCGGATCCCGCCGTGATGGGCCCTGTTCACGCGGCGGCCGGGGCTCACGTTGGGGTTGTAACTCTCGACGCTTTCCTCGGCTTCACGTAGAACGCCGCCCCCGAGCGGGGGCGGCGTCGGTGAGGCCTGCTGGCCGGTGCGATGCTGGCCGGGACTTAGCCCTCCAGCCAGATGTTGTGCGCCCGCCACATGCCGAATGCTGCCGTCTGGTCGCCGTCCGGCGGCGGCACGAGGCCCTTCAGGCGCGAGCCCACCGCCACGTACTTCGTCGTGGGGGTCGGGAGCGGCAAGGTGCAGCAGTACCGCGAGAAGATGCGATGCTGAAGCTCCTTCAGGATTTCGGCCCGCTCGTCGTCGTCGAACGTGGCCGCCTGCCGGTCCGCATAGTCCTGCAACTCCCGCGCGTACGGGTGCGTGATCTCCAGCGCTGCGCGTACGGCCTCGCCGTTCGGGCCGCCGCCGTTCTCAGCGTAGTTCGGGTTGTCGGGGTTCACCCACGGGTCGGAGATGTTAACGCCCTTGTACCAGTTCCCGCCCCAGATGGCGCCGTAGCCGTCCGGCGTGTACGCCACCAGCGCGTTCCAGTCCGGCATCGTCGCGACGGCGTTGTTGCCGGCGATGAAGAAGTGCCAGTCCTTCGTGCCCGTGGGGCCGTTCGCCGAGGCGATGAACGTCGCCAGCTCGAGCGGGTTGTAGTTGACCTTGACGCCGAGGGAGTCCTCGAAGCTCTGCCCGATGAACTGCGTATTCGGGAATGCCGCGACCCAGGCAGGGACCGTTGTATCCAACTCGGGGAAGATCTCCGGACCGTTGTTGGCCTCCCACAGCTGGCGGGCGCCTTGCGGGTCGTACACCTGGTACTGCTTGATTTCTTCCTGGGAGAGCCCGTACTTGGGGAATGCCGTCGGGCTCACGGGAGCGCTGTAGCGCCCCTCGCCGCCCAGCACGACATCGATGTAACCGTCCCAGTCCATCGCCATCGAAAGCGCCTTCGAGAGCTCCGGATAGGGCGTCCACTTCGCCGCCGCCAGCTGGATCATGATGCTGCCGTCGTCGATCGCCGGGCCTGTCTGGATGTTGACGCTTGGCTGGCCTTCCCACTGCTCCGCGGTGATCTTGTCGACGGAGCCGTAGTAATCGGCGTCGCCGGCAAGGAAGCGCGCCTGGGAAGCAGCGCCGTCCGTGATAATGACCGTTTCCATCTCGTCGATGTACGGCATGTCCCGGTTGAAGCGTGTTCCCGGGAGGTCCTCCGGATGCTCGTAGTAGTTCGGGTTCCGCTTCATCGAGATCCGCGTTTCCGACACGTTGTCGAACATGTACGGACCCGAGCCTGCGTTGATGCCCGACACCTGGCCGAGGTCGCCCGACTCCTCCGCCGCCAGGCGCTCAGGCGAAACCACCACCAGCGAGGCTGCCGCGAACGCGCGGGTGTTGGAAGCGAAGGGCTTGTTCTGGTTGATTCGCAGCGTCAGGTCGTCCGGCGTGTCGAAGGTTGCACCCTGGCCCTCGTCCATGAACGAGAAGAACAGCTCGTTTACGTTCGAGCCGCGGTTGGCGCGGGAATCGGGGTACCGCCTGAGGCTGATGTACCAGTCCTCCGAGTTCACCTCGCGTCCGCCCTCGGCCTCCGGGTTGAAGCGCACGCCCTCCCGCAGGTTGAAGACCAGCGTCGTCTCATCGACCTGCTCCCAGCTCTGCGCCGCGTCCGGGTAGAACTGATCCTCGACGATCGAGTACGCCATCATCTGGCTATAGCTCGTTGCCATCCCGAACGGGAAGGTGATCGTGATCGAGGGGTCGAAGCCGGTCGGGTAGGCCGGGTAGGTGTAGTTCAGCTTGCCGCCGTAGCGCGAACGGTCCTCGACGGCCGCAGCCTGCTCTTCGGGCTCATCCGCAGCTGTGTCCTGGGCCGCGCTGTCCTCGGCCGGCTCATCGTCGTCAGCGGCTGCCGCCGCGGCCTGGGTGGCCGCAGCCTGCGTGGCCGCCGGAGCAGCTGCGTCGTCGTCATCATCGTCGTCGCCGCAACCCGCGAGGATCGCGGCAGAGCCTGCGGCGAGCGTCGCTCCGCCCGCCAGCACGCGCCTCCGCGAGACGCGCCTGCGCCAGTACTTGCCCCAGTAGCTTTCCTTCACGTCGTTCCTCCTTTAGGGCTGCTACCGCGCAGCCTTCAAGCGACCCTGCACCAAATTCGGGACACATAGCCCGCAATGCAGATGCGTCATTCTACTCACGCCGTCAATGGGAGTTGCGAACCCGGGCCCGCCAAGGAAGAGTGGCTCCTAGCTGGCGTCCGGGGTGTTGTCGAATCCCGCGGTAATGGGCGTGTCGACGCGCTGCCCGCGCGCGCCGTTGGGGCTGTACCCCTCCACGATTTCGCCGAGCGCCTGGCGTTCCGCCGCTGAGGGGATCTCCTCCGGCTGCCCCGGAGCCGAGGCCACGTGCAGCGTCTGCGTCGGGAAGGCGAACTCGACCCCGAGGTCCTCCGCCAGCCGCATGATGTCGAGGTTGAGCACGTGCCGCGTGCGCAGCTCGTCGTTCCAGTTCGGCGCGTCGATGAAGCAGTACACCAGCACGTCGAGCGTGGAAGCGCCGAACCCGTGGAACTCGACGATGTAGTAGTCCTTGCGCATCCCCGGATTCGCCCGGATGAGTGCCCGCACGCCCTCGACGAACGCCTGCACCTGGTCCGGAGTCGTGTGGTAGGCGAGTCCCAGGGTCGTCTTGTAGCGCCGCCACTGCCGCAGCCCCATGTTGTCCACGTGCGTATCGACGATGCGTGCGTTCGGCACCGTCACTACCGAGTTGTAGAAGGTGCGAACGCGCGAGGAGCGGAAGCCCACGTGCTCCACCGTCCCCTCGATGTCCTTTAGCACAACCCAGTCCCCCACCTGGAACGGCCGGTCGGCGAAGATCGTGACGCCCCCAAGCAGGTTCCGCATCGTGTCCTGTGCGGCAAGCGCGACGGCCAGGCCCGTAAGACCCAGCCCGGCCACCAGCGATGTCACGTTCACCCCCAGGTTCCCCAGGATGAAGATGACCCCAATCACCACCATCACGCCCTTCAGCGTGGTGTTCAGCAGGGGCACGAGTTGGTCGTCGAGCCGGCTCTCCGTGGCCTCGGCCCGCCGCGCGAGCACGTCCGTGAAGATGTCGACCCCGCGGAAGCCGAGCCAGACCAGCGCCGCGGCGCCAAACAGGGTCGCGATCTGGTTGACCACGTGCTCGACGGTCGAGTTGAAGTCGAGGAGAGGGAATCCCAGCCCTACCGTGATCGCCACCATCAGGGCCCACAGCGCGCGGCCCAGCCGCTCCCGCTCCTTGTGCCAGAACTCACGGTCCTCTTGCGCAGCCCGTGCGTGCACGAACAGCTTCAGCGCCTGTGTCAGGAGCACCTGCGCCGCCACCGCCACCAGGACCATCACGCCTATGCCGATGAACTGCTCGACTTCGATCCCGATGTACGTATCCTCGAACCAGTCCGGCGTCAGAAACAGGGGCACGGCGTCCTCCGGTACGCCGTTAGCCTATCATTTGCTAAGGCGCACAAGCACATACGCAAGAAACAGCACGGAGCCCCCAGATGCCCCACCGCCCCTTCGTCCAGCTTGCCTACCACGTCCCCGACATCTTCGAGGCTGCCGAGCGCTGGGCCGCCGAGCGCGGCGCCGGGCCCTTCTATATCAACGAACACATCCCCGTGGAGCGCGCTCTCTACCGTGGCCAGCCCGGTGAGTTCGACCATTCCTCCGCCTACGGCCAGCTCGGCTCCGTCATGCTCGAGCTCGTCCAGCAGAACAACGACGGCCCTTCCGGCGTCCGCGACATGTACGCCCCCGACGAGCAGGGCCTGCACCACTGCGCCACCATCGTCCCCGACTTCAAGGACGAGCTGGCGCGCTACGAGGCCCTCGGGTTCACCGTCGCCAACGAATTCTGGCTCGCCGGGGGCATGCAGTTCGCTTTCATCGACACGGTTGCCGTCTACGGACACATGGTCGAGGTCTACGAAGGCCAGCCGGGGCTGCTCCAGTTCTACGAGCTGATTGAAGCCGCCGCCGAAGGCTGGGACGGCTCCGACCCCATCCGCTTCGTCGCCGACATGAACCGCTGACGCCTACGGCGCCGCCCCGGGCATGATCCAGGTCGACGGAGGATCGGCTTCGAAGTGCAGCCCCTCCCGGTCCGGCTCCAGGTTCGTGATCGTGAGCGAGAAGGGCTCCAGGTACTCCGCCTCCCCGTCCACCACCCGGAAGGGACGGTCGTGCCCCGGGTAAATGTTCTCCGCGGCGCTCAACCCCTTTGCCACGCTCTCCCGTGCCTGCGAAAGCGACCCGAACACGATCGGTGGCTGGCCCGACTCCAGGACCCACGGGGAGTGCACGGCGTCTCCAGAGACGAGGGCCGTGCCCGCCGCCGTCTCCACCACCAGCCCGATGCTCCCCACTGAATGCCCCGGCAACTCGATCACGCGCACGCCCGCCGCCAGCTCATCCCCCTCCACTACTTCTTGCAGCTGATGCGTCTCCAGCGCGAGCCCGGTCCAGTACGGTGTCGCCCAGTCGTTCTCGTGCGGAGAGCTCGCGTAGCTCCGCTCGCGCGGGTGCAGCAGCACCGGCGCCTCCGCGAAGCAGTCGAAGTTCTGGGCGTGGTCCCAGTGGGCGTGCGTCAGCACCACCGCGTCGATGTCCGCCTCCGTCAGGCCGCGTCGCCCCAGCGCGCCGCTTACCTCCCGTCGCCGCCCCACGTACGCCGGATCGACGAGGATGAACCGGCCCTCCGACTCCACCAGCGTCACCGAGCAGAACGCGGGCCGCCCCTGGTTGGTCGAGAACGAGAAACCGTGCAGGAGAACGTCCACGGTAGCCATGAGCCGGAGCCTACGCCGCTGCCGCCCGCGCTGCGTACAATCGGGCGTGCGGCCCGCCGCCGCCGGAGGCCCCATGAGCCGGGAACAGTTGATTGAAATGGCCCGTCGCGAGGTCGAGAACCTCGCCGCCGATCGCATCGATCTGGCCGACGACGTCTTCAG
The DNA here is from genome assembly GCA_009841435.1 of Dehalococcoidia bacterium. Taxonomy (GTDB): domain Bacteria; phylum Chloroflexota; class Dehalococcoidia; order Tepidiformales; family Tepidiformaceae; genus UBA2991. The sequence goes on along the minus strand of VXLW01000052.1, from coordinate 3,000 downwards.
GATGTCCACGAGCGCCTACTACGACCCCGACCGCTGGCGCCTCGAGGTCGACCGCATCTTCAAGCGCCTTCCCCTCGCCCTGGGCTTCTCCTGCGAAATGCCGGAACCCGGCGATTACCGCTCCCTCGAGGTCTGCGGCGTGCCGGTCCTCATGGCGCGCGACATCGACGGCGAGGTCCGCGCCTTCGTGAACATGTGCAGCCACCGCGGCGCCATCGTTGTCGACGAAGGTCGTGGCAACTCCCGCGGCTTCCGCTGCCCCTACCACGCCTGGAGCTACGACCTCCAGGGCAACCTGGTCTCCATCTTCGACTCCGGCAACTTCGGCGATGTGGACAAGTCCTGCTACGGCCTCACGCCCCTTCCCTGCTCGGAGCGCGCCGGGCTGGTCTGGGTCACCCTCAACCCATCCTCCGATGTCGACATCGACCTCTTCCTCGCGGGCTACGACGAGATGCTCGACCACCTCGGCTTCGCCGACTGCCATGTCATCGGCCGTCAGAACCTCGACGGCCCCAACTGGAAGGTCGCCTACGACGGCTACCGGGACCTCTACCACATCCCCATCCTCCACCGGAACAGCTTCGGCCCCGACTCCGCCTACCAGCCCGACTACTACGCCTGGGGCTCGCACGTGCGCATGGTGTCCCCCACCCGCTTCACCCGCGCCGCGGACCTCCCCGAGGACCAGTGGCAGATGGAGGACCTGACGCCCGGCATCTGGACCATCTTCCCCAACATCTCTATCGCCGGGGGCCGCGGCTCCGCTGCCTACGACGGCCAGGGCGGCGCCACCCCCTTCATGGTCTCCCAGATGTTCCCCGGCAAGACGCCCGAGGAGTCTGTCACCATCCAGAACTTCCTCCTCCCCGAGGAGCCCGACCCCGACGACGAAGAGCGCTACGCCGAGATCATGAAGATGTATTTCGATGTGGTCGGCGACGAGGACTACTACACCGGTTTCCGCGTGCAGCGCGCCCTCAAGACCGGCGCCAAGGACCACAACCTCTTCGGCCGCAACGAGGGCGGCGGGCAGATGTTCCATAAGTGGGTTCAGGCCCTTATCGACACCGAGGACAAGGACCTGAATGCCCTCCTCGAGCGCGGGGTCGAGGTCTGACGCCGGCCCGGACGATGTAGGCTTGCCCGCGCGAGCTCGACTCGCGCAGGGGTGTCGTCATGAAGGGCTCCGAGTACATCGCGAAGAGCTGGCTCGCTTATGGCGTCGAGGCCATCTTCCTCGTGCCCACCAACCTCTTCGACTCCCTCGTCATGCTCGAGGGGACCGGCGTCCGCCGCGTCCTCACGCACGGCGAGAAGGCCGCTGGCTACATGGCCGACGGCTACGCCAAGGCCGCGGGACGCCCCGGCATCGTGATCAGCCAGGGTGGACCGGGCGCCACCAACCTCGCCGCCGGCCTCGCCGAGCCTTGGCAGGCCTCGACCCCCGTCATCGCCTTCACCGGGGCCCGTTCCGGCGCGCAGGCCTACAAGAACGCCTACCAGGACGTGCGCGCCCACTTCGAGAGCGTCACCAAGTTCAGCGCCGATGTGACCCGCACCGAGCGCCTCGCCGACCTCATCCCCCAGGCCTTCCGCGAGGCCACCTCCGGCGACCCCCGCCCCGTCCACCTCGCCATCGCCGCCGAAGCCGAGGCCGGCGAAGCCGACCTCCCCGAACCCGTCGGCGACCCCCGCTACGCCACCTGCCCCTCCGTCCGCGCCGAGCCCACCGCCGAGGGTATCGACGAGGCGCTGGCGCTCCTGCTCCAGGCCGAACGGCCCGTCATCATCGCCGGTGGCGGCGTCATGACCGCCGGCGCCTGGCCCGAGCTCATCGAGCTCGCCGAGAAGCTCGCCATCCCCGTCGCCACCTCCCTCTCCGGGAAGGGCGCCATCAACGAGAACCACCCCCTCGCCGTCGGCGTGCTCGGCTCCTACGCCCGCAAGTCCGCCAACGAGATCGTCGCCAACGCCGACCTCGCCCTCATTGTCGGCACCCGCACCGGCAGCCAGAGCACGAACGGCTGGACCCTCCCCAGCCGCGAGGCCGACATCATCCACATCAACGTCGACCCCTCCGAGCTGGGCCGAAACTTCCCCGCGAACACCAAGGTCGCTGTCGCCGCCGACGCCAAGGTCGCCCTTTCCGCCCTCGTCGCCGCCGCCGGCGACACCGTGCGGCCACCGGGCGAATGGGTGGCCGAGGTCCAGCGAATTGTTCGTCGCTGGTGGGAGGGCAAGGAACCCCTCCTCGCCTCCGGCGACGCCCCCATCCGCCCCGAGCGCCTCTGCCGCGAGCTGACCGAGACCCTGCCCCCCGACGCCGTTGTCGTCGCCGACACCGGCTACGCCGCCGCCTGGGCCGGCGCCTTCTTCGAGCTGCGCCAGCCCGGCAAGCGCTTCTTCCGCTGCGAGGGCTCGCTCGGCTGGGCCTTGCCCGCCGCCCAGGGCGTGAAGGTCGCCGTCGGCGACACGCCCGTCATCTGCTTCACCGGCGACGGTGGCTTCTGGTACCACCTCGGCGAGCTCGAGACGGCGGTCCGCTACGGGCTCAACGTCGTCTACGTCGTGCTCAACAACCACGCGCTCGCCTTCGATACGCACATCCTCGACTTCCGCTTCGACAGCAAGGCCTACGAGCTCGCGGAGTTCGGCGACGTCGACTTCTCCGCTGTCGCCCGCGCCGTCGGCTGCGACGGCGTCCGCGTGACCGATCCCGCCCGCCTCCGCGGCGCCATCGAGGACGCCCTCGGCAACGCCCGCCCGACCGTCATCGACGTGGTCATCGACCACGATGCGGTCGCTCCCGTGACCGCCTACGACCGCGCCGGCCGCCGCGAGCGAATGGTCGTCGACGACCTCGATGAGATCGTCACCAGCCGTGGGGACGGCGGCCCCCCCGCGTGACTGGCCCTGTCTGGTATACCCATATACGAGCCCCCGAGACAAGCGGCAATCGCGGATGCAGGGGAAGTGGTGGAAAAAAAGTGGGGGGGG
>VXLW01000032.1 GCA_009841435.1 Dehalococcoidia bacterium | reverse complement strand
ACAACTGGAACGTCTTCGACTTCACGATCATCGTCCTCTCGCTCATTCCCGCAGTGGGCACCTTTGCAGTCGTCGCCCGACTGGCACGGTTGATGCGCTTGCTGCGGCTGGTCTCGGCCGTGCCGGAGCTACGGCTCATCGTGACGACGCTGGTGCGCTCGATTCCCGGGATGCTGCACATCGTGGCCGTGATGAGCGTGCTGTCCTACATCTACGCGATCGTCGGCTACGAGCTGTTCCACGAGCACGACCCGGAGCACTGGGACAACCTGGGGATCTCGCTGCTGTCGCTCTTCCGGGTCGTCACGCTGGAGGACTGGACCGACATCATGTACGTGGCGATGGAGCTGAACTCGTTCGCGTGGATCTACTTCGTCAGCTATGTGGTGCTGGGCTCGTTCGTGACCATCAACCTGTTCATCGCCGTGGTCATCAACAACCTGGACGAGGCGAAGCAGGAGCGGCTCCGGCAGCTGGAGCAGGTGCCAACCGCGGATGAGCTGGTCGAAGAGCTACGGGCGGCGCGGGAGTCGCTCAGCAGGCTCGAACGGCGGCTCTCTCGAGCCGAGGACACTCCCGAACGCTGACGCCTGCAGGGAGTGCGGCCCGCGGCGGTCGCGGGTATGCTCCCGCGGCTGGAGGATCCATGGCGCAGGCACTCTCGCATCTGCGTATCTGCGACTTCACCGGGCAGCTGGCGGGGGCGGGGGCGACCCGCTTCCTGGCGGCGTTCGGGGCGCAGGTCATCCGCATCGAGGATCCGGTCAACCAGGGGCGGTGGGACATCCTGCGGGGGATGCCGCCGTACGTAGACGAGCGCCGGGGGGTCGAGTTCGGCGGGCCGTTCAACAACCACAACGTCGAGAAGCTGGGCGTGACGCTGAACCTGCGCACGGAGCGGGGGAAGGAGCTGCTGCGGGAGCTGGTGGCGGTCTCGGACGTGGTGGCGGAGAACTTCTCGGCGGGCGTGATGGAGCGGTGGGGCTTCGGGTACGAGGAGCTGCAGGCGATCCGCGAAGACATCATCTACGTCTCGAACTGCGGGTTCGGACACCGGGGGCCGTACCGGGACTTCAAGACGTGGGGGCCGATCGTGCAGGCGGTCTCGGGGCTGACGTTCAGCTCGGGGCTGCCGGACCAGCCACCGGCGGGCTGGGGTTACTCGTACATGGACCACACGGGCGCCTACTACATGGCGATCGCGATCCTGATGGCCCTTCGCCACCGGAACCGGACGGGCGAGGGGCAATGGGTCGACCTGGGGTGCACGGAAGCGGGCGCGAGCCTGACCGGTCCGGCGATGCTCGACTACACGGTGAACGGGCGGCCGCTGCGAAGGCAGGACAGCCCGAACAGCAACCGCAGCCAGTTCCCGGCGATGGCGCCCCACGGCATCTACCCTTCGCAAGAGGAGGACACGTGGGTCGCGATCTCGTGTCGCGATGAGCGCGACTGGGAGGCGTTCGGGGAGGTGACGGGGGAGGCGTGGACACGGGAGGGGCGGTTCTCGGACCTGCGGGGGCGGCTGGTAGCGGAGGACGCGCTCGACGAGCTGGTCGCAGGGTGGACGCGGACGCGGGGGAACTTCGAGGTGTCGGCACTGCTGCAGGGGGCGGGGATCCCGGCGACGGCGGTGCAGCGCCCGCAGGAGCGCATCGACCAGGACTCGAACACGGAGGCGTGGGGGCTGTGGCCTACGGTGAAGCACCGCGACATGGGAGACGTGCGAGTCGACGGGCTGCCGGTGCACTTCTCGGAGACGGACTGGCGGATGGAGCGGGGCGGGCCGTGCCTCGGGGAGCACAACGAGGAGGTGTTCGGAGGGCTGCTGGGGCTGAGCGCGGACGAGATCGCGTCGCTGGCGGAGGAGGGCGTGCTGTGACGGACGCTGGGATGCCGCAGGGGCCGGGGGCGCTGGAGGGGCTGCGGGTCGTCGAGGTGTGCGATGAGCTGGGGATGTTCGCGGGGAAGCTGCTCGCGGACATGGGGGCGGAGGTGGTCAAGGTGGAGCCGCCGGAGGGGGACCGGACGCGCACCTACCCGCCGTTCGTCGACGACGAGCCGGGGGCCGAGCGCAGCCTCTACTTCTGGCACTACAACACGAGCAAGGCCGGGGTCACGCTCGACCTCGGGGAGGTGGCGGACCGGGACCGGCTGCGGGCACTGATCGACCGGGCGGACATCCTCCTGCAGAGCGGGGAGGCGGGGGCGGACCTGGAGTATGAGTCGCTGCGGGAGACGAACGAAGGACTGATCATGGTCACGCTGAGCCCCTTCGGGCGGGGGATGCCGCGCGAGGACGAGGCCTCGACGGACCTGACGATCCTCGCGGGGGGCGGGCCGGTCTGGAACTGCGGCTACGACGATCACTCGCTGCCGCCGGTGCGGGGCGGGGGAAACCAGGGGTACCACACGGCCAGCCACTTCGCGGTGATGTCGGCGCTGGTGGCGCTGCTGTACCGGGACGAGTCGGGGCGGGGACAGCACATCGACGTGAACGCGCACGCGGCGGCAAACGTGACCACGGAGGCGGGGACATATACGTGGCTGGTGGCGCAGGAGACGGTGCAGCGGCAGACGGGGCGGCACGCGGGGGTGAACCCGTCGATGCCGTCGCAGGTCGAGTGCGCGGACGGACGTTACGTCAACACAGGCATCCCGCCACGGCGCCCGGAGTCGTTCGGAGCGGTCTGCGAGTGGCTCCGGACAGCGGGGTTGGCTGAGGAGTTCCTGGAGTTCCCGCTGCTGGAGGAGGGGATGAGGCGCGAGCGCTTCGACATGTCGATGCTGCAGCAGGACGAGGAGCTGATGGCGATCTTCGGGGCGGGGCGCGCGGCGATGAATTTCCTCGCGGAGCGGCTGACGGCGTACGAGTTCTTCACCGGCGGTCAGCAGCGGGGGTTCCAGATCGGGATCATCTACTCGCCCGAGGAAGTGCTGGAGGATCCGCACTTCATCGAGCGCGGGTTCCCGGTGGAGGTAGAGCATCCAGAGCTGGAGCGGACGGTGACGTATCCGGGAGCGCCGTACCAGCTCCTCGGCTCGCCCTGGCGGATCCGGCGACGGGCGCCCCTGCTGGGGGAGGACAACGAGCGCGTGTTCGCGGAGCTGGCGGGGGAGGGCGGCTAGGAGG
>VXLW01000053.1 GCA_009841435.1 Dehalococcoidia bacterium | reverse complement strand
TCTTTTAACTCCAAACTATGCCATCTTACTTGACCTCTTGTGCGGTGGTGTGTGTTTGGTTTATATTTCAGTGGGTGGGGTGGGTGGTTCGGGGCTGGAGTCGCCACCACAGGCGACGACGAGAAGGGCGGCGGCCAGGGTGGCCGCGAGGACAATCGGGAATCTCACGGGGAGAGTGCCTCCAAAGGCAGAACAGAATTTCCGGAGCCCGCAGGCTGCCGGCAGCAGAGACCGTATCCTACTTGATACTAAGTATCAATAAGGAGGCTCCACCCGCCATGTCCGGGCAGGGGTCAGGGGGCACCGGGGTGGAAGATGGCCTCGATGGGGCGGTCGAAGAGGGCAGCGATGCGGAAGGCGAGCGGGAGGCTGGGGTCGTACTTGCCGGTCTCGATGGCGTTAACCGTCTGGCGGCTGACGCCGAGTTCCTCGGAGAGGTCGGCCTGGGTCCAGCCGCGCTCGGCGCGGAGCTCGCGCAGGGTGTTCTTCACAGCCTGCGCCGCCTGGCGAGCCAGTCGCCCATCAACCAAAGGAAGATCATCAGCGCCCAGGCCCACCTCCAGGCGATGCCTGGGAGCCCCGCCAACTCGAGGAGCCCATAGACAAAGGCGATGACCAGGGCACCCAGGAAGGCGAACGCGATCGCCTCAAGCTGGACGCGCTGCTGGAGCTCGTCGAGGAGGCGGTTGTAGTAAGGCACCAGCGCAACCACGCAGGTGGCAACCGGGACCGCCGGCAGGACGGCAATTGCGTAGCGCCAACTCGCATCGGGGTTCGCATCCATGACGAAGTCCGAGAGGTAGGAAAGCCCGACATAGGCAAGGGTCGCGAAGAAGAAACCGTAGCGGAAGCGCTTCACGACGGCTTGCTGGTCGGCTTGCATGGTGCTGTCGGGACTCACAGCCAGCGCTTCCTCGCGACGAAGCCACCGATGACCCAGAGCGCCGCCATGACGGGCCAGACGAACCACCAGTTGATGCGGGGGGCGCCGGCGAAGTCGAGGAAGCCGTACGTGAACGTGAGAAGCGCGGTCCCGGCGAAGGCGAACGCGAAGGCCTCGAGGGCCATGCGCTGATGGAGTTCGTCCATGCGGCGGTAGTAGCGCACGTACGCCCCCACGATGAAGACCCACGGGATCATTGGCGTGACGGCCACGGCGTACCGCCAGGGCGCGTCCGGGTACGTTTGCATGACGGTGATGACGCCGGCGAGCAGTCCCGAGTAGACGATGAACGCAACCCACACCCAGCGGTCGTAGATTCGCTTGGCAATGTCCTGTTCCAACATGATTTCCCCCTTCACAGCCAGCGCTTCCTCGCGAGGAAGCCGCCGACGACCCAGAGAGTCCCCATGACGGGCCACACAAACCACCAGCTAATGCGGGGCAGCCCGGCAAAGTCGAAGAAGCCGTAGGTGAAGGTGACCAGGAACGTCCCGCCGAAGGCAAACGCGAGCGATTCCAGGCCGATGCGTTGCTGAAGCTCGTCCGCAGTCCGGAAGTAGCGCACGTAGGCCATGACCATGAACGCGGCGGGGATGATCGGGAGCGGAGCGATTGCGTACCGCCAGCCGGCATCCGGGTTGGCATCGACGATGAAGATAGCGGGCACCAACAGGGCTGCGTAACCGATCAACCCGAAGACCATCTCACGGTTGTAGCGGCGTTTGGGGGCGTCCTGGTCGACTGACATGGCGTGCTCCGCAAGTCAAGTATCCTGGGGATTATACCCAAAGTTTACAGAATGCCCGGGCTCCGCAGGTATGGGCCTTCATCACAGGCCGACATGGGGATGGTAGAGAGGGTTGCCCAGCGCTAGGGCTGAGGCATCGCAAAGAGCAGCTCGACCTGCTCATCGCTGAGCTGTCGAAAGACTATCCACAGCTTGGGGTCTCCTGAGTACTGTGCTACTTGAAGGTCAGTACCCGAGACATAGCGAAATCTCTGGGGGATTCGGGCGATTTCAAAGGTGACGCCGAGGAGCTTGCTGTCAGCTTCCTCCGCACTAAGGCCAACTTCCTCTAGCGACGGCAGCCAACCTTCGCCGTCTCGAAGGCCTCGGGGCTGCACCTAGACGTACCCGTGTTCCCGCGCCTTTTCGCGCACAATCGAGCTGTCGAACGCATCGATCTCTGGATTGCTCACGAACGCTGTTTCGTAAGGGATAGGAGTCTTGGGGCCCTCAGCAATCGCAGCTTCCCACCCCAGAAACTCGTGGGACAGGTCCGAAACTTCATCCGCCGAAAGGGTCCGGAGTTCGTCGATCACAGACTCGACAATGCTAATTTCGCTGGCCGAGAATCCACTCAGGTCCGGGTCACGCAGCGGGACGATACGCTCCTGGCCACCAATTCTCTGAATAGCAATCTGACCCTGCTTCTCGAGCACCTTGCGGACTGGCAACAGTTTGACCGGAGCGGGGCCACGCTCTAGCGCTTGGTACTGCGCGCCTGTGATCGGAGCTCCAAGCTCTCGAAAGGCGATGAAGTCTGAGAAAAACAGGATTTTGTTCATCTTTGTCGCGCCGAACAGGCGATGACTCTCACACCGTTCTGCGACGTAGATGATGAGCTCGGCGAACTTCTCCTTGTCGTACTTTATGTTTCCCATGTTTTGGGGCCTCCCGACGAGCCTCGTGCTCAGCATGGCAGCTAGCACACCCGCAAGCAAATGGCAAGTCTGGACGGTGACCCTTAACGCCCCCTCCGTCCTTTGTTGCTCTTTCCTTTGCCGCTGCTGCGACGAACCGTCTCAGTCACGGTGGTGGCGGGGCGCCTTTTCGCTTCTCCCTTAGGCACGAAACGACCAGTCCTGGCATCACGAACGTTCTTGCGAGGCAATCTCTTCTCCAGAATGTTTGTTCTATTTTGGCAAACACAGCCTCCTCAGTCAACACACCCGCTTACCGGCGCAAAACGCTAACCTTACCCCGTTCCGTGAGAAGAACCGCCCGCCCAGCGTGAAGGGTTAGTCGGTGATGGGGTCATCGCGCCCCCTTCCGTGTCTTCGCGTTGCGGCTGTTCTTCTCACGGACGCCTCATCACTGGCCACGAAGGGGGCTCCTTGCTGTGGGTCGCTGTCTCATCTTCGCGCTGCTTGTTTTGGCCCTCCCCTTGCAGCCGGCCCTCGCCGAAGAACCGTCGGAAGAGGAGCCACCCTTCCCCATCCAGCTCTCGGATATACCAGGGGACATGCCGGAACGCATGAAAGCGGACCAGCGTGCGCGCCTTCACCGGGCCCACGCCGCCTACAACCGCGTCTACGGCGAGCCTGGCTGGTGTGGGCGCACCTACTGCGCTGTTGCTTACGACGGAACGGAACCCTACTTCGGCGACAACTTCTCCGATGTCCGACGGCAAGTCATCGAGGCCGGGGGACGAACTCGGCAGGTCGATGCGGAGATTGCCCGTGAGTGGGGCAAGCGCACCCGGCTCCCATGCTTGTTCTCGACAGAGAGGCCTTCAGATAGCAGCTTCACGAACTGCGTCGAGCGCTTCCAGGAGACGAATGAGGAGTGGCTGAGGCGGAACGCAACTCCGGAGCCGCCGCCGCCCTACGGCTGGTGGGACTTGTTCTACGACATCATCACCAGCCCGTTTGTGAGCTGGCTGCGGTAGGTGCTATCTTCAGATCGCACTTTGACGACTTGCGCGGGAGTGAGACGATCGTTCCAGACGCAAGGTTTACATGTGGAGTCGAGATAGGTGATCATAATGCTGGGAAGGCGGGTGCCGGAATCGAACCGGAAATCCGTGCTTTGCGACGACACGTCCCAACCTTTGGGGTCACCCGCCTTCCTTGCTCATCCTATCTGGAGAAGCCGATGGCGAAACTGAGAATCCCCCGTAAGCTCTACCTCTCGCGTGAAGAAGCGGAGGAGGAAATCTCCATCGAGGCCGACTCGATCGAGGAGACGCTTCGAGCCGTGTTCTCAGCGGTGGACGACCCCGACCCGGGTCTCCAGAAACATCGAACGCAGCGGCGTCGGGTCGCTGGCTAAGGGAAGGAAACCAAGTGGCAGAAGAGAAAATCCTCGTCATCCGCTTCACCGACGGCTCGATCGTAGAACTCAAAGCGGATGGAATCGATACCTCCACCGGGGCGCTCAAAATTACCGACGACGGCAAGACGGTTGCTTCCTTCGTAATGTCCGCCGTTTCCGGCTGGTGGGAAAAGGACGCGCTCTACCGAAAAGGGGATAGCTAGGCCGTCAGGTCCGCGTATCTGAGCCGCTTCCCCACCATCGCCCGCGCCAGCCACTTCATCTGCTCCAGCGTCCCCATCTCCCGGATGCTCTGGCGCTTCGCAAACTCCGTCACGTACCGCTGTGTGTGCTTCGCGGAGAAGTGGTGGAACGTCCCGTTGTATCCGCGCTTCAGGAGCGACCAGAAGCTCTCCACCGATTGCGTGTGAGTGTAGCCATCTGGCGCTACGTACTCCCCGCGGTTGTGATTCACACTCGCGTGCCGGAAGCCCTGGTAGCCGAGCGGCTTGTAGTCACCGAGCTGGTCGGTGAAGACGTGGGCGCCGGGCCGAACGTTCCGGTGAACCACGTCCCGTAGCGCTTCGCCCTTCGCTTTCCCGACGGCTTCCGCCCGAACCTCGCCCGTCCGCCGACTCACGATGCCGACGACCATCTCCTTGTCGTCCAGCGGGCCGCGTCCGCCCATGCCGCTGTACTTCGCGGCTCGCACCTTCTTGGGCTTGTTCGCGAACTTGCCGCCGATGAAAGTCTCGTCGACTTCGACCGGTCCAGGCAGCAATTCGCCGGAGCCGTCCTCGAACGCTTCTCGGAGACGATGGAGCATGTGCCACGCGGCCTTCTGGCTGATGTCCAGGTCGCGATGAAGCTTCATCGAGGAGATCCCCTTGATGTTCGTCATCATCTGATAGGCCGCGTAGAGCCACATCCAGTAGCCGAGCTTCGAGCTCTGCATCACAGTGCCTTTGCGGACGCTGAAGAACGACCGGCAGGCGTTGCAGAAGTAGGGCATGGAGCGCTGCTTCGCGAGGACCGTGTTCTTGGAACCGCAGTCGGGGCAGAACCTGCCCTCGGGCCAGCGCTGCTTCTCGAAGAACAGCTCGGCCGCTTCGTCGTCCGGGAACATGTCCCGGAACTGCTTCGCGGAGAGACCGTCACGATGAGCGCGTCCCGGACCCTTCTTCCTCGGCACTGGAACCTCCTGAACACCCCTAATGATAAGGCTCAGGAGTCAATTTGTAAACTTTAGGTATAATCCCCAGTATCCTTGACACTCCATAGCCTGTCAAGTTTCCTTTACAAACTCGTCTCTGACCGCGATCTGGCAGGGCCATCGCCCGCTACGGAAACCCGGTAGACTGCGCGCACTTCTGACGGACGGTGATTTCGCGCATGAAGATCGGACTCTGCCTGCCCCAGCTCAACCCCCACGCGGACCGCACGGCGGTGCTCGGATTCTCCCGAAACGCCGAAGCCGCGGGCTTCGACTCGCTCTGGGTCCAGGACCACTTCATGGTCCCGGAGGATCCGCAGGTCGGCTACGCGGGCGGCCCCACGGAGCTGAAGATGCCGGACCCGTACCGTTGCATGCTCTCGCCGATTGAGCTGCTGGCGTTCGTGGCGGCGGCAACGGAGCGGGTGCAGATCGGCACCTCGATCCTGGTGACGGCCTACTACCGGCCGATGCTGCTGGCGAAGCGCCTGACGACGCTCGACATCCTCTCGGGCGGACGCGTCATCGCGGGGCTCGGACTCGGCTGGAGCAAGGACGAGTACGACCACATGGACACGCCCTTCACGCAGCGCGGCGCACGCATGACGGACTTCGTGCGAGCGCTGAAGGCGTGCTGGCTGCCGGACCCGGTCGAGTACCACGGGGAGTTCTTCGACGTGCCGCGAGCCGACAGCTCGCCGAAGCCGATCCAGCGCAACGCGGCGGGCGAGCCGCAGATCGAGATCGCGATGGGTGGCGGCGGCAACCCGCAGGGTCAGCGGCGCATCGCGGAGCTGGCCGACGCCTGGAATCCCGCAGGCGCCCCGCCCGAGGCCGTGATGCAGGGCATGGCCGGCCTGAACGCGCTTGCGGCCGAGTACGGCCGCGGGCCGCTGAAGAACTACATGCGCATCTTCGCCAACCCGACCATGCCGGGCATCGAGCCCTGGCACGGCGGCTTCTTCGGGCCGATGTCGTGGAGCGGCACGACCGAGGACATGATCCCGAAGGTCGAGGAGGCGAAGGAGGCGGGCATCGAGCACGTCATCATCGAGACCGGCTTCTGGGAGCCCTGCCCGAGCCCGCAGAACTGGATCGACCAGGTCGACTTCTTCGCACCGCTCGTCGAAGTGGCGCACGGCTAGGCCGCCGGACCAGAGGCGAGGGGATGCAGCCATGAGCGACTACGGCCTGACCAACTTTGACGAGCACCCGGTGCACCAGATCACCGAGGCGTTTGGGGCCGTGGCGGCATCGGACAAGCACTGGAACGACGGGCACTACATCTGCCTGTGCGACACCGAGGGCAATATCCAGCTCATCGGGCTGGTGCGGCTCTACACGAACAACGACGTGATCGATGGGTTCGTCTGCATTCGTCACGAGGGGAAGCAGCACAACATCCGGCTTTCGCGCAGACTGCGGTCGGATATCAACACGAACGGCATCGGGCCGTTGCGCATCGATATCGTCGAGCCGATGGAGACGGTGCGGCTCGTGCTGGAGGAGAACGACTACGGCATCTCCTGCGACCTGACCTGCCGCTCCACGGCCGTCCCGTACGAGGATCAGCCGTCGTACGTGCGCGAGGGCGGCCGTTTCGTCCGCTCGCGGGCGGTGTACGAGGTCATCGGCACGGTCGAGGGATCGGTGACGGTGGGCGACAAGACGTACACGGCGACGCCGGACAAGTGGTTCTTCTTCCGCAACCACTCGTGGGGGTCGATGCCGGGGCGGGGCGGGCCGAGCGAGCACGGCGCACCAGCGCAGTTCCGGCGTGATCGCATGCAGGCGCTGCGTCAGTGGGTGCTATTCCGCATGCCGGACCACGGCGGCTTCTACCAGACGATGGATCGGAACGACGGGACGCGCGTCCAGCAGGAGGGCGCGATCCTGCTGCAGGACTCGCAGCTCGAGGTCACGGAGATTGAGCACAACCTCGAGTTCTATCCCGATGGCCACAAGCGGGTGAAGTCGGGGGCGTTCAGCCTGACGGATGAGAACGGGACGAAGCGCGACTACGAGTTCGAGGACCTGGGCTGGGTGTACTGCCAGGGCGGGGGCTACTTCGGTGGCTTCAACGACGGCCTGGGACAGGGCGTCTGGCGCGGCGAATATCATGTCGAGGGCGAGGTGTGGGACGCCTCGCACCCGCAGAAGATCGTCGAGGAAGACGGCACGGAGCGTGAGTTCGACCACGCCTGGGCGGAGAGCTTCACGTTGCTGCGAAGCGGCGACGATGTGGGCCTTGCACACCATGAGGCGGTCGTCTTCGAATAGCGATCCGCGGGCGGACGCTCACAGACACATGGAGGGATGGCGATGAAAGCGCTGGTATTCGGGGGCTCGACGTTCGTGGGGCTTCGCACCGTGCGGGAGTTGGCCGCGCGAGGTCACGAGGTGACGGTGTTGAACCGGGGCGTGACCTCGGTCGACCTGCCGCCGGGAACGGAGCGGTTGATTGCCGACCGGACGGACAACGAGTCGATGAAGGCGGCACTCGGCGGCCGCGAGTTCGACGCGGTGTTCGACATTTCCGGGTTCGTGATGGTGGCGGGCAAGTCGGACCTGGACTTCCTCATCGACCTGCTCGACGGGCAGATCGGCCACTACGTCTACTGCAGCTCAATCATGTGCTACGAGCCGTCGGGGAACATGCCCTGGCCGGAGACGAACGGCTACACGGACCAGCCCAGGGACACCTACGGGGGGTTCAAGGCGTACACGGAGAAGCGGCTGTTCGAGCAGCACCGGAAGACGGGCTTTCCGGTGACGACGGTGCGTCCGGCGGCGATCTACGGACCGAACAACAACATCTACGACATGGAGGCGCCGATGTTCCTGCGCCTCCTGCGGGGTCTACCCATCCTCATCCCGCACGAGGGCCTGGTCACCTGCTCGTACGGGCACGTGGACGACCTCGTGCGCTTCCAGATCGACATCGCGGGGCAGGACGTGGCCAAGGGCGAGGCGTTCAACCTGACGAACGAAGGCGTGACGACGCAGTACTACGTGGAGACGCTGGCGGACATCGTGGGGAAGCCGGCGGACATCGTGTACATCCCCGAGGACAAGCTGCCGGAGATGGGGTTCAACTGGCGCAACCCGGAGAACAAGCCTGTCTTCGGGCACCTCTTCGGCCGCATGCACCACTCCGTGCTGAGCATCCGCAAGGCGGAGACCCTGATGGACTTCAAGAACGAGTACGACTTCCGCAGCGGGCACGCCCATACCTTCGAGTGGTTCATGGAGGAAGGCATGGCGCAAATCGGGGAGAACCCGAAGGATCCGCTCTGGGGAGGCGGCTGGGACTTCGAGCGCGAGGCGGAGGCGGCTGCGGCGCTCCGCAGCGGCTAGCGCGAAGCCGTATGCCGGAGGCGAAACGACCAACTGTCGACGAGGTGCTCGCAGGGGCGGTGCACACGATCGAGAACCAGCTCCTTCCCAACCTGGAGGACACCTGGGCGCGGGCGGCGGCGAGCCAGCTCATGGGCACGCTCGAATACGCGCGGGGCCTGATCGCGGGTGACGAGCACGTGGACGCGCGGGTCGATGCGGTTGAGGCGGTCATCGCCGATCTGCTGCGGGACCACCCGGGGCTGGAGGCGGTGCTGGAAGGGAGCGGGGGCGAGACACGCGGCTTCACGGTGCTGGACCAGGCAAGCCGGCTGCTGAGCCACGCCGTCGCGAACGACTCGGCGGAGGCGGACGCCATCCGGGAGCGGCTACGGCCCCTGATCGTCCAGCAAGCAACGGACACCCTGAACGAGACGATGCCAATGCTGATGGCATTTGGCGGGAGGCCGCGCCGTGTTGAACGTTGAGGTCGCGCGGCCGCAGATAGCGGCGTTCCTCTCCGCGAAGCTGTCGTCGGACGACGGTGTGGAGGTGGGCCCACTGGAGCGCATCACGATCGGGCACTCCCGCGGGATGTTCCGGGTGAACGCGAGCTACCGGCAAGGCGGAGAAGCGGTGGAGCGGTCATTCGCGCTGCGGGTGGAGCAGGCGGGGATGTTCGGGACGAACACCCTCGACGAGGTGCGCACAATGCGTTCGATGCGGGCGGCTGGATTCCCCGTGGCCAACATCCGCTTCGTGGAGTTCGACCCGGCGGTCATCGGGACGCCGTTCTTCGTGATGGACTGGGTGGAGGGGAGCAGCGGGCCGCCGAACGACGCGGCCCTGCGCGACTACGTAACGAAGCTGCACGAGCTGCACCAGATCGACTGGCGGAAGAAGGAGATCCCGTTCGCGCGCATCCCCTCAGTGCCAATCGATGCGGTCCACCAGCAGGTAGACCGCTGGATGGACGTGCATCGCTGGGGTCGCGTGCTGCCGGAGCCCCTGCTGGAAGAGGCGGCGACGTGGCTGAAGCGGAACGCCCCGGACGACCTGCATCTCACACTCGTGCACGGCGACCCGGGCCCGCTGAACTTCATCCACAAGGGCGACGACGTGCAAGCGTTCACGGACTGGGAGTTCTCGCACATCGGCGACCCGAACGAGGACTGGCTCTTCCTGGGCGGGATGCGGGGACGCGGGGTGATGGAGCCGCCGCAGTGGCGCGAGTACATCGCGGACGTGACGGGACACGTCATCACGAAGGAGACGTGGGCCTACTGGGACGTGTTCAACCAGTTCAAGGGGGCGTGCGCCAACACGTCGGCGTTGCGCATCTTCATCACCGGGGCGAACCCGGCGCCGAACATGGCGGCCATCGGGACGGCGCTGAAGCTCTCAATGGTTCAGCACCTCTCCACTATCATCGGCATGTCATACGCCCGGGAGGGCGAGTAAAGGGAGACACGAACATGGCGGGACAGCAAGAGATCGACACGGCAATCGAACTGTTCAAGGCGTGGAGCAGCGGCGATGCGGACGCGCCCGCGCCGTTCTTCGCGGAGGAGTGCATCCTGCGCGACATCGTGGCGGGTGAGGACAAGGTGGGCTGGCCGGCCATCCGCGAGTTCTTCGCGGGGGGCCTGGAGGGCGCGCCCGACCTTGCGCTCATCCCGGAGAAGTTCTGGACTGCCGACGACGGCGTCGCGTTTACGTGGCGCATGAGCGCAACGGTCACCCACGAGGCGTTCGGGGCGGAGCACAAGGGTAAGAAGTGGTACTCCGACGGGATGACCTACCTGGAGTTCGACGACGCGGGCAAGGTGACGTTGGAGGTGGACTACCACCACGGCGGCGCGATGCTGCGCTCGCTGGAGAGCCAGTCGTAGGCGCTTGAACCGTCCCGGTCCCTAGATGAGGCCCGAGCCGCGGAGGCGCGGGTCGAGGACATCGCGCACGGAATCGCCGAAGAAGTTGAAGGCGAGGACGGCAAGGGCAAGGGCGGCGCCGGGGAAGATCACGAGCCACCAGGCGAGCCGGAAGTAAGGGCGGTTGCTGGGGCCAAGGTCCTGGGCCCATGAAGGCGTCCCCGGCTCGAGCCCCAGGCCGAGGAAGGTGAGTCCCGCTTCCGCGAGCATCGCGGCGGGAATCGTGATGCTGGCGGCCACGATCACGAGCGGCGCCAGGTTCGGCAGGATGTGGCGGAACATGATGCGGCCGCCGGAGGCGCCGATCACGCGTGCGGCCTCCACGTAAGCGATAGACCGCTCCTGGATGACGTTGCCCCGGAACAGCCGGATAGCGATTGGGGTGAAGGTGAAGGCCACCGAGAACATGAGCGTCTGAACGCTGCGATCGATGGCAGTGGTGAACATTAAGAGCCACAGGATGGCGGGCACAGCGATGATGATCTCGATTAAGCGCGAGATGATGACGTCGACGATCCCCCCAAGGAAGCCGGCGGCGAGCGCCAGCACGATGGCCGCCCCCATGGTGATGGCGACAGCGCCGAAACCGATGAGGAGCGTGGGGCGGCCCCCGTAGAGCACCCGCGACCAGACATCTCGCCGGCTGCGGTCGGTGCCGAAGTAGTTGTCACCGTTGGGGGCGTCGAGAGGGCCCGCCTCACGGATAGAGGTCTTGGGGTCGACGGTGTTGAGCTGCCCTGCGAAGACGGACCCCAGGATCATGACGATGATGATGATGGCGCCGATCGTGCCCAGTGGCTGCGTGACGACGAAGCGGCCAAGCGCGTTGAGCCTTCTCCGGGCGAAGCTCGGTTGCGCCTCGAGTCCGAGGGAGCCGGCAATCTCGTCAGCGGTTGTCACGGTGGCGGCTCCGATCAGTACCGAATGCGCGGATCGACCCACGCATAGGCAATATCGACAAGCAGGGTGATGAGAAGGAACCAGGTGGCGAAGACGACGACCACCGCCTGGATGATCATGAAGTCGCGCTCGCCGACGGCGGAGATGACCCAGAGGCCCATGCCGGGGATGTTGAAGATGCTTTCCATGATGACGGAGCCGCCCAGCACCAGGCTGAACTGGAGGCCGATGATGGTGAAGAGCGCGATCATCGAGGGGCGGAACACGTGCCGGGAGACGACAGCGGACTCCCGGAGGCCCTTGGCACGGGCTGTGCGCACCTGATCACTGCGCAGAACCTCAAGCATTGAGGAGCGCACGATTCGGGCAATGGTGCCACCGCCGGCGAGGGCGATGATGAAGGCCGGAATGGCGAGGATCTGGAGATGGGTGAGGGGCTCCTCCCAGCCAACCCAGTCAGGCGCGACGCGCACCCCCCACCAGACTGCCGGGAAAATGACAACGAGGGTCGCAATCCAGAAGCTGGGGACGGAGAGTCCCATGACGGCGAGGAAGCGAAGGATGTAGTCAGACGGCTTCCCCGACCTGACCGCCGAGACCATCCCGACCGGAATGCCGATTAAGAGCGTGAAGGCAATGGAGAGGAGGCCTATCTGGGCCGTGTTCCAGATTCGCTTTCCGATCTCCTCGTTGATGTGGGCGCGCTGGGAGAGGGAGTAACCGAAATCGCCGCGGAGGACGATGTCACCCAGCCACTTGAAGTACTGGTTGAACTTGTTCTCGTTCAGGCCCAGCTCTTCCCGGACGACATCGAAGCACTGCTGGTCGAAGTTGCCGGCGGCGCCGCAGCGGACGTCGGCTGCATCGCCGGGGACCGCGCGCATGAAGATGAAGACGATGATGGAGATGAGGACCAGGGTGAATGGAACGAGCAGCAGCCGGCGAATGATGTACGCCTGCATGACTCCTCCTCTCCTCCGTTCCCAGAAATTCCGGTCCCCGACCACGCGGGCCGGGGACCGGCAACTCTCTCAACCAGCTAGCCGTCGAGCCACATGTTCTGGGCGCGCCGGTAGCCCATCGACGCGTTGTTGGCGATGTCGGGCACGGGCGGAACGTTCCGCAGGCGCGCGCCCATGGCGTAGTACTGGACGGAGGCCACGGGCAGCGGTAGGACGCAGCAGAAGTTCGTGAAGATATACCGCTGCATATCCTGGAGGATCTCCTTGCGCTCCTCCGGGTCGACGGTTGCGCCCTGGAGGTCGTAGCGGCCCTGGAGCTCGCTCCCGATCTCGTCCGTGACCGCGATGATCTCGTCGTCATAGAACGCCGAAAGCACGTGATCGAAGGTGTAGAGACCGCCGAAGATGGCGCCGTACCCGTTTGGCACGTAGTGGGTGAGGGCGTTGTAGTCGGGAATGGTTGAGAGCGAGTTCTCGCCCGCAATGAAGTAGTGCCAGATCTTCTCGCTCGGCGGCGCCGTCGCGATCGCCACGTAGGTGGCGAGGTCGGCGGGTTCAAGCAGGGTGGGAACACCGAGGTTCTCCTCGATGCTCTGGGCGATGAACTCGATGTGGCGGGTGCTCGTGCCAAATGTCGCGATGACGGTCACGAACCCATCGGGGAACACGTCGTCGCCGCCACCCTGCGCCCAGAGCTGGCGAGCGCGCTCGGGGTCGAACTGCTGGAGCTGGCGAATCTCGTCCTGTGGAAGCACCTGCGAGAACGCCGGGCCGACGGGAGCGCCGCGGATGCCCTCACCGTCGAGGACGACCTCGATGTAGCCCTCCCAGTCGATCGAGAGCGACAGCGCCTCGCGCAGCAGCGGGTGCTCGGCCCACTTGTAGGCGTCGAGCTCCATGATGGCGTGGTCGTTGGCGGGGCCGGAGATGACCTGAACGTTCTGCTCGCCTTCGAACAGCTCAGCCTGGATCTTGTCAATGCTACCGAGGACGTCAGAGTCACCGGCCAGGAGGCGCGCCTCGCGCGAGGCCTGGTCGACGATGATGGCGTCCTCCCAGCGATCGATGTAGGGCACCTCATCGGTGAAGCGACCGCGGGCGGTCGAATGGCCCCGGTAGTTGGGGTTGCGTACGTACGTGTTTCCGGTTTCGTCGATGTTCTCGAACATGTAGGCGCCGGCGCCGGCGTTCGGGACATCGTGGAGACCACCGCCGGCGGCCTCGACCGCCTCGCGGTTGACGATCGCCATGGCGCTCGATCCGAGCGAGGGGATTGCGGAAGCCCATGGGAACGCGAGGTTGATGGTCAAAGTCTGGGAATCCGGCGTATCGAATGATGCGCCACGGTCGACGCCCATCCAGCCCCACTGCAGCTGGTTCACCTCGGAACCGAAGTCGGAGAGGCTGGACGGGAACCGGCTGTAGCTGAAGGCCACGTCCTCGGAGGTCAGGTCGCGCCCGCCGGCGGCGTTGGGGTTGAACTTCAGCCCATCCTCGAGGTTGAAGACGAGCGTGGTGGCGTCGGGTTGCTCCCAGCCGTTAGCCGCATCGCCCCAGGCCTCTTCCTCGACAAGGGAGTAGCCGAGCAGGTGGTTGTAGGTGAGCGCCGTCCACGTGGGGTCGGTGACGGTAACCGAGGGGTCGAGCGTCGTGTTCTGGGCCGACTTCTGGTGCTGGAACGTTCCGCCCCGCTGGACCGGATCGGCGGCCTCGGTCGCCTCAGCCTCGGCGGCCTGGGCGGCTTCGGTGGCCTCAGCCTCGGCGGCCTGGGCGGCCTCGGTCGCTTCCTCGGCGGCCTGCTCAGCCGCCTCAGTCGCACGGGCCGCCTGCGTCGCCGCAGGAGCGGCGGCATCGTCGTCGTCATCGTCTCCGCAGCCAACGGCTACGAGGGCGGCGGCGCCAGCGCCAACGGCCGCACCTCCCGCAAGGACTCGCCGGCGTGAAACCCGCCGACGCCAATACTTCCCCCAATACCCTTCAGCCATATCATCCCTCCTGGCCCTTGTATTTCGGGCCGATCGGCTCATTCATAACGGAAGCCCATACGCCTTTCAATAGGCGCAATGAGCCGGATTCAGGCCCCTCCGCCGTCAGGCGTCGGAGAGCCACATGTTCTGGGCCCGCCGGTAACCCATGGAGCCGTTATCGCGGAAGTCCGGGGGCAACGGCGCGTTCTGGACGCGGGTGCGGAGGGCGTGCTGCTCCGTGGCCTCCACGGGGACAGGGAAGGTGCAGCAGAACTGCGTGAAGAGGAGGCGCTGCAGCTGGTGCAGCAGGGCGGTGCGCTGCTCGGGGTCGTGGGTCACGGACTGAGCGTTGTAGAGGTCCTGGATGGGCTTGCCGATGTCGTGCGTGATGTCGATGACCTCGGGCGGGATGAGCGGCGCCTGCGGGTGCTCGTGGATGAAGAGGCCGAAGGCCCCGCCGTAGCCCAAGGGCACGTAGTGGGTGAGGGCGTTGTAGTCGGGGATGGTCGAGAGGGTGTTCTCGGTGACGAGGGCGAAGTGCCAGATCTTCGAGCCCGGCGGGGCCGTGAGGCTGGAGACGTAGGTGGCAAGATCCACCGGCATCATCGTCACCTCGACACCGAGGTTCTCCTCGATGCTCTGGGAGATGAACTCGGTGCCGCGCGTGTTCGCGAAGGTGGCGAGGAGGGTGGTGAGGCCATCGGGGAAGACCTGATCGCCGCCGCCCTGCTCCCACAGCTGGCGGGCGCGCTCGGGATCGAACTGCTGGAGCTGTCGGATCTCGTCCTGGGAGAGGACCTGGGGGAAGCGGGGGCCGACGGGCGCCCCGCGGATGCCGTCGCCGTCGTGGACGATGTCGATGTAGCCATCCCAGTCGATGGAGTGCGAGAGGGCTTCGCGCAGTTGCGGGAAGCGCGCCCACTTGAGCGCGTCGAGGGCCATGACAAGGTGGGTGTTGGTGGGGCCGGTGATGATGTTGACGCCGTCCTGGCCGCGGAGCTCTTCGGCCTTGATGGCGTCGATGCCGCCGACGACGCCGGTGAGGATGTCCGAGTCGCCGGCGAGGAAGCGGGCCTCGGCGGTGGCGGAATCGGTGATGAGAGCGTCCTCCCAGCCGTCGATGTAGGGCGGGTCCTTGGTGAAGCGCCCGCGGGCGGTGGTATGGCCGGCGTAGTTGGGGTTGCGCACGTAGGAGTTGAACCCGTCGAGCCCGCGGGACTCGAACATGTAGGCGCCGCCGCCGGCATTGACGGTATCGGTGAGGTTGCCGCCGTTCGCCTCGACGACCTCGGGAGCGACGATGGCGAGGGAGGTGGAGGCGAGCGTGGGGATGGCGGAGACCCACGGGTAGGCCATATTCAGGGCGAAGGTCGATTCGTCGGGCGTGTCGAACCCGGCCATGAAGGAGAACTGCATCGGGTTGACCTCGGAGGCGAGGTTGGTGAAGGCGGCAGGGAGGCGCGCGTAGCTGTAGGCGATGTCCTGTGACGTGATCGGGCGTCCGCCCGCGGCCTCGGGGTTGAAGCGCAGGTTGGGCTCGAGGTTGAAGACGATCGTGAAGGGGTCGGGCTGCTCCCAGCTCTGGGCCGCATCTCCCCAGGCCTCGTCCTCAATGAGGGAGTAGCCGAGGAGGTGGTTGTAAGTGACGGCCGCCCACTGGTAGCCCGTGATGGTGATGGCAGGGTCGTAGCCCGTTTCGGCGAAGGCGCGCTGCGCCTTGAAGGTGCCGCCCGACCTGGGGCCGGTGGCGGCGGCCTGGGTCGCGGCCTCGGTCGCAGCCTCTGTGGCCGCAGCTTCAGTTGCAGCTTCGGTCGCCGCCTCGTCAGGGGCGGCTTCAGTTGCCGCTGCAGCCTCGGTCGGTGCGGCGGTAGCGGCCGGCTCCGGCTCTTCATCGTCGTCGTCATCGCCGCAGCCAACAGCCACAAGGCCGGCGGCGCCCGCGGCAGCGGCAGCGCTTCCGGCGAGGATCCGGCGGCGCGAGACGCGCCTTCGCCAGTACTTACCCCAATACCCTTCAGCCATTTCGTACCCCTTCTTTCTATAGCTGGCCGTCATCCCGGCCACTCGCTCATTTGCGTCATTCTAGGCCCGGCGTCAACAAGGCCGGGTTAGGGCGCGTGGCGGTAGGGAAGGGGTACGGCTATGCTTGACCTTCGCTCTAGCAGACAAGGAATTCCGGCGAAGCTGGCGATTCCGAGGAAAGGCCCAGGACATGGATTTTCGAGACAGCCCGGCTCAGGCCGAGTGGCGCATCCAGGTGCAGGAATTCCTGCGTGACTACTGCCCCCAGGAGATTCGGGGCAAGTTCCCGATGGGGCGGCCCGAGGAGGAAAAGCCCCTGTGGGAAGCGTGGCGCGTCGCACTGGCGGAGCGCGGCTGGATCGCGCCGGCCTGGCCGTCGGAATACGGCGGCGCGGGCATGAAGCCGATGGATCAGTTCATCCTGAGCCAGGAGTTCGCGGAGGCCGGCGCCCCGAGGCTGGGCGGCCTGGGCCTGATGATGCTGGGCCCGACGCTCATCGAGCACGGCACCGAGGAACAGAAGCAGCAGCACATCCCGGGCATCCTGAGCGGCGAGGTTGAGTGGTGCCAGGGCTACAGCGAGCCGGGCTCCGGCTCGGACCTGGCCTCCCTGCAGACCCGCGCCGTGCGCGACGGGGACGACTACGTGATCAACGGCCAGAAGATCTGGACCTCGCTGGCGCACCGCGCGCACTGGATGTTCATGCTGGCGCGGACGGACCCGGACGCCCCCAAGCACCGGGGTATCACCTACTTCCTCCTCGACATGAAAACGCCTGGCATCACCGTGCGACCGCTCGTGAACATGACCGGGGGGCACGACTTCAACGAGGTGTTCTTCGAGGATGTGCGCGTCCCGACGCGGAACATCATGGGTGAGATCAACCGGGGCTGGTACGTGGGCACGACGACGCTGGACTTCGAGCGCTCCTCGATCGGTACGCCGATCGGGCTGCGCCAGGGCGTCGAGCGGAACCTGGCTTGGCTGCGCGAGCACAAGGACGAGATTCCCCAGACGACGTACGAGGCCAACCGCTTCGAGTGGGCAGAGCGCTTCATCGAAGTGCAGACGGCGACGATGCTGGCCTACCGCATCATCTCGATGCAGGACGCGGGCGAGATCCCAAACGCGGAGTCCTCGATCGCGAAGCTGTTCACGACGGAGCTGAGCCAGCGCATCGCGCGCACCGCCTCCCACATGGTTGGCATGTGGGGCGACATCTCCGACGAGAACGCGCCGTTGCGGGGCATGCCGGGCGTCGGCTACGTGAACCAGGTTCGCGAGACGATCGCCGGCGGTACGAGCGAGATCCAGCGAAACATCATCGCGACACGCGGGCTCGGGCTTCCCCGGGCCTAACCGCCTCAACACGAAGGGACCTGACATGGCAACGGCAACCGGAACGGAAACGAAGAGCCTGCTCGCGCGAGCAGAAGCGATCGCGCCCATCGTGGAGGAAGACCTCGACGAGGCCGAGCGCGAGCGGCGCCTGACGGACCGCACGTTCGAGGCGATGAAGGACGAGGGCCTGCTCGGCGTCTGGGTTCCTGAGTCGCTGGGCGGCCTCGAGTCCACGCCCCGCGAGGGGTTCGAGCTGTTCGAGGCGGTCGCCAGGGTTCACGGCTCCGCCGCCTGGAACCTCTGGATCTGGTCGACGGGAGCGGCGCTCTCGTCGTCCAGCTCGGAAGAGTCCATCGCCGAGTCCTACGTGGACGGACCTCCGAGCGCCGTGGGGGCGGGGGGGATCTTCCCCTTCAATCCCGCCGTGGCCGTCGAGGGCGGCTACCGCGTGACGGGGCGCTGGCCATTCTGCAGCGGGTCGAGCCACGCCAGGTGGGTCGGCGGCGGCATCATGGTCATGGAGAACGGGCGGCCGCGGATGACGCCGATGGGCATCCCCGAGATGCGCTTCGTCACCTTCCCCCGCGAAGAGGCGGAGATCATCGATACGTGGCACGTAGTGGGCCTGCGCGCCACGAGCAGCAACGACGTGGCCGTGGAAGACGCGTTCGCGCCGGAGTACCGCACATCCGCCTTCGGCGCCGGGACCACGCGCGGCAAGCACTTCGAGGGGCCACTTTACCACTTCCCGGTGATGGGCATCCTGGGCGCGCCGATCGGGATCATCGCGACCGGCATCGCGCAGCGCGCTATCGACGAGTTCATCAAGCTCGCCAAGACGAAGACGGCGCGCACCTCGCAGGCGCGTATCAGCGACAACACCGCCATCCGCAATGAGGTCGCCAAGGCGCACGCCGCCGTCCAGTCCGCGCGCTCGTGGCTCTACGAGATGGTCGACGAGGCCTGGGATACCGTGCTGCGGGGCGACGACGTGAGCCTGGAGCAGCGGCGGGACCTCTCGCTGGCGGGCACGAACGCGACCCGCAGCGCCGCCTACGCGACCGACCTGGTGCACACCGCGGCGGGCGGCACGTCCGTCTTCCAGACGAGTCCGATCGAGCGCTGCTTCCGCGACATCCACGCGGCCACGCAGCACGCGGGAACCTCGCCACGCAACTTCGAAACGCTGGGTGGGATGCTCTTCGGGGAGCTTCCGGACAACCCGCTGCTGTTCGCCTAGGGAGCGCCGCGCTTAGCCGGCGGCCGCAGCGGCGGCGCGGGTGGGCTCCTTCGCCCACTCGATGCCGCGGCGGAGGATCTCGTAGTAGGTGGGCTCAGTCCACGCGCCCAGTTCGGGAACGGGCCATTCGGGGACGCTCAGCGGGGGATCCTGCATGTCGTACTTCGAACGGCGGTGGCCGGGCGTGAAGTAGAGGACCTCGCCCTCACCCACGGGGTGGAGGTACATCACGAGGCGGGGCTCGTCGTTCGGCCAGTCGTGCTCGAAGAACCCGGCGCCGCTGTCTCCGGCGAAACGCGTCTCCATGAGGGGGATGATGTCGCCGTGGTACTCGCAAAGGTAGAGCTCGTCCTCGCACTGCCAGGGCTCGATGCCGGCCACGAGGGGATGGTCCTTTGCAGACTCGCTCACCGTGATGGGGTAGGGCTCGATGGCCGGATGGGCCAGGAACTGGCTGCCGAGCGTCTCCATGAGGATGGGGTAGTCGCGCGGGCAATGGACGCCGTCGGCCTGGAAGTCCATGACGGAGTTGGTGCCGTGGAGGGCGAACCAGCGCTTGCCGCTCGCGACGAAGTCGCGCACGACCTCCTGCTGCTCAACGGTGGGATGCACGTCGCAGGTGTAGCTGATGAGGAAGTCGGCGGCGGCGATGGCCTCGGTGTTGCTGTAGTCCTCGCCGACGCGGACGCGCACGTCGTCATCCTCGTGGAGGAGCTTGAGAACCTCGAGGCGGGCGAAGTTAATGTCGTGCCACTTGCCACCCGCGATGAGGTAGGCGTCGATTCTCGGCATGGCAGCCTCCCTGCGGGATGTGCGCGGCGAAGCACGAAGAGTCCCGCGCCGGAGTGTGCCGGCGCGGGACTCCCGCTGTACGTGAACTAGAAGGCGACGCGGCGGGTGAAGCCGCCGTCGACGACGACGTTGACGCCGGTGGTGTGGCTGGAAGCCGGGCTCGCGAGGAAGGCAGCGACGTTCGCCACCTCTTCGCCGCTGCCCATCTGGCCGGCGAGGGTGTCGGGCTTGCTCTTGCTGCGCAGGGGAATGCCGTTCGCGATCATCTCGAAGAACGGCGGCATAGCCTGCTCGATGTTGTGCCAGGGACCACCCTCGAAGTAGGTGGGGCCGGGCGACACGACGTTGAAGCGGATGCCTGCGGGCGCGTGCTGCTGAGCGGCGAAGGACGCGTAGTTCAGCAGGGCGGCCTTCATGGCGCCGTAGGCGCCGGCGGAGGTCGCGGGCGGCGGCGGGAAGGCCTCAACGGCAGCCGACGTGCTGATCACGACAACACTGGCGGCCTCGGACTCGGTGAGGAACGGCAGGGCGGCGTCGACGCCGTTGACGGTGCCCATCATGTCGATGGCGAAGTGCTCGTTCCAGAGCGAGCCGCCACCACCGGCGGAGGCGTTGCTGACGTAGATATCGATGCCGCCAAGCTCGGCGGCGCTGGCCTCGACCCAGGCCTTGAGGGCGTCGCCGTCGCCGACGTCGCAGGCGGCGCCGCAGACGTTGGTGCCGTGAGACTTGAGCCCTTCGACGGCGGCATCAACCCGCTCCGCGGTGCGGGCGCAGATGGCGACATCGGCGCCTTCGGCGGCGAGGGTGTTGGCGATGAAGTTGCCGATGCCCTGGCTGGCGGCCGTAACGAGGGCCTTCTTGCCTTGCAGTCCAAGATCCATGGTGTGGGGAACCTCCCTTGTATTGGGTGCGACCGGGCGGATCCAGGGCCGCGGCCGCCTGTTTGGCAGTGCGCGATTCTAGAGAGTCGCGCACTGCTACGAAAGTGCAGGCGGGAAGGGGCGCCGCGCCTTTGTCGAGTCGGAGTGGTCCTGTACGATGCGCGGGCGCTCGGACGCCCGCGACGGCGTCCCTATCCCACTGTGCGCGGAGGATGCCGTGGCCAACAGCAGCCAGGCAATGGAACCAAGCGAAGAGGTCCTGAAGGACCTGCATCTCCGGATGGTGCGAATTCGCCACTTCGAGGAAGAGGCGGGCAAGCTGATGGAACAGGGCAAGTCGCCGGGGGCGCTGCACCTGTACATCGGCGAGGAAGCCGTCGCATCGGGTGTGATGGTGCACCTCAGCGACCAGGACCAGATTACGAGCACGCATCGCGGCCACGGGCACCTGGTGGCCAAGGGCGGCGAGTTCAAGAAGATGTACGCGGAGCTGTACGGCCGGGAGACCGGCTACAACAAGGGCCGCGGCGGCAGCATGC
The DNA here is from genome assembly GCA_009841435.1 of Dehalococcoidia bacterium. Taxonomy (GTDB): domain Bacteria; phylum Chloroflexota; class Dehalococcoidia; order Tepidiformales; family Tepidiformaceae; genus UBA2991. The sequence goes on along the minus strand of VXLW01000053.1, from coordinate 11,784 downwards.
ACATCTCGAACGTGGATGCGGGCATGCTCGGCGCGAACGGCATCGTGGCGGCGGGGCCGCCCATCGCCGTGGGCGCGGCCTTCTCGAACAAGTACCTCGCCCGGATGGAAGGTCGCGACTCCATGAACGTGGCCGTCCCCTTCTTCGGCGACGGCGCGACGAACGAGGGCGCCTTCCACGAGGCGGCGAACATGGCGGCCATCTGGAAGCTGCCGGTGGTGTTCGTCTGCGAGAACAACGGTTACGGCGAGTTCACGCCACAGGCGGAGCACCAAGCGATCAGTGACGTCGCCGACCGCGCCGCCGGGTACGGCATGCCGGGCGTCATCTGCGACGGCATGGACGCGATTGCAGTCTGGGAAGCCGCCGGCGAGGCGATCGAACGCGCCCGCTCAGGTGGCGGCCCCACGCTGGTGGAGTGCAAGACCTACCGCTTCGTCGACCACGTGGGCCTGCGCGGCATCGGTCTGCACTACCGCACCGACGAGGAGCTCGAAGAGTGGCGAGCCCGTGACCCGATCCCGCAGCACGAGCAGCGCATGGTCGAGATGGGCGTGATGACCGCGGAGGAGATCCAAGCCGTGCACGACGCAGTCATGGCCGACATCACCGAGTCGATCGAATTCGCCGAGAACAGCCCCCTGCCGGACCCGGCGAACCTGCTCAACGACGTCTACACGCCCACGGCGGCGAGTTAGGAGCGAACCAATGACCGCAGCAGAAGCGCCCGCCGGGCGGCAACTCGTTTACACCCTCGCGATAACGGAGGGCGTCCGCCAGGCGCTCCAGGAGGAACCGCTGGCGTTCATGGCCGGCGAGGACGTCGCCGGCGCGGGCAGCGTGTTCGGCATCTACCGCGGCCTGCTCGACGAGTTCGGGCCGGACCGCGTGATCGACACGCCCATCAGCGAGTCCGGCATCATCGGGCTGGCGGTGGGGGCGGGGGCCACGGGCCTCAAGCCGATCGTGGACATTATGTTCATGGACTTCATCGGCGAGTGCATGGACGAGATCGTCAACCAGCTCGCGAAGATGCGGTACATGTTCGGCGGCAAGGCGACGCTGCCGGTGACCGTTCTGACGATGTCGGGCGCGGGCATGAACCTGGCGGCGCAGCACTCCCAGAGCCTGGAGGCGTGGCTTTGCCACACGCCGGGCCTGAAGGTGGTGATGCCGGCGACGGCCTACGACGTGAAGGGCGCGATCATCACCGCCGCGCGCGAGCCGAACCCGGTGTTCGTCGTGATGTGCAAGGGCCTGATGGCGCTGCCGGGCGAGGTACCGGAGGAGCCGTACACGCTTCCCATCGGGAAGGCGAACGTGCTGCGCGAGGGCGACAACCTCACCGTCGTAGCGCACGGGCGGATGATCCACGAGGCCACGAAGGCCGCGGATATCCTCGAGGGCGAAGGCATCAGCGTCGAGGTCATCGACCCGCTGTGGCTGCAGCCGCTCGACACCGACACGATCATCAACTCGGTGTCGAAGACGCATAACGCGCTCGTCGTGCACGAGGCGGTCCGCTTCGGCGGCGTCGGCGCGGAGATTGCGGCGCAGATCGCGGAGCTGGCGTTCGACTACCTCGATGCGCCGGTCGGCCGCGTGGCGGCGCCGTTCTCGCCCGTGCCGTTCAGCCCGGTGCTGGAGCAGACGTACGTGCCGAACGCCGAGCGCATCGCGGCCGAGGCGCGTCGCATCCTCGGGACGGGATAGGCCCTGACCGCCTCGCGCCCACTCGGGATCGCCGCCAACCCCGCTTCGGGGAAGGACATCCGCCGCCTCGTTGCGCGCGCGTCGGTCTTCGACAACCAGGAGAAGCGCGCGATCGTGCGGCGCGCGATCGTTGGCGCACTCGCGAGCGGCGTGCGCGACTTCCGCTACATGCCCGACACGCACGGGATCACGGCAGCCGCAGCCGAGGAATTCGGCGACGAGGCTACGTTCGTCGCCGTTGAGGCGACGCACACGGCGAGCACGCTCGACACCATCCGCGCGGCGGAGTCGTTGCGGGCGGAGGGCTGCGGGGCTGTCATCACGCTCGGGGGAGACGGCACGAACCGGGCCTTCGCGCTTGGCTGGCGAGAGGCGCCCATCGTTCCCGTCTCAACGGGCACGAACAACGTCTTCCCGACGATGGTGGAGGCAACGGTAGCGGGCTCGGCGGCGGGGCTCGTGGCCAGTGGCCAGGTTCCGCTGGACCGGGTCGCGAGGCAGGTGAAGGCGGTACACGTCGAGATCGAAGGCGAGCGCGACGACATCGCCCTCGTCGACGCCGTGCTCGCTGCCGACCGCTTTGTGGGTTCGCGTGCGATCTGGGGCGGGGAGCGCCTGCGCGAGGCGGTCGTCACGCGGGCGGAGCCGTCGGCCGTGGGAATCACCTCCATCGGGGGGTTGCTGGCCCCGCTGACGCCGAACGAGGACGAGGCACTGCACATGCGCCTGGGGCCGGGCGAGGGGGGCGTCTCCCTGCTGGCGCCGATCGCGCCGGGGCTGTACGAGCCGATCGCCGTGCGTTCGCACACGCGACTCGCGCTCGGGGAGTCGGTGACGGTGACGGGACCGGGCGTGCTCGCGTTCGACGGCGAACGTGAGCGTGTGTTGAAACCGGGGCAAGCGGCTACACTCCGAGTAGCCCGGGATGGTCCCTGGGTCATCGATGTCCACGCGACGCTGGAGTACGCAGCGTGCGTGGGTTTGTATCGCAACGACGAGGCGGCCGGCGGCTCGCCAGAGGAACAGCAACTCCAACAGGACGGGGGATGAGATGCCAACCGAGATTTACATGATGAAGCTCGGCATGACGATGACGGAGGGAACCGTAGCCGAGTGGCACATCCCCGACGGCGGCGAGGTGAAGCTCGGCGAGGACCTCTACCGGCTCGAGACCGAGAAGGTCGAGATGGAGGTCGAGGCGGAAGCCGCGGGCATCGTGCGGCACCTGGTGCCGGCCGAGGCCACCGTCGACCCGGGCGCGGTCGTGGGGTGGATCTACGCCGCCGACGAAGAGATTCCGGATGTGTTGCCGGGAGGCGGCGCGCCAGCGGCGGACGCCGCTCCTGCCGAGGCAGAGCCTGCGGCAGCAGCGACCGAAGCTCCCGCAGCCCCGGCACGAGCCGAGGGCGAGCGTGTGCCGGCCTCGCCGGCCGCGCGGCGGCTTGCGAAAGAGCTGGGCGTGGACCTCGCCACGGTTACGGCGACGGGTCCGCGCGGGCGCGTGACCGAAGACGACGTGCGTACCGCGCACGAGGCGGCGGCAGCCGCACCCGCGGCTGCTCCGGCGGGCGCCCCCGCGCCTGCCTCGCCGCTGGCGCGGAAGCGGGCGGAGGCGCTCGGCGTCGACCTGTCGACAGTGACAGGGACGGGCCCCGGCGGTCGCATCACGAAGGAAGACGTCGAAGCGGCAGCAGCGAGCGGCGCGCCCGCGGCTGCCCCCGCAGCAGCGGCTGCTCCGGCGGCGGCGCGCGAGGACGAGGTGATGGCGGTGCGGGGCATGCGCAAGGTCATCGCCGAGCGCATGTACGCGAGCCTGCAGGAGACGGCGCAGCTGACCATGGACATGGACGTGGCCATGGACGACTGCGTGAAGCTGCGCAGCCAACTGATCGAGGAGTGGGCGGGCGACAGCGTGCGACCCTCGTACACCGACATCGTGATGAAGGCCGCGGCGAAAGCGCTGCTCGACCACCCACGCATGAACGCACAGTTCCTCGGAACGGAGATGAACCTGCGGGGCGAGGTTCACGTGGGCATGGCCGTCGCGCTCGATGAGGGGCTCGTCGTGCCGGTGGTGCGGCACGTCGACCAACTCGGGCTGAAGGAGATCGCGCTGGAGTCCTCGCGGCTGGCGGGGCTGGCGCGCGAAGGGAAGCTCGGGCTCGACGACATGGCGGGCGGCACCTTCACGGTGTCGACGCTGGGGATGTTCGGGGTCGACTCGTTCACGCCCATCCTCAACCCGCCCGAAGTGGGCATCCTCGGGGTGAACCGGCTGCGCGACGACGTGCGCTGGGAGGGGGAGCGTCCCGTCCGGCAGAAGGCGATGACGCTGAGCCTGACCTGGGACCACCGCGCGCTCGACGGGGCGCCGGCAGCGCAGTTCCTGGCCTCGCTGCGCGACTACCTCGAAGCGCCGTTCCGGCTGCTGGTCTAGGGGAGGGGCACGATGGCGGAAACAACGTTCGATGTCGTAGTGGTGGGCGGCGGCCCGGGCGGCTATGTGGCCGCGATTCGGGCGTCGCAGCTCGGACTGGAGACGGCCCTCGTGGAGCGCGAGCACCTCGGGGGCATCTGCCTGAACTGGGGCTGCATTCCCACCAAGACCCTCCTGCACACGGCCGACCTCTACCGCGAGATGCAGGACGCCGAGCGCTACGGCCTGACGGCCGAGGCCTCGTTCGACCTGGACAAGGTCGTGAGTCGCTCGCGATCGGTGGCGCGCCAGCTCAACAGCGGCGTCAAGTTCCTCATGCGGAAGAACAAGATCCAGGTGTTCGACGGGGCAGCGCGACTCACAGGCGGGGGCGGGATCGTCGTCGAGAAGGACGGCGAGACCGTCGCCGAACTGGGCGCGGACAACATCATCGTGGCAACGGGCGCGCGGCCGCGTTCGCTCCCGGGCCTGGAGCCCGACGGCGAGCTGGTCTGGACGTACAAGGAAGCGATGGTCCCAACGATGATGCCCGACTCGCTGCTGGTCATCGGGTCGGGCGCGATCGGCGTCGAATTCGCGAGCTTCTACCGTTCGCTCGGGGCGGAGGTGACGGTGGTGGAGGTGCTGCCCCGCATCCTGCCCGTGGAGGACGAGGAGATCTCGGCCTTCGCACGTGAAGAGTTCGAGAAGCAGGGCATCGCGATTCACACGAACGCCACGGTGGAATCGCTCGAAAAGGGCGACAACAGCGTGACGGCCACGATCGCAACCGAGGAGGGCACGGTCGAGGCAACCTTCGACCGCGCCATCCTGGCGGTGGGCGTGACCGGCAACGTCGAGGGCCTCGGGCTCGAAGCGACGGCGGCCACGGTCGACCGCGGGGCGATCGTCGTGAACGAGTGGCTGGAGACGGGCGAGCCGGGGCTCTACGCCATCGGCGACGTTGCCGGGCCGCCGCTGCTGGCGCACAAGGCGATGCACGAGGGCGTGATCTGCGTGGAGCGGATCGCAGGGCTGCCCTCGGCGCGGCCGATGGAGCGGCGGCGCATCCCCGGCTGCACCTACTGCCACCCGCAGGTGGCGAGCGTCGGCCTGACCGAGGCGGCGGCGCAGGAGGCCGGCTTCAGCGTGCGCGTTGGGCGTTTCCCGCTGGTCGGGAACGGCAAGGCGATCGCCGTGGGCGACACGGGCGGCATGGTGAAGACGGTCTTCGACGCCGATACGGACGAGCTGCTCGGGGCGCACATGGTGGGCCCGGACGTGACGGAGATGATCCAGGGGTTCGTTGTCGCGATGGGCCTGGAGACGACCGAGGCCGAGCTGATGGAGACCGTGTTCCCGCATCCGACGATCTCGGAGGCGATGCACGAGTCGGTGCTCGACGCCTACGACCGGGTGCTGCACGTCTAGCCCTTCCGGCGCCGCCGAGGGCTTTCTCGCGGCTGTACAGTAAGGGCAGGACGCGATCGCGGAGGCGGTCATGGGCGCGCTGATCGACCACCTGAAGTCCCTTTCCGCGGAGGGGGCCAGCATTGAGGACGTGACGGCTGCGGCGGAGGCGGAGCTGGCGGGGGGCGCGCTGCTGACGTCGGAGCTAGAGGACCCGGAAGGGGCCATCGCAGGGGCGGCCGTAGAGGCAGAGGCCCTGCACCAGAACGTCCAGGGGGCGATCCAGCGGTTCCCGGCCAGCCAGAGCGCCGGCTTCCACCGCACCGACCTCGACCCACGGGCGATGGCGGTTGTCGCAACGATGGCGTACGCGCGCCGTGGCGGGGTCTACCTGCCGAAGGACCTCGAGGAGATGGTGGCGGAGGGGCGGGTGTCGGAAGAGTGGCACGCGCGCGAGTCCGTACGCATCCGCGTGTTGATGACGATCCTGCCGATGTTCATCGCGGCGATCGAGCGGGGTGAACTGATCCCGGCGACCTTTGCGGTGGGGATCACGGAGGTCGCGCAGCGGCTGGGACGGGTGCGAATCCCGCAGGCTGCGGCAACCTGACACGGGACGGCGTTGCGGCGGTCGGGTCCCGCCCTGAGAATGCGCCCATGACCTGGCTCAAGGGAGCAGAAGGAAGCGCGCCGTTCGATGCGGCGCTGGGCCTGCGGCCCGAGTTGCGCGATCTGTACGCGGCCTTCTACGGGAAGCTCTGGGATGAGGAGCTGCTGCCCGCGAGCCTGCTCGAACTGTGCCGGTTGCGGGTCGCGCAGTTGCACGACTGCGAGGCCGAGCTGGCCGTTCGCCACGCCGAATCCGGCGTGAGCGACGCGCAGGTCGCGGCGCTCGCGGACTGGGCGGGCAGCGACCTGTTCAGCGAACAGGAGCAGGCCGCGCTGACGCTGGCCGAGAAGATGCCCTGGCAGCACCACGACCTGACCGACGAGGAGTACGCGGACCTGAACGCACACTTCGGCGAGTCGGGGGTGGTGGCGCTGACGATCGGGGTGGCGCTGTTCGATGCGAACTGCCGCCTGCGCCTGGCGCTGGGCACCGAGCCCGCACCGGTCGAGGCGGCGATGCCGGCCTCGAGCGAGGGGCCGATCTACTGATGTCCCGAAGGAGGATGCGATGTCGACCAAACCACGAGTGAGTTCGGCGATACCGGGCGAGGAGGCCAGCTTCGGCACGGCGCTGGCGCACCAGCCGGGGCTGGCGGGCGCCTTCGGGATGCTCTACGGGACGTTCTGGAGCAAGGGCGCGCTCGACCACCGCACGAAGGAGGTCACGCGGATGCGAAACGCCCGCGTGACGGACTGCGGCTACTGAAAGAACGTTCGCTTCGCCGTGGCGCGTGAGCAAGGACTGACCGAGGACCAGGTAACGGAGATCGAGGACGGCTACGAAGAGTCGGACCTGTCCTCGCGGGACAAGGCGGCGATCGCCCTGACGGATGCGATCATCGGGGACCCGAGGCAGGTAACGCCCGAGGTGCAGGAGCGGCTGCGGGAGCACTTCAGCGACCCCGAGATCGTCGAGATGGCGCTGGGCGTGGGGCTCTTCATGAGCCTCTCGAAGGTGCTGATCACGCTGGGGATGGAGCCGGAAGAAATGGGCACGGAGATCGTGCCCACGCCGGGTTCGTACTAGCCGCTCGAAGGGGCGGGCCGGACCTGTTTCGCGTAAAATCCGGCTACCCGTCGCCAGGCACCCGGGTAATCGAAACGGACAAAGAGTCCAAGGAGTGAAGGCGTGGTTGTTGAAGCACGAGTGAAGGGCACCCCCCAGGAGAAGGCGCCGGAGCCCCTGCTGGGCACGGAGCTGATCCCGAAGGAACGCTACACCTCGAAGGAGTTCATGGAGCTCGAGTGGGAGCGCATGTGGACGAAGGTGTGGAACGTCGCCGGGCGGGAGCAGGACATCCCCAACGTAGGTGACTACTTCACCACCGAGCTGGGGCCGGAGTCGTTCCTGATCGTGCGCGAGGCGGAGGACAAGGTCCGCGCCTTCTACAACGTCTGCCCCCACCGCGGGAACCAGATCCGCAACCCCGGCATGGGGCATGCGGAGAGCTTCCAGTGCGCGTACCACTTCTTCGAGTTCAACCTCGACGGCTCGAAGAAGTTCGTCCCGGACGAGGACACCTTCACCCAGGGCGTTCCCCAGGAGACGGCGCTCGTCGAAGTGCCGTGCGACACCTGGGCCGGCTGGGTCTGGTTCAACATGAACCCGGACGCGGAGCCCCTCGAAGAGTTCCTGGGCGTGCTGCCGGAGCACATCGACCCGTACCACTTCGAGAAGATGTACATCGTCCAGGACAAGACGATCGAGTGGGACACAAACTGGAAGGCCTCCGTGGATGCCTTCAACGAGGTCTACCACGTGCAGGGCATCCACCCGCAGCTGCTCGAGTCGCTGGACGACATCCATGTGCAGATCGACCTGTACGACCGCCACAACCGCTACCTGGTGCCGTTCGGGCTGCTGAGCCCGCGCTACCCGAACAAGGACGAGATCACGGACGCACTGCAAGGCATGCTGGTGCGCGCCGGCATCGACCCGGATGAGTTCGACGGGGCGCCGGAAGAAGTCCGCACGATGATGCAGACGGCGGCCCGCGAGAGCACGGAAGCGCGCGGGATCGACGTCTCAGAGCTCAACGACGACCAGATGACGGACGACTACCACTACTACATCTTCCCGAGCATCACGCTGAACACGCACCACACAGGCGTGATGGTGTTCCGGCAGCGTCCGCACGCGACGGACCCGAACAAGATGTACTTCGACCTGCAGAACTACACGCGCATTCCGGATGGGGCGGACCCGCCGCCGCGACCGGCCCACACGACGTACAAGCACGGCGAGATCTCCATCGGACTCGTCCTCGACCAGGATTCCTACAATCTGCCGCGCGTGCAGAAGGGGATGAACTCGCGGGCCTACAAGGGGCTGCTCATCAACTACCGCGAGCGGCGCATCCGTCACATGCACAAGACGATCGACGACTACATCTACGGGCCGGACCGCTAGGACCGGCGCGAGACCGCACCGGCGAGCCGCGGCCCATGGTCGCGGCTCGCTTGCCTCACGGGAGGAGCACGAGCGGATGAGCGAGCAGACCGATAGCGAGACACCTTTCACGCCGGTAGGGCCCGCGAACATGCTGAAGCCGGGCGAGAGCGCGATCATCGAGTTCGGAGACGAATCGATCGTGCTCGTCCACCTCGTAGAGGGGTACTTCGCGATCGAGAACCGCTGCTCCCACGACGACGGACCGCTCGGCCAGGGCAGGCTCGTCGGCTACGAGATCGACTGCCCCCGCCACGGCGCCAAGTTCGACGTGCGGGACGGCGCAGCGAAGTCGCTGCCGGCGTTTCGGCCGGTCGCGTCCTTCCCGGTGCGCTACAACGAGGACACGGACGAGATCGAAGTCCAGTACAAGAAGCCCGAGCCGCCGTCGTACGAGGATCCGCGGGGGTTCAACTTCACCTTCACCTAGGAGCGAGGCCATGACGCACTCAGGAGACTGGCGGGAGGCATACAAGGAGCGCCTCTGCAGCGTCGAGGAAGCGATGGCGCTCATCGGCGACGGCGACCTGGTGACGATGGGCGTCCTGACGCCCGCCCAGCTCGCCTCAGCCCTGGCCGACCGCGCCGACCAGCTCGGGAGCATGCACGTGCGCGCGCTCTCGCCCACGGAGCCGCGGCTCTTCAGCCCCGGCCAGAACGGCGAGCGCGAATTCGAGCTGTTCATCGGCGAGCCGCTGCGGGCGGCGCACGACGCCAAGATTGGGACCTACCTGCCGAACACGTTCATGCTGGGCATGAAGGCGTTCGATGCGGGCCGCGAGGAGGCGCGCCTTCCGGACGTGCAGATCACGTCCTGCAGCGAGCCGAACGACGCCGGTTACGTGCAGTTCGGTGTGCACATGTGGACGCGGAAGTCGTACACGAAGCGCTGCCCCAGGACCATTGGCATGATCGACCCGAACATCACACCGGCGCACGGCGACGTGTGGGTACATGTGAGCGAGTTCGCGGCGTTTATCGAGGGCGTCATCCAGCCGGTGAACGCCGAGGCGGTGCGGGAGCGAGTGCACACGCAGGCGCCCGAGGAGAACCGCGCGGAGTTGCTGGAACTGCTCGACATGGCCAGTCCCGACCAAATCGCGCTGGCGGAGAGCATGTACCACATGCTCCCGCCGAAGATCGTGCGGCAGGCGTTCGGGCTGGCGGAGGTCGACGACGAGGCGCAGGCGATCGCGGACAACCTCGCGCCGCTGATCCGGGACGGCGACACGATCCAGGTGGGGGTGGGAACGCCGAGCGCGCTGATGTTCAAGGCGGGCGCGTTCGACCACGCGAAGCACCTGGGCGTGCACACGGAGCTGGGGTCGCCGGGGCTGGCGCAGCTCTGGGCGCGGGGCATCATCGACAACTCGCGGAAGACGATCCACAAGGAGCGTTGCGTGGCCGTGGCCTGGACGGGCTGCGACGGCGTGGACCTCGGGATCATCAACGACAACCCCGCGTTCGAGGTGTACGACCCGAACTACCTGCTGAACCCGGCGCTGATGTCGCAGAACAGCCAGATGACCTCGATCAACAGCGCCGTGGCGGTCGACCTGCTGGGGCAGATTGCGAGCGAGGACCGCTACGGCGGCCAGATGATCAACGGAACGGGCGGGCAGCCGGACACGCATATCAGCGCGGCGCTCTGCCCGGACGGACGCGCCATCACGGTGCTGCGTTCGACGGCCATCGAGGGCTCGCTCTCGAAGATCGTGGCGAAGCACGAGGCGGGGACGCTCGTAACGATCCCGCGCTACCTGGCGGACACGATCGTGACCGAGTACGGGGTGGCGAGGCTGCTCGACAAGAACCACCGGCAGCGCGCCGCCGAGCTGATCAGCGTGGCGCATCCCGACTTCCGGGCCGACCTGCAGAAGCAGGCGAACGAGCTGTGGGGCGAGCTGGGCATCTAGCGGAGAAGCCGACCTAGGAGCGTTCGAAGACACTCCCGAGGGCGCGGGCGCGCTCACGCCGGGCCTCTCGCAGGGCTTCGAGGCGGCGGTCGACGCGGTGCGACTGTCGCGCCTCGTAACGGATCCAGCTGACGGCGATGGCGGCCAGGGCGACGAGGAACACGAGGCTTCCCCCGACCCAGAGCACGAGGATGGCGAGGCGCTGGTCCATCATGGGCGAGGGACCCCAGGCGGGCGTGTTGGCCGCGAACGTCTCGTGGACGGGGGTGTTGAGGCTGAGGAACATGCCGCCGAACAGCCCCTTGTGCGTCATCTCGACGGCGACGTAGAGGACGCGCAGGGGGTGGTTCATCCGCCAGGGAACGGGGTCGGCGCAGAGGGCGGGCCACCAGAAGAGCAGGGAGACGGCGAGCAGGGAGAGCTGCTGCACATCGCGCACGAAGACGTTCTCGGCGGCCTCCTCGGTGATGCCCATGAACTGCCAGGCATAGGTGACGACCGCGAAGACGAGCCACGAGACGATGGGCATGGCCACGATGCGGGCGGTTCGCCCGCGGTACAGGCGGCGAAGCCGGGCACGTCCGCGCGGACCGCTCACGCGGAAGGCGAGGGTGAGGGGCGAGCCGAGAAGGAGGAGGGGAGGGGCGATCATCGTGAGGAGCAGCATCCCGGCGAAGTCGGTCCAGAGGAGCTGGTTGCCGTAGTGCTCGAGGGGAGACTGCGTAGCGACGAAGATGAGGGCCAACCCAAGCATGAAGGCGACGAGCTGCCAGGCACGGGGAGGGACGCGAGGGTGTTCCGCGCGCACCCGGAACCATGCGACCGCGTAGAACCCGGCGGCCGCGAGCAGCAGTCCGTACCAGGGCGCATCGAAGGCGAACTGGGCAATGATCTCGCCGAAGCCCGGGGCGGCGTCGCTCATGACAGACCCCCCACCAGCCTACGGGACCGATCAATAGTCGCTGGCATCGGTCCAGACTCCGCGGACGGGATTCTGTGCCGAGAGACGGCTGCGTTCCTCCAGCAATTCGAGGATGGCGAGCGCCTCGCGAGCGCTCAGCACCTCGCCGGCCTCTTCTCGCAGCTGGGCGACCTCGGCGTCGATGGCGGCAAGCTGCTCCTCGAGGGCCTCGGGCGAGAGCGCTTGCTCGCCGCCCTCGCCGCCGTCAGCCGGTGCGCCGTCGGGACCGGGGGCGGGCTGGGTCTCGGGG
>VXLW01000003.1 GCA_009841435.1 Dehalococcoidia bacterium | reverse complement strand
CCACCCACACCCCCACGCCCACTATCGTTTCATTTACCTCTAGACTATACTAGAACTCGCGTAATATCTTTGCAACGCGGACAAGTTCTCCCACGCCGACGCCTACTCCCACTCCAACGCCGACACCCACTCCCACGCCGACGCCTACTCCCACTCCAACGCCGACACCCCAAAACCCGAAGTTCCTCGGCAGCGAGTCAGAGGCGAAGACCCGGAGCGGAGGGAGTCAGGAGATCACAGTCAGCACGCCCCAGGGACAGCCCGGCGACCTGCTCGTGGCCATCCTCGCGACCCGCCACGAACGGTCGCCGAGCGCGCCGGACGGCTGGATGCTCATTGACAGCGGGCTGGCTCACGACAAGGAAGCGACGCTTGCGGTCTGGTACCGGCTGGCGGATGGGACGGAGTTGACGAGCCACACCCTGAGCTGGCTGTGGGGGGAGAGCCAAGCCGTGGGAGCCATCCTCCGCTACGGCGACATCAACCCCACGGCGCCGATCGGCACCATTGCCGCGAGTACGGGGGAGGGGAACGCGCCGCTCGCGCCCGGCATCACGGCGGCGGATGCCGGGACGCGGGTCCTGTACATCTACGCAGTCGGTGACGGGGACCGAACGGTCAGTGCGCCCCGCGAGACAGCTGGCCGTTTCTCAAGGACCAGCAGGGGAAGCACGGGCGTCCAGGCCGGCGCGGCCGACGCGCTGCAAGGCGCTCCCGGCAGCAGCGGAACCGCTGAGTTTTCGTTCGTGGAAGGGACGAAGCGGTCGTGGCGAACCGTCACGCTTGCCATCAACCCTCTGCCCGCAACTACGCCTACACCGACGCCCACGCCGACGCCGACTCCCACGCCGACTCCGACTCCCACACCTACCCCAACACCTACGCCTACTCCGACACCGACACCTACTCCGACACCGACGCCTACTCCGACACCGACGCCTACTCCAACACCGACGCCCACGCCTACTCCAACGCCGCGTCCCCGGCCCGCCTTCGTCTACGTTCCGCCGGCAAGGGTGACGCCCACGCCGACGCCCACGCCGACGCCCACGCCGACGCCCACGCCGACTCCGACGCCGACTCCAACCCCCACACCGACCCCAACGCCGACTCCGACACCAACGCCCACACCCACCCCAACACCCGCACCGACCGCGACACCGACGCCAACGCCGACGCCGACACCAACGCCCACACCCAGCCCGAGCCCTACTCCCACGCCGACAGGTACGCCTACTCCCGCAACGCCGACAGCCACTCCATCCCCGACCCCGACACCCACACCCGCGCCCAGGGCAATCTCCTCGCCAACAGCATCGGCAGCGCCGGAGGCTTCACGGAGAGCGCTTCGCTCTCCCGCTCCCACCCGGGCACCGACTGCCACGGGAATGCCGGCTCCAACCCCCACGCCCGCGCCGGCTCCCGCCCCGACACCGACTACCACCTCGGATACCCCGCCACCTACCGCAACACCAGCTCCGACTGTGCAGACCCCAAGGTCGGACGAGGGGTACACCTCACGGCCAGGGCCGAACGAGATTTATGTTGCGGAGGGTGGTTCGGGGAGCGATCTGGCGGCGAACATCGCCGCGGCAGTCGCATCGTTCACGGCCAGCGCCGGGGCGACCTCTCTGGTCGTGCGCCTGCTCGGGCATGCTTTGGGGCGCCGAGCCTCGGGCGGGCGTTGACCCGGTGCTCGCCGGAAAGCAGGCTGGCCTCTGCCGATGTCGATACGCGCCACCCGACTCGTTGACGCGCCCATCATCCGGCCCGACATGGACGCCCACATGGGCGACAACGTCAACGGGCCCTCGCTCATTCGCGCGCCGGAGTGGCTCTCGGAGACGGAGGCTGGCCGGCTGGGGCGGTACTACCTGTATTGCGCCCACCACAAGGGCCGCTACATCCGCCTGGCCTATGCAGATGACCTTGCCGGTCCGTGGACGACCTATGAGCCAGGGACGCTCCAACTGGGGGAGTCGTTCTTTCCGACGGCGCTCGACGAATTCGCACCGGAACTGGCGGACGCCATCGAGCGAGGAGATGTCTATCCCCACGTGGCCTCGCCGGACGTGCACGTCGACGACGAGTCGCGAAGGATCCGGCTCTTCTTCCACGGGCAGTTGCGGGATGGCCGCCAGGTCTCGCGGCTCGCCCTGTCCGGTGACGGGATTCACTTCGAGGCGCGGGAGGAGGTCCTGTCGACCAGCTACCTGCGCATGATCCGGCTCGACGACGTTGCGGAACCTGGCTGGTACGGCATGTCGATGCCGGGCATTGTCTACCGCTCGGACGACGGGCGGGGCGGGTTCGAACGCGGCCCGCAGCTCTTCCCCGACACGATGCGGCACTGCGCCCTGCTCCGGCGCGGCGACACGCTCTGGGTCTTCTGGAGCAATGTGGGTGACGCGCCCGAACGCATCCTCGTGTCGCCGGTGTCGCTCCAGGGGGACTGGCGGGAGTGGGAAGCGGGGCCCGCCGAGGAGGTGCTGCGACCGGAGCGCGACTGGGAGGGAGCCGCGCTCCTGCTCGCCCCGAGTGTGCGGGGCTACGCCCCGGAGCCGGTCAACCAGCTACGCGACCCGGCGGTGTTCGAGGAAGACGGCCGGGTCTGGCTGCTGTACGCCGTGGAGGGCGAGCACGGGATCGCGATCGCCGAGCTCGATGTTCCCTGACCGGCCCCCGAGCTAGCTGCCGAGGGCCCGCGTCTCGGGGGTCTCGATGAGCTGGCAGTAGTTGCCGTCCGGGTCGAGGAAGGTGGAGATGCGGCCACCCCAGGGTTCCTCGCCCTTGCTCCGCACGAACTCGACGCCGGCCGTCTCAAGGCGCGACTGTTCTGCGTCGAGGTCGGTGACGACGAAGTTGATGAGGTAGCGCACGGGGTCGGTGGCGGGGCCGGTGACCCCGCTGTGGGCGCTGATGATGAGGAAGCCGCTGCCGAGGGAGAAGGCGCCGGGGCTCATCTCGGGGGCGGGGGTGAGCCCGAGGGTGTCGCGGTAGAACGCGATCAACCGCTCGGGCTCCGGGCTCCGGGCTCCCGAGGTTGAGCGAGAGCGCTGGCAGGATCGCCAACAGCTAGCTCGCGAGGGCGTTGATGGCGGCCACGTCGTCGCTGCTGAGGCTCCAGCCGCCGGCGGCGACGTTCGACTCGAGCTGGTCGGGGCGGGTCGCGCCGGAGATGACACTGGGGACGCCGTCCTGCGCGAGCAGCCAGGCGATCGCCAGGTCGAGCACGGAGTGGCCCTGGTCGGCGGCGTACGCCTCGGCGGCATGGAGGATGCCCCAGTTCTTGTCGTTGATGTACTTGCCCGCAAGGCCCGCGAGAGCGCCTTCGGTGAGGCGGCCGCCGGCGGGCATCTCCTCTCCCTGCTTGTACTTGCCGGTGAGGAAGCCGCCGGCGAGGGGGAAGTAGGGGAAGATGCCGTAGCCGCACTCGACGGCGGCGGGGGCGGCATCAGCCTCGATGTTGCGGTCAACGAGGCTCCACTCGTTCTCAACGGAGATGTAGGGGGCGAAGCCGTTCGACTCGGTGACCTGCTTCGCCTCGCGGATCTGCTCGCCGTTGACGTTGGAGATGCCGGCGTTGCGGATCTTCCCTTCCTTCACGAGGTCGTTGAGCACTCCCGCGGTCTCGGCGGCAGGGGTGTCGGGGTCGGGGAAGTGGACCATGTAGAGGTCGATGTAGTCGGTGCCGAGCCGCTGCAGGCTGTTGTTGAGGGCGTTCGTGATGTACTCGCGGGTGCCGCTACCGGGCGACTGGATGCCGGTCGGGGTCATCGCCGTGGGCATGCCGAACTTGGTTGCGATGATGACGTCGCCGCGGCGGACGCCGAGGGCATTGCCCAGGATCTCCTCGGAGGGGCCGTGCTCGCCGGCGTACATCTCGGCGGTGTCGAAGAAGTTGACGCCGAGCTCGATCGCCTTGTCAACGACGGCGTTGGCGCCGTCCTGGCCGATGCGCATGCCGAAGTTGTTGCAGCCGAGGCCGACGACGGAGACCTGCAGGTCCGAGTTGCCGATATTGCGGTATTCCATAAGGGGTGCGCCTCCTGAGGGTTTCGTTCGCGTGGGGCAGTGTAGGGCAACGGGGCGCGGGGCGCGCCCGTGGGCTCAGGCGGGATTGAACTCGATATCGAGGGAGGTAACGGAGCGCATGCCGGCGTTCCCGCCCATGACGGGGTTGCGGCCGGGCTTGATGCGCACGTCGGAGATCGCTTCGAGGATCATGCGGGTTCCCACGACGGCCTCCGTGCGGGCGAGCTGGTAGCCGACGCAGAAGTGCTTGCCGAGGCCGAAGCCGATGTGGCTGGCCCTGCCTCCCTCGCGGTAGCCGACGCGCATCTCGCGACCGATGTAGAGGTCGTCGCGGAAGATGTCGAAGGTGGCCGGGTCGCTGAAGACGCGCTCGTCGTGGTTGGCGCCGTGGATCGAGAGGTTCACGACCGACCCGGCGGGAACGGTCACGCCACGCATCTCCCAGTCCTGCATGACGAGGCGGACCTCGCCGCCGACGGGGGCTTCGCAGCGCATCGTCTCCGTGAAGGCCTGATCGATCAGGGAGTGGTCCTGGCGCACCGCCTCGAACTGCTCGGGGTGGTTGAGGAGGAGCCACCAGAGGTTGGCGATGGCGCGGTCGGTGGTCTCGCCCCCCGCGGTGAGGAGGAGGCTCACGAACGACTTGATGTCGTGGACGGTCAGCTTCTCGCCGTCGACCTCGGCCTCGCAGAGCCTGGAGATGAGGTCGTCGCCGGGGTTGCGCAGGCGCTCCTGGACGAACGGCTCGAGGTAGTCGTGGAACTCGGCGTTGGCCTCGATGCCCTTCTTGCGGAGAACGGGGTCGGGAGCGAGGCCGGCGAGGAAGGTGGGGTACCAGTAGTGGAAGCGGTCGTGGTCGGACTGGGGGAGGGCGAGCATGTCGACGATGACGTTGACGGGGAGGCGCGTGCTGAAGGTATCGACGAGGTCGGTCTCGCGGCGATCGATAAAGCCCTCGACAAGCTCGCGGGCAGCCTTCTCGGTGAAGCCCACAATGAGCCGGCGGACGTTGTCCTCAATGACAGGGAGGAAGGCCTCGAGCTTCCGGCCGACGAACTCGGGGGCAATGATGGCGCGCTTCTGGGAGTGCTCGTCGCCATCCATGGCGGTGAGGGAGGGCCCGAAGACGGCGCTGTGGGAGGACTCGAAGATGGTGCTGGAAAGCACGTCGTGGTCGAGGAAGCCAGCCACAACGTCTTCGTACCGCGTGACGAACCACATCTTTTCGCGGGGGTGCTGCCAGACGGGATGCTCGTCGCGCAGGCGCTTGAGCGCAGGGTAGGGGTTCAGGTGGAACTCTTCGCCCTCAAGGAGGGCGGGGTCGAAGGTGTCGGCAGTCATGTCAGGGTTGTCAGTTGCCCCTGACGCTCCACAACCGCCTGCAGTCTCTCCAAGTCAACCTGCTCTGAAGCGTTCTCGATTTCGATACCTGCGACGTTCTCCTCCGCGTCCAGGTGAACGACCACCCCGTCGCACAGGTCGAAACCCTCCACCTCGACTCGCTGTCCGAACGAGATGTGGAGCATGTCGGTCTCGCGGTCGTAGCGGAGCTTCACTGCGCCTCCCTCCGAAAACTGCGATCGAAGAACGCATTATGGACGGTTTCGCCGTCTTCCAGTGTAACTACGCGAAGCACGCGCGTGGAGTCCCCAAAGGGCACTTCTCCCCAGAAACGCATCCGGCCGTTGGGCTGAGCCTCGGTCGCCATGGGTGCAGCGAGCACCGAGAGGCAGGCTTCAGCGTCCACTTCAGGCCGACCGGGAAGCACGATGTTGTCGAAGTACCAGGTGGTCTTCACCTACTGTGTTGTCCCTCCTGACAGGGAATAGTCGCCGTAGTACTTGCCATGCGCAAGCTACTACCCTCCCAATCGCACCAGCGTAGAATCGTCGGCACGAACGGCCTCGGCGGCCGGTGGGGGTTCGACCATGCGAAGTGAAGTGCATGCCATCAGTGGCGCGACTTATGACGACCTTGGCGATGGGCGCGTGCGCGTCCACAAGGGCGAAAGCTACGGCATCTTCGACTGGGAGGGGCGCTGGGAAGAAGGCGACATCACGCGCGCCGACCCACACCTGCTCCAGTACGTGGGCGGGCCGGACCTGCCGCCGGGCGTGGATGAGATGGCCGCGCAGCTCGATGCAGCGCGCGAGAAGGCGGCGCAGGAAGAAGCGCAACAGCAGGAGCTGAGCGCCGGCGACCTGGCCGAGGACGCCTACACGGGCTCGGTGCGCGACCCCCGCTACGGGGTTCGCAACATGATCATGGCGCAGGGCCAGACGACGGTCGCGAAGTACGTGGGCGACCCGGGACGGGAGACCGAGAAGGGTCCGCGCTCGAAGGGCATCTCGTTCCACGAGGTGCTGGCGGGCGATACCTACCCCGAGCGCATCCCGCCGGAGCTGTGGGAGGACTCGCCCATGCCCGGCGGCGTCACGCGCGTGCCCACGGAGCGCTTCACGAGCCAGGCGTGGCACGACCTCGAGGTCGAGAAGCTGTGGAAGAAGGTGTGGCAGTACGCCGCCCACGTCGACGACATTCCCGAGGTGGGGGACTACATCGTCTACGACATCGCCCACCTCTCCTACATCGTTGTGCGGACGGGGGAGAACGAGTTCAAGGCGTACAACAACGCCTGTCTCCATCGTGGCCGCCAGATCCGTGAGTTCGACGGGAAGAAGGCGACGGAGTTCCGCTGCCCCTTCCACGGCTGGTGCTGGGAGATCGACGGCTCGCTGCGCGAGATCCCCTCGGAGTGGGACTTCCCCGAGGTTCGCGAGGACGCCAGCCACCTGCGCGAGGCGAAGACGGGCACGTGGGGCGGTTTCGTGTTCATCAACCCGGACCCGGACTGCGAGCCGTTCGAGGACTTCATCGGGTCGCTCCCGCAGCACTACGCGAAGTACGAGTACGAGAAGCGCTACAAGCAGATGCACGTGGCGAAGGTGATCGCGGCGAACTGGAAGATCACGCAGGAGGCCTTCATGGAGGGCTACCACGTGATGGCGACGCACCCGCAGGCGATGGCCTTCGGCGGCGACGGCGCGAACATGCAGTACGACGTCTTCGGGAACTGGTGCCGGGCGATCACGGTCGGCGCCAACACGAGCCCACAACGAGGCATCTACCCGAACAACGAGGAGATCTTCGCGATGCGCAGGGGCGGCGCGGAGATGGCCCGCGAGGGCCTGCGCCAGGTGATGGGCGACAAGGCCGACATCTTCTGCGATGCGGAGGTGCTGGACGGATACTTCAACAACCTGTTCCCGAACTTCCACCCGTGGGGCTGCTTCAGCCGCATCGTGTATCGCTTCCGCCCATACGGGGACGACCCGGACCGCAGCATCATGGAGGTGCTCTACCTGGTGCCGTGGCCGGAAGGCGAGGAGATGCCGCCAGCGGCCCAGATGCACTGGCTGGAGGAAGACGAGGACTTCACGCTCGCGCCGGAGATGGGCGGGCTGGCACGCGTCCTGAACCAGGACTGCTACAACCTGCCCAAGATCCAGAAGGGCCTGAAGACGAAGCAGGATCCGTACGTCTACTTCTCCGCCTACTCGGAGGGGAAGATCCGGCACTTCCACGAGCTGTACGACCAGTGGCTCGGGGTTGAGTAGGGCATGACCCAGGCGCTGGAGAACTACGGTTTCCTCAAGCTGAACGAGGAGATCCTGGCCAATCCGTACCCGTTCTACCGGGCGCTGCGTGAGCAGTCGCCCATCTACCGGGAGCCAGACTACGACGTGTTCCTGCTCAGCCGGTACGAGGACATCCTGGAGGTGAACGCCCAGCCCGAGGTGTTCTCCAGCATCCTCGTGGCGAACGCGCCGTACACGGACCCGCCGGCGGCACTCGAGGACCTGCCGGCGTGGCGCGACTCGCAGCCGTTCAGCGACAAGATCCTCTCGAACGACCCGCCGGACCACACGCGCCACAAGCGGCTGATCAACCGCTTCTTCACGCCGCGCCACGTGGCGGGGCTGGAGCCGCGGGTACGCGAAATCACGAACGAGATCATCGACACGTTCATCGACGAAGGCGAGGTCGAGTTCGTCACGCAGTTCTCGCACATGCTGCCCCGGCTCGTCGTCGGCGAGCTGATCGGCCTGCCACCCGAGGACCACGACTACTTCAAGCAGTACTTCATGGACCGGCTCGCCGTGATGGCCAAGGCGGCGGCGGACCCGACGGGGGCCTACCAGCGGCAGGAAGAAGAGCGCGAGGAAATCACCGAGAACGAGTTCCTCACGGACTACTTCATGAAGGCGATGGCGGAGCGGAGGGAGCAGCCGCGGGGCGACATCATGAGCGACCTCGCGAACGCCACTTTCGTGGATTCTGGCGAGCCCGTGGCGCTGGAGTCCCTCGTGAGCATGATCACGCTGCTGTACGCGGCGGGGGGCGACGCGAACACGCCGGAGCTGATGACGAACGCAATGCTCGTCCTGTTGCGGCAACCGGACGTGATGCAGGCGCTGCGGGACGACCCGTCGCTCGCGGGTGGCTTCATCGAAGAGGTCCTGCGCTACGACACGCCCGTGCCGGGCGTGTTCCGGATCGCCCTCCAGGACACGACCGTCGGCGGCGTGCCCGTGAAGCGGGGCGAGAAGCTGATGGTCATCTACGGGTCGGGGAACCACGACGCGGAGAAGTTCGACAACGGCGAGGTGTTCGACCTCGGCCGCGAGCAGACGTGCCCGCACCTGGGATTCGGGCACGGGGTGCACTACTGCCCGGGGGCCGGCCTGGCGCGGCAGGAGGGGCGCGTGGCGATGCAGGAGCTGCTGCGGCGGATGGGCGAAATCCGCATGATGGAGGGCGATCCTCCCTACGTTCCGAGCGTGATCCAGCGCATCCCGATCAGGCTGAAGCTGAGCTTCACGAAGCTCGCTTAGGCGCTCCTAGCCCACCCGGATCGGGTGGGGAACGGGCTGGTTGAAGAGATAGCCCTTCCTGTTGAAGGGGACCGTGTCGGGCTGGGTTGCGCCGGAAGCGTCGGTGGCGCGGGTCATGATGGTGTGCTCGCCCGGGCGGGCCTCCCACACGAGCTCGAAACGCGACCACGAGTAGCGGAACCGGGGTTCGAGGACGGACGCTTCGCGCCACGTCCGCCCCGAATCGTCGCTCCACTCGACCCGGGTGATGGGGCCGTCGGGGGAGTGGGCGAAGCCTTGCAGGCGCTGACGTCCCGGAGCCAGATCGGCGGGCCAGGGCAGGGCAAGCGCGCTCTTCACGGTCTGGGTCGTGACCGGCTGGCCGAGCGCTTCGCCCTCGGGCGGGTAGTCGTCGCCGATGAGGACGTAGGAGGTGGTGTTGTTGCGGGTCCAGTGCTTCTTCGAGGAGACGATGATTCGGCCGAGCCACTTGATGTTCGCGGCGCCGACCCAGCCGGGGATGACAGCGCGCAGGGGGTAGCCGTGATCGCGGGTGAGGGGCTCGCCGTTGAGGGCGTAGGCGAGAAGGGTATCGGCGTGCATGGCCTTCTCGACCGGGAGGGCCCGGCGGAAGCCTTCCTCGGGCGACTCTTCGTCGAGGCCGACGAGGAGGACGCTGACGGCATTCTCCCGGATGCCGGCCAGCTCCAGCACGTCGCGGAGGGCGACGCCCGTCCACTCGCCGTTCCCGACCCCGCCGGTGCCCCACTGGGTGCCCTCGGCAGGGCGTCCCTGGACGCGGTCGAACATGGCACGGTGGTTCCCGGCGCACTCGAGATAGGAGATGAACGCGCGGCTGGGCAACTGGCGGATGGCGTCGTAGGAGAGCTCGACCCGGTCGGAGACCGCGTCGCCTTCCACCACGAGTTGCCAGCCATCGCCATCCACATCGACGCTCACGGAGTTGTTGCGGACGAAGAAGAGGGGAACGGGGGTGACCAAACCCCGCATGTTCTCGAGGCGCGCTTCGAGGCTCTTGCCATCGGCGTGGGCGATGAAGGGCCCCGTGTCCTTGAACCAGCCGGAACGCTCGGGGGAGGGCGCCTCGGAACCGTCGGGGGCGGAGGCATCGTCGCCGGACGTGTCGGTGCCACAGGCCGCGAGGACGGCAGTCGCGCCGCCCGCGGCGAGGAGCTGGAGGAAGCGGCGGCGGGGCATCCCTCGCCGCTGGACGAGTGTCCAGAGGCTTGTCGGGTCGTCCACGTTACGGTCAGGCATCGGAGCTATGTCGGGAATTCTAGGACGCGGGGCGCTACAGGAGCCGGGAACGGGGGAGACCGGCCATCCGGCGATCCAGGGTCAAGGTCTCGATGTCGTTCCGGGAGTAGCCGTCGACGATGAGACGGTCGACGAGGCCGGGGCCACCCGGTTCGCGCAGCAACTCCAGTACGGACTCGCCGTTCAGGGGGGCCACAAGACCTCTCCTCAACACCTCATGCAGGGCGGCGCGGGCGGCAGGCTTCGACGTGCCGTAGTACCGCTGCAGGACGATGTAGGCCTCTCCCAGCACCTGGTTCGAGACGACAATTTCCCCGCCCGCTTCAATCTCGGCGGCCAGCCCAGTGAGGCAGCGAGCCAAGTCCTGTTCTGGCTCGCCGGTAACCAGCCGAAGCAGGACCGACGTGTCAATCCCGAAGCGACCAGTCATAGCCCTCTTCTCTGAGCTTCTCGAGGTCTGGGGGCGGGAGTCCGGGCGGTATCTGGCCGGCCAACGGGGGCACCCAGTCCTCCAAAAGGCGCCGCGGGCGAAGGATGAAGCCGTCTGGGTGCTCTTCCAGCTCGATCTGGTCGCCGGGACCCACGCCCAGCGCTTCGAGGACGCGCTTGGGGAAGGTGACCTGGCGTTTCGAGGTGACCTTGACGATCATCGCGTGAAAGCTCCTTACCGAAATGGTACTTCGGTAAGGAGGAGCGCGTCTACACCATCAGGAGACGTTCGAACTCCTCGTCGGGCATGTCCTCCGGGACGGGGTTGCCGGGGCCGAAGACGAGAGCATCGCCGCCTCCGGTCGTGACCGACATCCGGCCGAGATTGACGAGCTGCCGGACGGCGCGGTCGGCGGCGCGAGCGTCGTGGAGGACGGGCAGCCCGAGGCGCGTGCGGAAGACGGAACGGGCGGTCGCGACCTCTCCGCCGAAAAGCTCGCGTTCGGTCGACTGCAGCTCGGCGAGCGCGATGTCGAAGCTCTGCTGGGGGAAACGCTCGTAGAGCAAGGGCAGGAGGTGGACGGAGAGCGTGTCGGAGGAGCCGGCCAGGCGAAGGGGCTCCTCTCGCGAACGGCCATGCGGGAGCGGCTCGTCCCACCACACCCAGCGTCCGTACAGCTCGCGGAGCCGTACACCCAGGGGCGTGCGCGCCGTCCAGGGCTCATCCGGTCGGCCGTCGGCGGGCTCGAGGCGGGCTGCCTGCCGGCAGAGGTCACGGACCTCGGAGGCGATGGGCGAGCGGGGGTCGCTGAGGTCGCAGCCGGGCTCACCCGGCTCGACAAGGAGGAAAGCGTTGGCATGGGCGGTACCCCAGTCGACGACAAGCCGGCGCTCGTCCTCGGGCAACTGGCGAAGGGACAGGAGCAGGGTCAGATGGCCGTCATCAAGGGCGCGACGGGTCCGCAGGAAGCGTCTCCACGACGACGACCCCTCGAGGTAGACGGGGCTGAGGGGCAGTCGCAGGGGACGTTCGGCGCGGGACACGTCGTAGATAACGCCACGAGCGGCGCCCGCGAGGTCCTGAAGCGCCCGCAGGAGGATGCGTTCCTCCTCATCGGACGACCCCGGCGCTTCGACCCCGCTTCCGAAGCCCCAGTGCCTTCGCTTCCAGAGTCCACGGATGGCCACGAGCACAGCCTAGCGCATCGCCTGCCAGGTGCGACGCTCCCAGCAGCAACCGGAGAGGGCGGTGGCCTTTACCCGGGAGCTAGCGGCCCCGGCAGGCAGTGGGCTACAGTCGCAAGCATGGCTGGATCCGATCACTCCGGCAGCAACGGCGTGCTCACGAGGCTGGCCCTTCACGATCGCCACGAGGCGCTTGGCGCCCGGTTCGCGCCGTTCGCGGGCTGGGAGATGCCGCTCCAGTACGAGGGCATCGTGGGCGAACACCACGCCGTGCGTGAACGCGTAGGGGTCTTCGACGTCTCGCACCTGGCGCGCGCCTGGGTGGAGGGACCGGATGCTGCGGCGCTGCTGCGCTCGGTGACGACGTTCGACGTGACCACGCTGCCCGTGGGGAAGGCCCACTACTCGCTCTACTGCACCGAAGATGGCGGCATCGAGGACGACATCTTTCTGTACCACCTGCCCGGAGACCGCTGGCTGGTCATCCACAACGCCGCTAATGCGGACAAGGACTTCGAACGGCTGCGCGCCGTCGCCGGAGACGCGGCTTCGGAGGTCACGCCGGAGACGGTGATGCTGGCGGTGCAAGGGCCGGAGGCCGTCGCGCTACTGAGCAGCGTCCTCGGTGACGGGTTTGCGGGCCTGGAGCAGCGTGACTGCGCGGAGCTCGACTGGAACGGCACGTCCGTGCTCGTCGCGCGCACCGGCTATACCGGTGAGGACGGCGGCGAGTGCATCGTCGGCGCAGACCACGCGCCGGCTCTCTGGGACGCCTTCACCGAGGGGGGCGCCACCCCCGCCGGTCTGGGCGCACGCGACACGCTCCGGCTGGAGGCGGCGCTGCCACTGCACGGCAACGACATCGACACAACCACGCATCCCTACGAGGCCGGACTCGGGTTTGCCGTCACCCTCGACGACGGCGCTCCGTTCACGGGGCGGGAGGCGCTGGTGGAGGCGAAAGCACAGCCCCGCACGCGACGGCTCGCCCACCTCGTCGCCAAAGAACGGGGCGTCCTGCGCGCGCACTATGCGGTGCACGAGCCGGGAACCGAGGAACCGGTGGCGCACCTGACGAGCGGCGCTTTCAGCCCCAGCTTGCGCCTCGGTGTCGGCATGGCCTACCTTCCCGTGCGGCTTGCGAAACCCGGCGTCACGCTCGAGGTGGACGTGCGCGGTCGCGCCCTCCCCGTCGAGGTGGTGCGCCGGCCGTTCTATCGAAAACCGAAGGACTAACACGATGGACCACGAAACCCCCGAGGAGCTGCTCTATTCCGCGAACCATGAGTGGTTGCGCCGTGACGCGGGCAGCCCCGACGAGGGCACGATCGGCATCACCGACTTCGCCCAGGACCAAGTAGGCGACGTGGTCTACCTCGACCTGCCCGCAGAGGGGGATGCGGTGACCGCCGGAGAGCGGTGCGGCGAGATCGAGTCCGCGAAGACGGTGTCCGACCTGTACTCGCCGGTCAGCGGCGAGGTGATCGCGGCAAACGGGGCGCTGGAAGACCAACCGGAGCTCGTCAACTCCTCCCCCTACAACGAGGGCTGGATGATCCGCGTGCGCATCGCCGACGAAGCCGAGCTGGACGCTCTCCTCGACGCCGCCGGTTACCGCGCGCAGCTCCCCGAGGACTAGCGTTGGCATCGCCGGCGCCGGGCGGAGCGCCTCATCCATACATTCCCGCCACTGAGGCCGATCGCGCCCGGATGCTGGAGCGAGTCGGCGTTGCCGACCTCGACGCGCTGTTTGCGGACCTGCCGGCGGCCATGCGAGACCCGGCCATCGACCTTCCCCCCGCGCTCACGGAGCCGGAGCTCATCGCGCTGCTGGAGGAGCGCGCCGGGGAGAACGCCGACGCCTCGAAGCCGAACTTTCTCGGGGCGGGCGCCTACCGGCGCTCGATCCCGGCCGTTGCCGCGCACCTGACCTCCCGTTCCGAGTTCGTAACGGCCTACACGCCGTACCAGCCGGAGATCAGCCAGGGAACGCTGCAGTCGGCGTTCGAATACCAGTCGGTGGTGTGCGAGCTGACGGGGATGAACGTGTCGAACACGGGCCTCTACGACGTGGCCAGCGCCACGGCCGAAGCCTGCCTCCTGGCGACGCGGGCGACGAGGCGCGGCGCAGTCGCGCTGCTTGAGCCCATCCACCCCGGGACTATCGAGGTGGTTCGCACCTACACCCGCGGCGCGGGGCTGCGCGTCGACATCCTGACGTCGGTGGATGCGGTGAGCGAAGAGCACGCCTGCCTCGTGGTTCAGCAGCCAGACTTCCTGGGGGCGATCGTGGACCTCGAACCGCTGGCCGAGGCGGCGCACGCCAGCGGTGTGCTGCTGGTCACGGTGGCCGACCCGTTCGCGCTGGGGCTACTGCGCTCGCCGGGCGACGCGGGCGCCGACATCGTCACGGGCGAGGGACGCGATCTGGCGGGCGCGCCGGCCTTCGGCGGGCCGTCGCTGGGGTTGTTCGCCGCCCGCACGCCGTTCATGCGGCAGATGCCCGGGCGCATCGTGGGGCGCACGCAGGAGCTGCACGAGCCGCCCGAGGGAGGCGAGCCCCGCACGGGCTACGTGCTCACACTGCAGGCGCGAGAACAGTTCATCCGGCGGGAGCGCGCGACCTCGAACGTCTCGACGGCGCAGTCGCTCATTGCGCTGGCCTTCACCATCACGGTGCAGGCGCTGGGACCGCGGGGGCTGCGGGAGGCGGCGGATCTGTGCTACCAGCGCGCCCACGACGCGGCAGCGCGGATCGCCGCGCTGCCCGGCTACGAGACGCCGGACCGGGGGCCGTGGTTCCAGGAGTTCCTCGTGCGCGGGCCCGTTCGCGCGGCGGAACTGTCCCAGCGGCTCAGGGAACGGGGCATTGGGCCCGGGCTCGATGTCTCATCGCGAGCCGAGCCAGAGGCGCGGGAGGCGCTGCTCCTCGCCGTGACGGAGGCGACGCCGGACGCGCACGTCGATGCGCTGGTCGAGGCGCTGGCAGAGATCGGAGCAGACGCGTGAGCGCGCTGCGACCGGGCGGCGAGGACTTCGGCGCGCGCCTCAGCTTCGATCGCGGCGGGCCGGGGCGGCGTGCGGTCGACGTGCCCACGTGGACCGGGGAACCGACGCCGCTCCCGGACGCTCACCTGCTGCGGGACTCGCTGCGGCTGCCGGAGCTGAGCCAGGGCGAGCTTGTCCGCTACTACACGGCCCTCTCGGCGCGGAACTACGGCATCGACTCGGGTACGTACCCGCTGGGGTCCTGCACGATGAAGTACAACCCCAAGGTCGATGACCTCGTGGCCTCGCTGCCGGGGTTCGCAGCCGCGCATCCGCAGGCGCCGGCGGAGGACGCGCAGGGCACCCTGCGCACGCTGCTGGAGCTGCGGCGGGGGCTGGCCGAGGCGACGGGCCTGCCTGCGGTTAGCCTCGCGCCCGCGGCAGGCGCGCAGGGCGAGCTGGCGGGCGTCCTGATGATCACGCGCGCGCTGGAGGACCGGGGCGAGCTGGAGAGGCGCCGCCGCATCCTCGTGCCGGACTCGGCACACGGAACGAACCCCGCGACGGCAGCGATGGCGGGCTTCACGGTGACCCAGATCCCGACGGCGGCCGACGGCTCGCTGGACCGGGCGACGATCGAGGAGGAGCTGGACGAGAGCGTCGCGGCAGTCATGGTCACGGCGCCGAACACGCTCGGGCTGTGGGAACAGGGCATCGAGGAGGTGGCGGGGCTCATCCACGACGCAGGCGCCTACCTGTACGGGGACGGGGCGAACTTCAACGCGATCATGGGGCGGGTGCGGTACGGCGATCTTGGCTTCGACGTGGTGCACCTGAACCTGCACAAGAGCTTCAGCACGCCGCACGGCGGCGGGGGGCCGGGCGCGGGGCCGGTCTGCTGCAGCGAGGAGTTGGCCCCGTACCTCCCGACGCCGGTCGTCGAGGAGTGCGAGGACGGCGTGGTTCGCCTGACGGCGCCCGAGCGAAGCATCGGCCAGCTGCAGCAGTTCCACGGCAACGTGGGTGTTCTGATTCGCGCGTACGCCTACATGCGGGCACTCGGCCTCGAGGGGTTGCGGGCCGTCTCCGGACAGGCGGTGCTCAATGCGAACTACCTGCGCGTGCTCCTCCATGGCTACTACGACCTGCCCTACGACCGGCCGGTGCTGCACGAGGTCGTCTTCTCCGGGTCGCGCCAGCGGCGCGAGCACGGCGTACGCACCTACGACATCGCGAAGCGGCTGATCGACCACGGCTTCCACCCCCCGACGGTCTACTTTCCGCTGATCGTCGAGGAGGCGCTCATGATGGAGCCGACGGAGACGGAGCCGCCGGAGGCTATCGAGGCGCTGGCGGAGGCGATGATCGCCATCGCGGAGGAGGCGGAACGCGACCCCGACACGCTTCGCGCCGCACCCCTCACCGCTCCCATCGGGCGCCTCGACGAGGCCAGGGCGGCGCGACGGCCCGTGCTCCGCTGGCAGGAGGCGGAAGCCGAGGAGTAGGGCTCGCTAGAACCAGTGCCGCTTGCGCTGGAAGGGGTAGGTCGGGAGGGCGACGCGGCGGCGGGACTCGCCCGCGAACAGCCCTGCGAATGCAAGGTCGAGCCCGGCATCGTAGGCGGCGGCGACGGCGCTCACGAAGCCGTCACCGGTCTCCGGTGACGCTCCCTCGGCGGGTGGGCACGCCAGGGTTGAGAGCACCATGGGCGCGTCGGAGGACTCCGGCCAGGCATCGCCCAAGTCCGGTCCCAGAGCTGCATCGGCGCCCACTTCGATAACGATGTCGATGCCGAGCTGGGCGAGCGTCTTCGCGCAGGCGCCGGGCTCGACAGGATCACGCGCCTGGGTGCGCCAGTAGTCGGCGCCGAGCTCGTCGACCGACTCGGCCACGCGGCCGGTCGCACCGTTGACCAGCGACGCGGACGGGGCCTCGGGCGCCACGGCAGCGAGGGCAGCTTCCAGGCCCCCGAGCGCACCCTCTTCCGGGAGCGCTTCAAGGGCGCCGTGCGCTGCCGCAAGCCGCAGGCCCTCCTCCAGGGAGATGGCTCCAGCAACCTGCGCGGCCGCCAGAGCTCCGGGGCCGCCCCCGACGACCGCGTGTGGACGGATGCCGACACTCGCCCACTGCGCGGCCAACGCGCACTGGAGCGCGTACACCGCGGGGTGCGCCGATGCGGGGTCATCGAGGTTCTGCTCGGCGCCGAACAGGACCTCAAGCAGGGAGACGCCTCTCTCTTCCCGCATCAGCTCGTCGCAGCGGTCCAGGACGGCTCGCGCGACCGGCTCGCTGCGGTAGAGCGACTCGCCCAGGCCTGCCCACTGGCCACCCTGTCCGCTGAACGCGAGCGCCACTCGGGTCGCGGGGGCGGGTGGTGGCTGGTCGGGGGCGTCGTAGGTGGCGGCGACCGTCTCCAGTCCTTGCCGGAGCTGCGCGGCGTCGGTGAACACGACGCCCGCGCGGTGGGGGAAGTGGCCGCGGCCCGCGCCGGCGGTCCAGGCCAGGTCGGAGAGCGCTTCGGAGGAGGCGGCGCCGTCCTCGCCGTCGAGCCACGAGCGGTAGCGCTCGGCAAGGTCGCGGAGCGAGCCCGCGGACCTCGCCGAAAGCGGCAGGAAGCGGGTCGCGCGCTCCGGCGACTCTTCACCAACGGCCTCTGTCGAGTCCGGGAGCGCGAGGGGCACGGTCCGGGAGCTGCCCTCGGGAACAGTGGCCCCGTTGCTCGCGGCCGCTCCGAGCGGGGGTTCGTAGCCCTCGACGAGGACGTGGGCGTTGGCGCCGGAGAGGCCAAACGCGTTGACGCCCGCCAGCGGCCGGCGGCCGGACACGTCTGGCCAGTCGGTCGCCTCCAAGGCCACGCGCACGGGAATGTCGTCCCACTCGACGTGGGGATTCGGGTCGTCGAAGTGGAGGTGCTGGGGGATGACGCCGCGGTTCATGGCGAGGACGGTCTTGATGAGAGCCGCCATCCCGGCCGCCGACTCGGTGTGGCCGATGTTCGACTTAACGGAGCCGACCAGCAGGGGCCGGTCGGTGTCGCGACCCTCGCCGTAGACGGAGGCGGCGGCGTTCAGCTCGATCGGGTCGCCGAGCTGCGAGCCGGTCGCGTGCGCTTCGAGGTAATCGACCTCGGAGGGCAGGACTCCGGCCTGGGCGAGCGCCTCGGCCATGATGCGCTCCTGGGCGGGTCCGTTGGGGACGGTCAGGGCGGCGCTGGCGCCGTTCTGGTTGACGGCGGAGCCCCGGATCACGCCCCAGATACGGTCGCAGTCGGCCTCGGCGTCACGCAGGCGCTTGAGCACGACCATCCCGCAGCCCTCGCCACGGACGTAGCCGTTGGCGGAGGCGTCGAAGGGGCGGCACTCGCCGGTGGGCGAGAGCATCCCCAGCTCCATCATGAACCGGGAAACCTCGGGCGAGAGGACCACGTTGACCCCGCCGGCGAGCGCGAGGTCGACCTCGCCGCGCTGCAGGGCAACGCCCGCCTGGTGGACCGCCGCCAGCGAGGAAGCGCAGGCGAGGTCGATGGGCATGGCGGGGCCTTCCAGGCCCAGCACGAAGGCGATGCGGCCAACCGTGACGCTGCCGGTGGTGCCGAGGTAGCTCTGGTCCTTGTTGCTGGCCGCGACCAGATCGCGGTACTCGCTGCCGCCAAGGCCAGCGTAGACGCCGGTGCGGCTGCCACGAAGCTGGTTCGGGTCGAAACCGGCGTCTTCGAGGGCTTCCCAGCTCGTCTCAAGCATCATCCGCTGGCGGGGGTCCATGGCCCGCGCCTCGATGGGGGAGATACGGAAGAAGCGCGCATCGAACCTGTCGATCTCGTCGACGAAGCCGCCGCGCAGGTTCGCAACGTCCTTCGCCTCTGGGTCTCCCACGGCGCCGCTCCACTCACCGGCGTCCCGGCGGCCGTCCGTGACGGCGTCGGCCCCCGACTCAAGGAGGTCCCAGAAGGCCGCCAGATCGCCCGCGCCGGGGAAGCGGCAGGCCATGCCGACGACGGCGATGCCGTCGTCGCTGGTGCGGCCGGGCACGAGCCGTTCGGGCGCAGCAGGCTCGGGGGCGGAGGGAGCCTCGCGGGGCTCGCCGGGCTGGCCGAGCTCCTCGGCGATGTGGCGCGCGAGGCTGGAGATGTCGGGGTAGTCGAAAACGACCGTGTTGGACGCGACGTATTCGCCGGCGAAGGCGCGGTTGAGGCGATTGCGCAGCTCGACCGCCATCAGGGAGTCCATGCCGAGGTCGAAGAACCCGATGGTCGGCGAGGGGGCCGTCGGCAGCCGGAGGACGGCCCGCACTTCCTGCTGCAGGAAGGACGCGAGCAACTCCTCGTGCCCCGCGGCCGAGGCCATGCGGAGCTGCGAGAGCACGTCTTCGGACGATGCCGAGTCACCGGCCGCGTCGTCCGGTGACGACAGCATGTCCTCGAGGAAGGCGGGGCGCTCCTCGACGGCTTCCTCGAATACGGACCAGTCCATCGACATGACGACGGAGGTGGTGGCGTCCTGACGGACGATGCGTTCGAGGGCCCTGATGCCCTGCTGCGGCGTGAACCAGCGTCCGCCGCGGGAGGCGCGCTGGCGTTCGATGCGCTCGCGCTGTTCCGCGGCCTCGCCGATCTCGGACCAGGCGCCCCAGGCGATGGCCTGTCCGGGCAGGCCGAGCGCGCGCCTGTGGCCTGCGAGCTGGTCGAGGAAGGCGTTGGCGGCGGCGTGGTTCGCCTGGCCCGGATTGCCCATGACGCCGACCCGGCTGGAGAAGAGCAGGAACATGTGCAGGTCGCGGTCGATGGTCGCGCGGTGCAGGTGCCAGGCTCCAACGATCTTGGGGGAGAGGACGGTTTCGAAGCTCTCCCAGGTCTGGTTGCCGAGAGCGGCGTCGGAGAGCACGCCGACGCTATGGATGACGCCGCCGAGGGGCGGCAGGCTCTCGTCCATGCGGGCCAGCATGGCGTCGATGGCGGCGGGGTCGGTGACGTCGGCGAGCTCGACTTCGATGCGAACGCCACGGGCGCGCAGGGCCTCGATGGCCTCTACCGCCTCGGGATCGGGATCGCGGCGTCCGTTGAGCACGATGGCGCCGGCGTCGTTGTCGGCGAGCCAGTTGGCGACGGCGATGCCGATGCCGCCGAGGCCACCGGTCACAAGGTACGTGCGATCCTGGCGCAGCTGGCCGTCCACGATGGGGGGCGCGGTGAGGACGATCTTGCCCATGTGCCGGGCCGACCGCATGAAGCCAAGCGCCGATCCCGCCTCGGCCAGCGGCCAGCGGCTGTGGATGATGGGCTTGAGCTCACCCGTCGCGAAGCGCGCCATGAGTTCGGTCAGGACGACGCCGACGTGCGCGGGGTCGGTCTTCTTGAGGACGTCGAGCTCGAGGATGTGGTAGGGCACGTCGGGACGGAGGGCGGCCATCTCCTCGTAGCTGAGGATGTCCCGGCGGGCCATCTCGACGAAGCGGCCGCCCTTCGCCAGGCAGGCGAGGCTGGCATCGATAAAGCCCTCGCTCGTGAGGCTATTGAGGACGACGTGGACGCCCTCGCCGCCGGTGGCTTCGAGGATCGCCTCCCCGAAGTCGGTGGTGCGGCTGTCGAAGATGTGCTCGACGCCGAGGGAGCGGAGGTAGCCCTGCTTGGGGGCGCTGGCGGTGGCGAACACCTCCGCGCCGGCGGCCTGCGCGAGCTGGATGGCTGCGAGTCCGACGCCGCCGGCGCCGGCGTGGATGAGGACCCGCTCGCCGGGCTCGAGACCGGTGAAGCGGAAGGAGAGGTCGGCCGAGACGAACGCGCTCGGGATGGTGGCGAGCGCGGACACGGATACACCCTCGGGCGCGGGAGCGACCAGCTCCTCGCGGGTCACCATTTCCTGTGCGAAGGCGCCGAAACCGAGTCCGACGACGTGGTCGCCGGGCGAGACCGTCGAGACCTCGGAGCCGGTGTCGACGACGAAGCCGCAGAGCTCGCGGCCGAGGTCGCCTTCCTCGATGAAGCCGAGCGAACGGAAGACATCCCAGAAGTTGAGGCCCGAAGCCTCAACGGCGACACGCACCTCCTTCGGCTCCAGCGGGCGTGCGGGGAGCTGCTTGACCTCAGGGCGCTCGAAGACACCGGCGCTGTCCGGGGCGAGCACCCACTCGGAGTCTTCGGGCAGGGCGAGGCGCTGGGCGGCGTCCTCGGGCCGGACGAGTCGCGCGGCGAGGCGGCGTCCGAGGCGGTAGGCGATGTGGTTCTCCTCGTCGGGATGGAGCAGCTCGTTCACGAGGTCGGAGAGCGCGCCCGTCCCGGCGGGGTCGAGGTCGATCATGCGCGGCTGGAGGTGAGGAGCTTCCAGCGCCACCACCTTGCCCAGCCCCCACAACACGGCGCCGGCGAGCTCCCCGCCGCGCTCCCGCTCGAGGACCTGCGCTCCGCGCGTGACGAACCAGATGCCCTTCTCGGGGATGACGTCGGAATCGGAAATGGCCTGGACCAGCGCCAGCCCGCTCGCGCCGGCGTCCTTCACGTCCTGCGTAATCTCTTCGGTGGTCGCCCCTTCGCCATGGCCCTCAAGCGCCTGGAGGTGCACGACGCCGTTGAGGGGGAGGTCCGCGGGAAGACCCTCGATGAGCGCCGCCCAGGACTCGCGGCTTTCAGGATCGACAGCTTCCTCGCCGGCCAGCACGACCGTCTGGTTGCGCTCGGCGAGCTCGGCGGCTAGCTGTTCGGCGAGGCCACCCTGATCGGCGGTCAGGATCCAGGTGCCCGGAGGCTCGGTGATCTGCGCCGGTCCCCTGGCCACGATCACGCCCTTGTCCAGCTTCTCCGTCGGGGCGTCTTCTCCGACGCCAATGACCTCGGCTTCGTCGAACCCGGCGTCGGCGAGCGCCTGGCGCCACATGGTCGGGCCCATGAGGGCGTGCTCGGTGCGGAACGGGTCCGCGAAGCGCCACCAGCCGTCGAGCTGGCCGAAGGTCAGGTCCATCCAGCCCAGGCCGCGAAGGTTCTCGAGGGCGACGAGGTGTCCGGAGGGCGAGAGCACGTCCAGGCAGTGCGCCAGCGTCTCGCCAAGGTAGCGCGTGGCGTGGAGGACATTGGAGGCGATGATGAGGTCGTAGCCGTGGGAGTCGAAGCCCTGCGGGATCGGATCCTTCTCGATGTCCAGTGGGCGGTAGTCGATGCTCCCGCCGCCATCGCCGAAGCGCTCCTCCGCTTCCGCGAAGAAGCCGGCGGAAATGTCGGTGTAGACGTAGTCGAATCGTCCTTCGGGCAGCTCCGGCAGCACGGACGCCGTCGCCGATCCGGTGCCGGCTCCGACCTCGAGCACGCGCAGCCGCCGTCCCTCGGGCAGCTCGGTGACGATCGCCCGGACGGCGTCGGCGAGCATGCCGTTGGCGGCGCGGGCGACGGGCGCCTTCAGGTAAAGGTCGCCGGCGGTCGGTTCGCCACTGCTGAAGAGGAGCGTGAGGGGGTCCATCTCGCCGCGTAGCACATCGGCGAGGGCACCGGCGGAGCGGCTGAATAGCCCGACCTCAGTCAGACCGTGGGAGTAGCGGCTCGCCATCTCGGCGGCGTACCCCTCGGGGTCTGCGGGCAGCTGTTCGGGCAGGGGATCATCCGCCCCGATCACGACGACGAAGCTTCCGTCCTTCTCCTCCACGACGCCCGCCCTGGCGAGCATGTCGAACATCCGGCGGAAGAGGCGGTCGTGCTCCTCGACAACGCCGAGGCGCTGCCTCAACTCGTCTGCATCGACGACATCGCCCGACCGGCGCTGCCAGCCAAGCTTCTCCAGGTTCAGCAGGGCGTAGGCGTGCGACCAGCGTTCCAGGTCGGCAAGGAGCGCGACGCGGTCGTCGGGATCGACTTCGGCAGCGGCAAGGTACTCGGCGAAGGAGTCCGAGGCGGCCGCGACGCTGGCAGCGCGCGGGAAGAAGTCCGCGGGCTGGATACCCGACTCGAGGGCGCGGTCCCGCCAGGTGACCTCGTAGAGCAGGTCGCGCACGCCTTCAACAGCCGACAGCAGGGCGGCGCGGGTGGCCCGCTTGACGGTGTACCCGCCGAGCCCGCCGAGGAGGACGCCATTCGTGTCGTAGATGCGTACCTCGCCGGTCAGGACCTCGGGGGTCTCGCTCGACTCCGCGTCCGCGGCGGAGTCGCTCATGACCACGTGGCAGAGGACGCGGTCGGGCAGCCGCCCGCTCAGCCACATGCGGTCCCAGCCGAAGGGCAGGTAGGTGGCCTCACCGGGGGCGCCGGACATGTTCCGAGCCACGCCCACGACCTGGAAGCAGCCGTCGAGCACAAGCGGGTGGATGTCCAACTCGTTCCGGCCAAGGGCGTCCGGGAGGGTGACCTCACCGAGCGCCTCGCCCGGCGCGGACCAGACCCGTCCCAGCGTGCGGAAGAACGGCCCGAGATTGATGCCGGTCGCGGCCTTGGCGCGGTAGTAGTCGGACACGTCCGCCTGTGAGAGGCGGGCCTTCAGCTCGTCGAGGTCGATGCGCTCTCCGGCCTCCGGCATCGGGGCGCCCGGCAGAA
Source organism: Dehalococcoidia bacterium (assembly GCA_009841435.1). Classification (GTDB taxonomy): domain Bacteria; phylum Chloroflexota; class Dehalococcoidia; order Tepidiformales; family Tepidiformaceae; genus UBA2991. The sequence continues at coordinate 9,674 of VXLW01000003.1, read as the reverse complement.
CGCGGCCTTCGAGGTGGACCGTCCAGCCTTCCTCTGTCCCCTTGCTGAAGACGGTGACCTGTCGCGCCGACGCTCCCTCGGCAACGTCGAGCACGACCTGCATCCTGCGGCCCTCTTCAGGCGCGCCGTCTTCGGGGCTCTGCTCGGCGAAGACGAGGGGGTTGTGCAGCTGCATGTCCTCGATCACGAGCGAGTTGCTGTTCTCCTCGACGAGCGAGGCGGTAGCCGCCATCGCGCCGTAGAGCGCCCCTGGGGCCACGTAGCGCCCGAACACGCGGTGGTCCTCCAGCCAGGCGGGGTCGGAGGGGAAGACTTCCGTCTCGAACGCGACGTCGCCACGGGCGGACTCGTGGCGGGCGCCCAGGAGCGGGTGGCCCGCGCCGAGGCGCCGCTGCTTTGTCGCCTCGACCCAGTGAAGCTCGCGCTGGAAGGGGTAGCTCGGCAGGGAGACTCGCCGGCGAGCTTCTCCGGCGAAGAGTCCCTCGAAGGCGATGTCCAGCCCGGCCTCGTAACCGGCAGCCACCGCGTCGGCGAAACCGGCCTCGGGGTCGGGCGAGGAACCGTCCCGGGGGGGACGCCGCAGGCTGGCGAGGGCGGCGGGGGCGGCCTTGTCGGAAGGCCAGCAAAGCGTCGCCATCGTGCCGAGGACGGAGTCCGGGCCTATCTCGACCACGAGGTCGACGCCGAGCTCCGCGAGTGACTCGACGCCGCCGGCAAAGGCGACGGCCTGCCGCGCATGGCGCTGCCAGTAGGCGGCATCGAGGGGCGTGTCCGGGTCTACCGGCCGGCCCGTGACGTTGCTGATCACGGTCAGCTCGGGCGAGCGGATCTCCACTCCTTCGAGCGAGGCCTCCAGCCCCTCCAGGACCGGTTCGACGAGGGCGCTGTGGAAGGCCTTGGCGGTGTCGAGCCGCCTGACCCGTAGCTCTTGCGCCTCAAGCTTGTCCGAGATGGTCTCGATGTCCGCAACAGGACCGCTGACGACCTGGTGGGCGCCGTTGTCGGCCGCAATGCTCAGCCCGACGCCCTCCGACTCCGCGTTGAACGCTTCAACCGCCGCGGCCACCTGCTCCGGGGGCGCGAAGACGGCGGCCATGCCACCGCCTTCCATCCCGGAGAGCAGCGAGCCGCGCGCCTCGGCGAAGCGCATGCCGTCTTCGAGGCTGAACACGCCCGCCGCCTGCGCCGCCGCTATCTCCCCGACGCTATGGCCAACCACCACCTCCGGCCGGATGCCGACACTGGACCAGAGGGCGGTCAGCGCACACTCGAGCGCGTAGAGAGCGGGCTGCTCCCATGCGGTGTCGCCGAGGTCGCCCTGGCCGGCGGCTCGCCCGAACATGACATCCAGGAGGGATGCGCCCCGCGCCTCCCGGAACACGGCCTCGCAGCGGTCGAAGACGGCCCTGGCGACGGGCTCGCTCTCGTAGAGGGCCTGGCCCATGCCGGCCCACTGGCTCCCCTGCCCGGTGTAGACGAACGCGATCGTGCTTGCGGATCGCGGCTCCACCGGCTCGGCTCCTTCGGCCAGCTCGCCTAGCCGCTCGCGCAATGAGGAAACATCCTCGAAGGCGACGCCCGTTCGGTAGTCGAAGTGACTGCGGCCGACAGCTGCCGTCCATGCCGCGTCCGACAGGAGGGGGTCGGAGGCGGCGCCTTCGGAGGGGAGCTTGGCGGTTCGCTCGTCGAGCCATGCAAGGTAGCCCCGGGCAAGGTCCCGAAGGGCGTTCTCGGACTTGGCCGAGAGCGGCAGGAGACGCGTCGGGCGGGAATCCAGCCCTTCTTCCGGCAAGGGAAGTCCGGCCAGGGGGGCAGGCAGTGATGCGGCGACGATCTGCGCGGCGCCTTCGGCCCCTGCGCCGTCGCCGTCGCCGTCGGGGCGGCAGTACTCCTCGACCACGACGTGGGCATTCGTTCCGGAGATGCCGAAGGAGTTCACGCCTGCCAGGCGGGGGCGGCCGTCGCGCTTCGGGAGCTCCATGCTCTCGGACGTCACCTGGAGGGGCAGGCGCTCCCAATCGAGGCTCGGGTTGGGGTCGTTGAAGTGCAGGTGCCTGGGAATCACGCCGCGCTTCAGGACGAGGGCGGCCTTCATCAGCCCGGCAATTCCGGCGGCCGACTCGAGGTGGCCGATGTTCGTCTTCACGGACCCGACGAGGAGCGGGTGGTCGGGGTCGCGGCCCTCGCTGTACACAGTGGCGGCGGCGTTGATCTCGATGGGGTCGCCGACGGCGGTTCCGGTGCCGTGGGCCTCCAGGTAGTCGACCTCGGAGGGGGGGATACCGGCATCAGCGTGCGCCGCCTTGATGACCGCCTCCAGGGCTGGCGTGTGGGGGACGGTCAGGCCGACGCTGGCGCCCCCGTGGTTGACGGCGGCGCCGCGGATGACGGCCCAGATACGGTCGCCGTCGGCCTCCGCCTCGCTGAGCCGCTTGAGCACGACTACGCCGCAGCCCTCGCCCCGTACGTAGCCGTTCGCGGAGGCGTCGAACGCCTTGCACTGCCCATCGGGGGACAACATCATCGAGTCGGCGCGCAGTTCGTAGATGCGACCGTTGAGGATGGCCTGGACGCCGCCGGCGATGGCGAGGTCGGCCTTCCCCGCCTGGAGGTCGGCGACGGCGTCGTGCACGGCCACGAGCGCGGACGCGCAGGCGGCGTCGACGGCCTTGGCGGGGCCCATCAGGCCGAGGACGAAGGAGACTCGGCCGCTGGTGCCGTTCAGGTTGGTGCCACTGAGGGCGTAGAGGGAGCCAGCCGCTTCGGTTGGCCTGGTGGTATCGAGGACGAGCATGCGGTACTCGTCGTTGCTGATACCGGTGTAGACGCCGGTGCGCGTCTCGCGCAGCCGTTCGGGGTCGATTCCGGCGTCCTCGAGCGCCAGCCAGGTCGTCTCCAGCATCATGCGCTGCTGGGGGTCGAGGAGCTGCGCCTCGACGGGGGAGATGCGGAAGAAGGCGGCGTCGAATTGCTCGATGTCGTCGACGAACGCGCCGAAGCGGCAGGCTTCGTTCGGGAGCTCGGCATCGCCGAAGAGCGTCCCCATCCGCCCCCCGGTGGCGCCGGGGACGTTCTCGGTAATCGCGTTCCCGCCCTCTTCGAGGAGCTTCCAGAAGGAATCGAGGTCGTTCGCACCGGGGAACCGGCAGGCCATCCCTACGATGGCGATGGGCTCGCCGGCGGAGTGAGGTTGCATCGTGGGGCTGGACTGCTCGTTGGCCGACATGGGCTCCTACCCGCGACAGGGTCTCCCTGCGCAGGAGCCTGTCTGGGTCATTATGAAGAAGCGCCCGCCTGTTGGTGGCGCACTCCGAATCGCGGTGTGAGTCGGCTTACCCCACAGGGCCAACCGACAGCCTGGAGCGGGTCAGGCGCCGGGAGGTCGGTAAGGCACGTTCATGGAGACGGCCTGGTCCACGGTCTCGGCGGTCAGCAGCACGGTGACGCTCACGCCAAGAGCCCCGGCGGAGCTGATAGCGAGCGAGACGGCGGTCGCGGCGGCGTCATCGGGAAGATCCGCGGTGATGAAGAGGTCGTTCTTGCCGAACGCGAAGTAGAGGGACTCCAGAGAGCCGCCAACACCCTCGATGGTCTCCGTCAGGGCCGCCCGGCGGCTCGTTCCGCCTTCCTTGACGAGGCCCGCAAGGCCGGTCTGCGTGTAGCTCGCCTGAAGCAGGTACTTCCCCATGTTCTTCCTCCAACTGGTAGTGCTGTATGCCTACCAGTGGCGGGCAGGGGCGGTCAAGGCATTATCGGAGCGGGATCACTCGCTCAGGGCAGGACCGCCTCGATCTGGGCGACATGGTCCTCGCGGTGCCGCCAGCGTTCGATCGCGTACGCGAAGCCGGTTTGACGGAGCGACTCGAGCTGGTCGCCGGTGAGGGCTTCCAGGGTCGCGTCGAGCTGTTCCGCCGCCTGCACGGCGATGGCGCCAGCCTCCCCGGCGTCGAACAGCGGGGCGATCGCCTCCAGGGTTGCGTTGGTCGTCACGTCCTCGCCCGGAAACGCGTCACCGCGCATGTAGCGCTGGAGGGCAACATCCTGGCGCGCATCCCAGAAGGCCAGATGGACGAGGGCGAAAGCGGCTGTCCACCCACCGCCGAGCGAACGGGACATCGCGGATTCGTCCAGCCGCGAAACGAGGTCGCGCAGGCGGGTCGTGGCGCGGGCATTGCTCTGCAGGTCGTCGTCTTGCGTGTTCATGTGACACCCTCGGGTCGGGAACGGGGACGGCTTCGCACCAGGGTGCGGACCCACCAATCCGGCATGGGTGGTGTGGGGTTTCGTGGTGGGCGATACTGGATTCGAACCAGTGACCTCTGCGATGTCAACGCAGCGCTCTAACCATCTGAGCTAACCGCCCACGGATTGACCAGCCTAGCGCGTTTTCCCCGCGACCGCTTCCGCCGCGCCACGAGGCATCCCGGCTTGGCATAATGCCCCGTTGTATGCGTAGACGACGCAGGTATTACGAGCCGGAAGACCTCGGCTACGAGCAGGATCTCCGAGACGCCGCCGACCCCAACCGGCGGTTCTTTGTCTACGTGCTCGACACCGACTACGGGCACTACGTCGGACACACGGCGCACGTCGGGAGGCGACTGCGGGAACACCAGGATGGCGAAGTTCCCTCGACGGCCGGGGGACACCCGACGTTGGTGTGGAAGTCGGGTCCGAGAGCGACACGAAAGGACGCGGCCGGCTTCGAAGCAGCCATGAAGTCCCTGCGCGACCAGCGCGCCGTCCGTTTCAAGGAGATCACCGCCCTCAACCCCATCCCCTTCGCCAACCCCTCCATGTCGGGGCCAAGGCCTTCTCGCCGAGGCAGCTCGCACCGGCGTCGCGGGTACGGCCGTCCTCACGACGACTGGTTCGCACGCTTCCTCCGGCGTGAGATCCGGGGACTCTTCCGCAGCCGCCGGAAACGGCGGATGTGGGGCGCGATCGCGGTGGGCATCGTGCTGCTGGTCGTCTACGCGAGTAGCGGGGGCTTCTGACCACCCCTCGACCCGTCCGCCCCGCTCGCTATACTCGAAGCACAACCGCACAGAGAGAGGCGACGACCGGGACGAGTACCCGCCCCCCACAGAGAGCCGCGCCACTGGCTGGAAGCGCGGCGCCCGGCGGCGAACACCACCCGCGAGCCTGCGCCCGAAGCCCCGGCGGATAGGCGCGCACGGTTGGCCCCGTTACCGGCCACAACGAGCCCGCGCAGCCGCGCGGGGAATCAGGGTGGGACCACGGGCCGCGCGCCGTCCCTGAGCAGGCGCCAGAACGTCCGGGGAGTCCCAGCCATGCCAGAACCCATCGAAGACCACGTTGATCTCGCCGCCCTCGAGAAGGAAGAGCGGCTCTCACGCATGCGCCACTCGGCCGCGCACGTGCTGGCCGAGGCCATGGTCGAGCTCATGCCCGAGGCCGAGATCGGCATCGGGCCGCCAACTGACACGGGCTTCTACTACGACTTCCTCCTGCCCCGCGCCCTGACGCAGGAAGATCTGACCTGGCTGCGACGCCGCATGCGCAAGTCGATCGGACGGCGGCTCCCCTTCCAGATGTCCTCCATCACCCGCGAAGAGGCCGAAGAGCAGTGGGCCGACCAACCCTTCAAGCTCGAACTGATCGCCGACATCGAGGACGACAACATCACGCAGTGCACCCACGGCCAGTTCACCGACCTCTGCCGGGGCGGTCACGTGAACCACACGGGCGAGATCCCCGCCTTCAAGCTCATGAGCATCGCCGGGGCCTACTGGCGCGGCGACGAAAACAACCCTCAACTCCAGCGGGTCTACGGCGCCCTCTTCGAGACGCAGGAGGAGCTCGACGAGTACGAGCGCCGGCTCGAGGAAGCCCGCAAGCGCGACCACCGCCGCGTCGGTCGCGAACTCGGGCTGTTCACCTTCTCCGACGTCGTCGGGCAGGGCATCCCGCTCTTCCTGCCGAAGGGCGAAACCGTCCGGCACCTGATGGAGAGCTACGTGCGCGAGCTGCAGGAGCGCGCGGGCCACAAGCACGTCTGGACCGCCAACGTGGTGAAGGGCCAGCTCTACGAACGCTCCGGGCACCGCGAGCATTACGCCGACGCCATGTTCCCTCCGATGGTCGACGGCGAGACGGAGTTCCTGCTGAAGCCGATGAACTGCCCCTCGCACATGATGCTCTTCAACGCGGAGCCCCACAGCTACCGAGACCTGCCGCTGCGTTACGCCGAGTTCGCCACGCTCTACCGCTACGAGAAGTCGGGCGAGCTCAACGGCCTCACCCGCGTGCGCTCCCTCACCCAGGACGACATCCACGTGTTCTGCACGCCCGACCAGATCCAGGAGGAGTTCGCCCTCGGCCTCTCGCTCATCCGGGAAGCGTTCGAGACGTACGGCCTGACCGACTACCGCGTCGCCCTCTCCCTGCCCGATACGGGCGGCGACGGCAAATTCGTCGACGCACCAGAGCAGTGGGAGCAGGCCGTCGCGGCCCTGCGGAACGCGATGGAAGCCTCGGGTCTCGAGTTCGCCGAGGAGGAAGGCGAGGCCGCCTTCTACGGCCCCAAGGCCGACTTCATCGCGAAGGACGTGCTCGGCCGCGAGTGGCAGCTCTCGACCATCCAGGTCGACTTCATCCAGCCGGGTCGTTTGGGCTGCGTCTACACGGGCGAGGACGGCAAGGAGCACACCCCCGTCATGCTCCACCAGGCCGTCACCGGCGCGACCGAGCGCTTCCTGGGCGTGCTCATCGAGCACTTCGGGGGCGCCTTCCCGCTCTGGCTCGCGCCGGTGCAGGCGACGGTCATCCCCATCGCCGACCGCCACCAGCCTTACGCCGACGAGGTGGCCGCCACGTTGCGCGAGGCCGGCTTCCGCGTCGAGGTGGACGCCCGCAGCGAACGCATGAATGCGAAGATCCGCCACGCAACGTTGCAGAAGGTCCCTTACATGCTCGTCGCCGGCGATCGCGAGGCCGAGGCGGGCACGGTCGCGGTGCGGGTCCGCACCGGCGAGGACCTCGGGGCGATTCCGATCGCCGACTTCCTCGGGCGCATCGAGGAGGAGCGCGAAACGAAAGCGCTTGTCCCCTAGGCCAGCGCCGCCTTCAGCTTCTCCGCCGATTCGTCGGCTGCGTTCGTGGCGTCGTCAAGGACGCCGTGCATGCCGTAGAAGGCGTGGATCTGGCCGGCGTAGCGCGTCTGCGTAACGTCCACGCCTGCATCCTGAAGGCGCTTCGCGTAGGCCTCGCCCTCGTCCCGGAGCGGGTCGTACTCGGCCGTGATGACGTGCGCTGGCGGCAGCCCCGACAGGTCCTCGGCGCGCAGCGGCGAGGCGTGCGGGTGCGAGCCGTCGCCGTCCGGTCCGAGGTAGTGGTTCCAGAACCACTCCATGCCATCGCGTGTCAGCAGGTAGCCGTCCGCGTTGTCCCGGTACGAGTCGGTTCCGTAGTCGTGGTCGGTCACGGGGTAGACGAGCAGCTGGAAGCGGATCGCTGGCCCGTCCTCATCGCGCGCTCGCAAGGACACGACCGCCGCGAGGTTGCCGCCCGCCGAGTCGCCGCCGACTGCGAGCTTGCCCGCGTCGGCCCCAAGGTCGGCGGCGTTCTCCGCCGCCCAGACCGTCGCCGCGTAGCAGTCCTCGTGCGCCGCCGGGTAGCGGTGCTCGGGCGCGAGGCGGTAGTCGACCGAGACGACGACCGAGCCGCTCTTCGCTGCCAGCTCGCGGCAGGTCACGTCCGCGCCGTCGAGGTCGCCGATAACCCAGCCGCCGCCGTGGTACCAGACCAGCAGAGGGTGGTCGCCGGCATCCGTCGGGCGGTAGATGCGCACGGGGATGTCGCCCGCGGGACCAGGGATGTTGCGGTCCTCGACGTTGGCCATCGTGGCACCCGGGACAGCCGGTGGCAGGCGGTTGGCCTCGCGCACGGCCTCGGGTTCCTGCTCGTGGATCGGCGGCATGCCCATGGCCGCCATCTGATCAAGAAGGAATTTCGCCTGCGGGTTCAGTGTCATCGGTCCGCCTCCTCGGGTTCGGGAACCGTAGGAGCGCCCGCGGGACGCGTCAACCGGCGCGAGTGGCGAGCGCCCGCAGGAACTCCCCGGCCGTTACGAACTCGACGGCGCCGTAGCCGCGCGCCAGGAGCACCTCGCGATCGGCAGTCACCAGGTAGGACGCACCGCTCGCGTGCGCGGCCTCCACCAAGCGACGGTCGCCCGCGTCCTTGAGCGTGAGCTCATCGAGCACCGACGCTTCAACAAGCACCGAGTGCTCGCGAAGCTCGGCGAGCAGGGCGTCGCGCGCACGGCTATCGGCAATGCGTGCCACCCAGCGCGCCCCCACCACCAGCTCCGCCTCCCGCAGGGTTGCCGTCGAGGCGACGTGCTCGAAGTCGCCCGCCCGCCAGTGATCGAGGATGCGTGCCGCCGTGCCGTCGGGCCGTGCCAACGCCCCGACGAGCAGGTTCGTGTCGACGATCGCGCGCAGCGGTTCGCGTTCGCCCTTCAATGCGCGACCGCATTGCCCCCGCAGACGTTGATCGACTGGCCGGTGATCCACGACCCCTGGTCGCTGCACAGGTAGACCGTCGCCCAGCCGATGTCCTCGCCAAGGCCGGCGCGGCCGATGGGGATCATCGAGGCGCGTGCGGCGAAGTCGGGGTCGTCGAACACGTCCGCCATGCGCGAGGTGTCGACGAGCCCGGGACAGATGGCGTTCACACGGACGCCGTGCTTCCCGATCTCCCGCGCCATGCCGCCGGTCATGCCCTGGAGGCCGGCCTTGCTGGCGACATACGCGGCCATGTTCGGGCCCAGCACCTTCCCCGCGATCGAGGAGATGTTGATGATCACGCCACCGTTCCCGGCGTCGATGAGCTGCTGCCCGAAGATCTTCGACATCAGGAACGGACCGCGCAGGTTGACCCGGATGACGGTGTCCCATGCGTCGATGGGCATGTCGACGACAGGCACGCGGTCGGGGCCGCGCGCCGCCCCGGCGTTGTTCACGACGAAGTCCACGCGTCCGAACTCCGCGAGCGTGGCGTCGAGGAGCTCCTGCACGGAGTTCTCGTCCCCCGAGTCGCTCACGAGGGGCAGGGCGCGCCGGCCCTCCGCCTCGATTTCCTCCGCCACGGAGGCGATGTCGCGCCAACCCGCGGCCTTCTCGTCGTCGGGGTAGCGCTCGGGAGGACGCCCAGTGCCGGTGATGACCACGTCGGCCCCGGCCTTCGCCAGCTCGACGGCGATGCTGCGGCCGATGCTCTTCATGCGGCCCGCGCCCGTCACGACCGCCACCTTGCCCTCGATTCCCGTGAGATTCAGTCCAGCCATCGCTCTCCCCTTGCGGGCCAACCGCCCGGCGGCGCGACTATGCCGCCTCTGGAGGGTTCTCACAAGACAGCGCGATCTTGGCCCTGCGGGTGATGCGGCTACAGTGGACGGATGCGCCCGAGCCGGTGGGTCTTCACGGTCATCCTGGCGTTCGTCGCCGGACTTGCCGTCGTGCTGTTCTTCGTGCTCGAGGACGGCTCGTCCACGCCGACCTCGGAGCCTGCCGAACCTCCCGAGCCCCCCGCCTCGACCCCGGCTCCCCCCGACCCGGACACCGCCACGCCATCCCCTTCTCCCACCCCCTCGCCTGATCCCACGTCCGCCGCTACGCCGACCTCTCCCCCCACCGCCCCCGCATCCC
>VXLW01000020.1 GCA_009841435.1 Dehalococcoidia bacterium | reverse complement strand
CCCCCAGACACCGCCCGTCGCCGAGGTTCTCGCCTCCCTCCGGCCGGGCGACTACCTCGCCCTCCTCGCCTACCTGCCCCGCACCGAGGAGAACGCCGCCACGCTGCAGGATCTCCGCCTGCGCCTCCGCGACCGCCATGGCATCGCCACGACCGCCGGCTTCGGGCCGCGCTATCTCCACTCAACCGGCCAGCTCCACAAGGGCGGCCCGCCCAGCGGCGCCTTCGTCCAGATCGTCCGTGACGACCCCGTTGACGCGCCCGTGCCTGGAAAGCCCTGGACCTTCGCCCAGCTCAAGGCCGCGCAGGCGCAGGGGGACCTCGAAGCGTTGCTCGCCCGGGGTCGCCGCGTCGCCCGCGTCACCCTTGAGGATCTGGCCGCCGAAGCCGGATCGTGACCCGCACGTGACCGACGAGGCCCGTCCGCAGCACCGGCTACCCCGGTCCCGGTCCGCGCTCCTCGCGGAACTCGAAGCAACGGCCCGCGAACTCGCAGCTGCCGCGGGCGCCGAGATCACGGCCGCCCTCGGGCGCTCCATCAACGTCGACTACAAGACCGAGGGCAAGTCCGAGGAAGCCGCCCCCACCGACCCCGTCTCTGAGGTCGACCGCGCCGTCGAGGAGATGATCCGGGAGCGCCTCGCCGAGCGCCTCCCCGACCACGCCATCCTCGGCGAGGAGCAGGACGACCACCCCCTCCCCGACGCCGAGTACCTCTGGGCCATCGACCCCGTCGACGGCACCACCAACTTCGTCAATCGCTTCCCGCTCTTCGCCGCTTCCGTGGGTGTCCTCCATGAGGGCGTTCCCGTGGCTGGCGCCATCTGGTGCTCGGCCAGCCGCGGCCTCGGTCCGGGCGTCTACCACGCGCACCATGGCGGTCCCCTCAACTTCGAGGGCGAGCCCGTGGAGGCCGTCGAGAATCAGGGCGTCCGTCGCAGCCTCAGCGCCGCCCCCGGCGGCGCCCCCGGGGGTTCCGCAAGCTGGGACAACCGCGTCACCGGCTCTGCCGCCATCGAGTGTGCCTACGTCGCTGCTGGGGTCTTCACCACCGCCCAGTTCTGGGGTGTGCGCGCCTGGGACCTCGCCGCCGGCCTCGTCCTCACTGAAGCGGCGGGCCGGGAAGCCCTCATCCGCGAGGGCAATGCCTGGCGACCGTTCGAACGCTTCGTCCCGCCCACCCGCGTCCGCGAGGACCGCACCCCCACCCTGCGCGACTGGTCGCGACCGATTCTCATCGGCACGCCCGAGGGCCTGACCCAGCTGCGCGAACGCATCCGGCGCCCGGGCATCATCCAGCGCGCCGCTCGCCGCCTGCGAGGCCGCTAGCGAAACAGCTGCTCCCGGTAGTACCGCAGCTCCGCGATCGACTCGCGGATGTCGTCGCGCGCGCGGTGCGCCTCGCCCTTGGGGAAGCGTTTCATCTCGGGGTACCAGCGCAGCGCCAGCTCCTTCACCGTCGACACGTCGACGATCCGGTAGTGCAGGTGCTGGACCACCTCCGGCATCCACCGCTCAAGGAAGCGCTTGTCGTGCCCCACCGAGTTCCCGCAGAGCGGCGATTGCCCTTCCGACGTGTGCCGCCGCAGGTACTCGAGCAGCAGCGCCTCCGCCTCCTCCAGCCCGACGCGTGACGCCCGGACGGCCGCCGTCAGCCCCGACTGGCCGTGCTGGTTCACGCACCACTCGTCCATCAGTGCCAGCACCTCCTCGGGTTGGTGCACGATCAGTTCGAGCCCGTCGTCGACCTCGTTCAGATCCCCGTCCGTGACGATCGCCGCCACCTCGAGCACGTGGTGGCGCGCCACGTCGAGCCCGGTCATTTCCATGTCGACCCAGACCAGCGGGGGACGCGTTTCGTTTGCCATCGTCCGATCGTAGCGCGAGGCCGTCTCAGGGGCGCTAGAATCCCGTGCCCATGGAACCGCTGGACATCTTCGACTGGCTCACCAAGGAGGAGTGGCTCGCCATCCTCCGCATCGGGCTCGGCCTCTGGTGGCTTGAGAGCGTGCGCCACAAGGACCTGCCCGGTTTCCTCAGTGGCGGCTCGCGCGGCTGGGTCGAGGGTCTCGTCGAGAATCACCCCATCCCCGCCTTCGCCGGCATCCTCAAGGCAACGGCCCTGCGCAACGAGCGCACCTGGGTTATCACCTCCTGGCTGGTCGTCCTCGGGGAATTCGCCGCCGGCGTCAGCATCACCTTCGGCATCCTCACCTTCGCCGGACTGGTGCTGGCCGCCTTCCTCAACCTCAACTACCTCCTCCTCGCCGGCCTCAAGGATCAGGGCGAGCAGGGCCAGAACCTGATGATGATCCTGATTGCCGTCGTCCTCTTCGTGACCGGCGCCGGCCAGGTCTGGGGTGTCGACGCCGTCATCTTCTAGGCTTGCCTCTCGCGCCCCTGACTCCCACGATCGGGCCGTGCCCTTCTCCATCTCCTACCCCACCCGCCACACCGACACATTCACCGACACCGGCTTCGTCCATGCGGGCGTGCTTCTCGCCCTCACGGAACTCGCCTACGCCGCCTTCGAGGAGCACTGCGGCGTCTCCAAGCCCGACCACGTCGTTGCCGTCCAGCGCGAGACCCGCGCCGTCTACCACGCCCCCCTTCCCTGGCGGGACGGCGCCACCATCGAGGTCACGACCACCAGCGCCGACGACCGGGGCTTCGAGCAAGAGTTCTCCGTGCGCTCCACCGCCCGCGGGACGCCCGTCGCCACCCTCGTCCACTCGTGGGCCTGGCTCGACACCGTGAGCGGTCGCGGCGTCCCCCTCCCGCCCGACGTCCAGTACCTGCTCCAGCGAGGCGGGGGCCCTTCGTGACCTGCCCCCGGCCCCGGGGCCGCCCCGGCGCCATCGCCCACCGCGCCGGTAACGACCTCGCCCGCCTCGAGCACGCCACGTCCATCGGCGCCGACCTCGTGGAGCTCGACGTCTGGCTCCGCCGCGGCCGCCTCGAGGTGCGTCACGCCAAGACCGTCGGACCCCTGCCCCTCCTGCGCGAGCGCTGGCGGCTCTCCCCGGCCTGGGGTCCCCGCCTCGAGCTGGAGGCCGTCATCGAAACCGCCGGCCCTGATGTCCAGCTCATGGTCGACCTGAAGTCCGAGACGCTTGCCCTCTCCGAGGGCATCGTTGCCGCCTTCGACCGCTGTCTCCCCGCCGCCACCTACGCCGTTACCACCCGCGAGTGGTGGCTCCTTGAGCCGTTCGAGGGGCGGGACGGCGTCTGCCTCATCCCCTCCGCCGCCTGGCCCCACGAGCTCGCCGAGCTCATGCCCACCCTCGGGGATCGCTTCCACGCCCTTTCTATGCACATCACGCTCGTCGAACCGGCGCTGATGAGCGAGCTCTCCGGCCGTGGCGTGTCAACCTTCGTGTGGCCGGTGAACACGACTGCCGAACTCGAGCGTGTCCTGGGCGCCGGCGCCGCGGGCGTCAATAGCGACAACCTCGACCTCCTCGCCCAGGTTATCGCCAACGGCGAGGCCCACCCCGAACAGGCCACCCCGAAAAAGACATAACGTTCGGAAGTTTGCCGAACGCACGCAATGCCCTACGCTCGGTTCGGTGAGCGCGATCTGGGCCCAGGGTCTGACCAAGCACTTCGATGAAGTGCGCGCCGTCGACGGCATCGACCTCGACATCGCGCCCGGGACCATCTTCGGCTTCCTTGGTCAGAACGGTTCCGGCAAGACGACGACCATCCGCATGCTCACGACACTCCTCCGTCCGACCGCCGGCAGCGCGCGCGTCGACGGCCTCGACATCCGCGACGATGCCCGCGCCGTGCGCCGCCGTATCGGCGTCGCCCTTCAGGAAGCCGGTCTCGACGACATCCAGACCGGCCGTGAGCTGCTGACGCTCCAGGCCCGGCTCTTCGGACTGGGCGGGAGCGCTGGACGCCGGCGGGTTCAGGAACTGCTCGCCATCGTCGACCTCGAAGATGCCGCCGACCGCGCAATCGGCACCTACTCGGGCGGCATGAAGCGCCGCCTCGATCTCGCCGCCGGCCTTGTTCACCGTCCAGGCATCCTCTTCCTGGATGAGCCGACGACGGGCCTCGACCCGATCAGCCGGGAGGCGATCTGGCGCTACGTCACCCAGCTCAGCACCAATGACGGCATCACCATCTTCCTCACCACCCAGTACCTCGAAGAGGCCGATCGCCTCGCCCACGACCTCGCCATCATCGACGAAGGCCGCATCATCGCCCGCGGCTCTCCCGCCGAGATGAAGGCGCGCATCGGCACCGACGTGGTCACGGTCCAGGTCCCCGCCGCAGATCACCTCGACCGCGCCGCCGAGGTCGCAGGCGCCGTCGCCGGCGTCGAGCGCGTGCAGGTCGCCGCCGGTGCCGCCGTCGTCTATGTGCCCGACGGTGCCCGTGCGGTCGCCCGTATCGTCCTGGCGCTCGACGACGCCGGCATCGAGGTCGGGGACGTCGCCATCTCCCGCCCCAGCCTCGACGACGTCTTCCTCGAGGCGACCGGACACCACCTCCAGGTGGAGGAGCCTCAGGCCGCCGAGGGAGGAGCCGCTTGATGCAATCCATTGCCACCGTGTACTTCCTCACCCTGCGCTCCCTCCGCGAGGCCGTCCGCAATCCCGCGCAGGAGGCCGGCAACGTCCTCATCCCCCTCTTCTTCTTCGCCGTCACCGTCGGCTCCATCGGTTCGATCGCTGCCGACGCCTTCGGGGTCGACAACTTCACCGGCTTCCAGGTGCCGGTCGCCATCCTCGCCGCTGCCTCCAGCATCTCCGCGAGCGCCGGTCTCGGCACCATCACCGACATTCAGCGCGGCTACTTCGACAAGCTCCTCCTCACCCCCGCGCCCCGCTCCGCGATCGTCTTCGGGCGCATCGCCGCCGACGGCGTCCGTACGGTCGCCATTACGGCCTTCATCGTTGCCGTGGGCCTCATCTTCGGCACCGGTTTCGATACGGGCGTCCCGGGCCTGCTCGTCCTGCTCGTGGGATCGTTCGGCTTCGGAATGGCCTACTCCGGCTTCAACGCCGCCATTGCGCTCCGCACAGGCAGCCCCCAGGCGGCCGCTGCGGGTGGACTCCTCCTCTTTCCCCTCATCTTCCTCTCCACCGCGTTCGCCCCCAAGGATGTCTTCGCCGACTGGCTCCAGGTGCTCGCCACCATCAATCCCATCACCTATGTGCTCGAGGCGCAGCGCTCCCTCATCATCGAAGGCTGGAACGGCCTCGACATACTCTGGGGCGCCACCGCCACGCTCGGTTTCGGCGTGGCCTCCTTCACCCTCACGTTCCTCGCGCTCCGCTGGCGGACCTCGTGAGCGCCCAGACCCCCTTTGAACGCATCGGCGGGCGCGAGGTCGTCGAGGCCATCGTCGAGGCGTTCTACGATGCCGTCGCCGGGGACGCCCCCCTGCGCGCCCTCTACCCCGACGACCTCACCCCCAGCCGCGAGAAGCTGACGCTCTTCTTCGAGCAGTGGCTCGGCGGCGAAGCGCGCTACTCGGAACGCTACGGCCACCCCCGCCTCCGCCGCCGCCACTTCCCCTTCGTCATCGCCGAGCACCACGCCCAGCTCTGGCTGACGCACATGCGCGCCGCCCTGGAGTCGCAGCAGGTCCCCCAGGACGAATTCGACGCCATGTGGGGGCGACTCGAAACGCTCGCCCATCACATGGTCAACGCCCACGAAGATGTGCCCCGCGACCCCCTTCCCGGCGACGCCTGGCTCACCTGACCCGCCGCCTGCGCCGGGCTGTATCGTGCGCGCGTGACCGAGCCCCAGGGCCCCGAACCCGATGACCTGACGCTGAGCCTCCACAACGTGACGGCCGCCCCCGGTCCCACGCCTGAGAGCCTCTCCGTCGTCCTCCAGACCAGCCGTGGGGAGATTCCGGGGATCTTCCACCCGGTGCAGGGAGGTTCCGGCGCCGCCATCTGCGCCGGTGGGGCGATGGGCGGCCTCGATGGCCCCGCCGGGGGCCTCTTCGGCCGCCTCCCCGACCTGCTCATGCCTCGTAACGTGAGCGTCCTCCGCCTCGACTACCGCGAGCCAAACGTTTTCGAAGAGTGCGTCCTCGACATCCTCGCGGGTTGCTCTTTCCTCAAGGGAATCGGCGCTACCGATGCCGTTCTCGTCGGGCACAGCTTCGGGGGCGCGGTCGTCGTGAAGGCGGGGGCGCTGCACCCGCTCGTGCGCGGGGTCGCCTCCCTCTCCCCCCAGCTCTACGGCACCCGCCAGGTCGAGGAGCTAGACCGCCCCCTCCTCCTGGTCCACGGCAGTGCCGACGAGGTGCTCGACTTCGAGGCCAGCGAGGACATCTACCGTCGCGCCCTCGACCCCAAGCGCCTCGTCATCTACGGCGACGCCGGCCACTCCCTCGGGACCGTGGCGGAGGCCCTCGACGACCTGCTGGCGCCCTGGATCGAGGCGCGCCTGCTCGGTGAGACGATGGAGAGCGGCCGCACCGTCGAGTGGCCCGCCGATGCGGAATCCGGTGGTCAGTAGTTGACCCCCCGTGATACCGTGACGATCTGGCTGAAAGGAGAGGTGCCGCCGGCGGGGTGGCCGGCGCATAGCTCACAGAAAAGGACGGGACCTGTCGCCATCTCCCAAGGCTCCAGGTCCCGCCCGTCTGGTCGAGAAGCAGTCCTGCCGGACTCAACCGTGCGCTCGGTTTTGGCGGCTACCTCCTTTCAGCCATCCTCGCTTCTCGATCGCCGTTGGCGCTGACTTCGCTCATTGAGCGGATGTTGCGCCGAAGAAACGCCGGCAATTCAGCGTCCTCCTCGTTGGAAATACCCGGCAGCTCCAGCGGCACGGGTCGTGCCGCGCTCTCCCGGGTCAGGCCAACCGTCGGGGCCTGCGTCTCCGAGAATCCCGTCGCGATGACCGTCATGTGCACCGAATCCCCGACCGACGGGTCGATGACGGTGCCGAAGATGATGTTCGCCGTGCTGTCGACCACCTCCGCGATGACGCGGGCGGCGATGTCGAGTTCGCGCAGCTTCAGGTTCCCGTCGTGCGTGACGTTGAAGAGCACGTTCGTCGCCCCGTTGATCGTCTGATCCAGGAGCGGGCTCGCCGTGGCCTTCTTCGCCGCTTCCGCGGCGCGGTTCTCGCCCGAGGCGTCCCCGATGGCGAGGAGAGCGGGTCCCGCTTCGCTCATCACCGTGCGGACGTCGTTGAAGTCGAGGTTGATCGCGCCGTTCTGGCTGATGATGTTCGAGATCGCCTGGATCGCCTGCCGAAGCACGTCGTCGGCCATCTCGAACGCTTCATTCATCGTGTAGTCGTCCGGGCAGCTCTCCAGCAGCCGCGAGTTCGGGATCGAGATCAGCGTGTCGACCTTCTCCCGAAGCTTCTCGATGCCGCCGCGGGCCGCTTGCGTGCGCGTAGCGCCCTCCCAGGCGAACGGTGTCGTGACCGTGCCGATCGTGAGCGCGCCGACTTCGCGCGCCACTTCGGCCACAACCGGCGCGGCGCCGGTGCCGGTGCCGCCTCCCATGCCGGCCGCCACGAACACCATCTCGGCGCCGTTCAGCAGCTCCTCGAGCTCGGCCCGGCTCTCCTCGGCGGCGCGCTCGCCGCGCGTCGGGTCGCCCCCGACGCCCAGGCCCTTCGTCAGCTTCTCGCCGATGCGCAGGCGCATCTCCGCGTCCGAGCTGGCGAGCGCCTGCGCGTCGGTGTTCACGGCCACGAAGGTCACGCCCGGGATGTTGGCGTGCACCATGCGGTTGACGGCGTTGCCGCCGCCCCCGCCGACTCCGATGACCTTGATGTCCGGGAGCAGTTCCCTGTCCACTGTGTAATTCAACGTTCTTCCTCCGTCTGTGGGGTGTGAGCGGATTGGTGGTCGTCCTGGTAAGTAGCGTCTCGGGTGGGCCTCCTCGGTTGCGGGTGGTCTCGGTTACTGGGGGATGAAGGCTCGCCCAAACGCAGCGACGCGCCTGAAGAAGCCGTTCTCCGGGTCGTTCTTTCGGGCTCCGGCGGGACGCGCTGATGGAGCGGTCCCGCGCAGGGCGTGCTTCGCGAGCCCCACCACGGTGGTGTAGGCGGGGGTCGCGATGAGGTCTGTGAGTCCCGTGCAGCCGCGCGGACTGCCCACGCGTGCGGGCAGGTCCAGGCGGTGTTCCGCAAGCTCGTCGATGCCCCGCAGCAAGCTCGTCCCTCCCGTGAGGACGAGGCCGGCCGCGAGCCGGTCCAGGTAGCCCGCGCGCTTCAGCTCGATGGCCACCATCTCCAGGATCTCTTCCGTGCGCGCTTGCAGGATCTCGGCCACGTGCCCGGCCGAGACGCGCTTCCGCGAGTTCGTGCCGAAGGCGCGAACCTCCACGTCCACGCTCCCGACCTCGTCCGTCGTCATCGCCGAACCGTGCTCGCACTTCAGCCGCTCTGCGCTCTCCCAGGGGCACCGCAGCAGTCGCGCGAGGTCCTGCGTCAGGTGAGCGCCGCCAAGCGACAGCGTCGCCGTGTGCGCCACGGAACCCTCGTCGTACACGCAGATCGAGGTGGTGCTCCCGCCGATGTCGACCGCTGCCACGCCCTGCGCGCGCTCTTCCGTCGTCAGCGAGCCGGTCGCTGCCGCGAGCGAGCCAAGCACGATCTCGTCGACCTGGATGCCCGCGTCCTCGACGCATTTGGTCAGGTTCTGCACCGCCGAGACGGCCCCCGTCACGATGTGCGTTTCCGCGTCGAGGCGCGCCCCGTACATCCCCACCGGATCGGAGACGGGGTCCGTCCCCTCGATCCAGTAGCCGCGCGGGATCACGTGCAGGATCTGGCGGTTGGTGGGGATGCTGATTTGCCCCGCCACCTCGATGGCCCGTGCGCGATCGTCGGCGGTGATCGGCTCCGTCCGGTCGGCGATGGCCACGATCCCGCGGTTGTTCTGCGAGCTCAGGTGCCCACCCGCGATCCCGACGGCGCCGCTCAGGATCCGCATCCCGCACGACTGCTCGGCCTTCTCCACCGCCGTCGCGACCGCGTCGCGGGCCGACTGGATGTTGTCGATCACCCCGCGGGAGAGGCCGGCGGCCGGCGCCACGCCGACGCCGAGCACGCGCGCCTGCCCGTACTCGTTCACGTCGGCGACGAGCGCCGTCACCTTCGTCGACCCGATGTCGATGGCTGCAATGGCGTTACTTTTCTTCATGGTTCCCCTCGTTGACGTTTTTCACCGCAGAACGGGTCTGTCCCCGAACCGCAGGTCGATGGTTGAGTAGGTGATGTCTCTCGCCAGCGCTTCCTCGGCCACGCGGGCCCATACGGCGAGCTTGTAGGCGATGCTGCTCGAATCCCCGAGCAGTGCCGTCTGTCCGTCCTCCGTGCGAACGCGGATGCCCTCGCCCGGTGAATACGTGAATTCGATGGCGCGGGTTCCCAGCGCCTGTTCGATCTGTTCCTTGATCGCCGCTGTCGCGTCCACGGCGTGGTAGTCCACCCGGTCGCCCGCTCGCAGCGAGTACGACTCGTTACTCACGATCGTCGTCGAGTCCGCGGGCGGGGGGCCGTGCCCCAGCACGTAGCCCTCGCGGTCGATTGTGTAGCGCAGCCCGGCCTGCTCCCACGAGCCCCACGGCTCGCGTTCGCGCACGGTGATGTGCACCGTTCCCGGCCACTCCCGCGTGATTTCGACCGAAGCGACCAGCGGCAGTGCGGCGATCGCGTCCGCGGCGCCGTCCAGGTCGGCGGTGAACATGCGCTCTCCCCAGAAGTCGACCTGCTCCAGGATCTCGCTCTCGCGCGTCGCCACCGCCCCATCGACCTCCACTTCCCGCACCTGCAGGGTCGGGGAGTGCCACGCCCAGGCCCCCGCCCCCACGACGCCGAGAAAGAGCACCGCCGTCGTGATCGGCAGCCAGCGCACTCGCATCCACGATCGGCCGCGCCGGCCGATGGCCGCGACGTGCATGCCAACCCGCCGCTTGCGCTCGCCGACGGCCTGCCCCTCCTTGCGCTCGACGGCGCGCTTCGGCGTTTGCGCCGGGGCGGGTCGCTTCCGTCGCACGATGCGGTTCGGCTGGCGGCGGGGCTTCGGCTGGTCGTGCTTCCTGATCATCGCATCGACCCCCGTTCTCCCCGCGCGATGGCGAGGTCGAGGATGCGCGTGAGCAGGTCGGGGTAGGCGAGCCCGCTCGCCTCCCACAGCCGCGGGAACATGCTGATGCTGGTGAATCCTGGAAGGGTGTTCACCTCGCTGCCGGTCGCCTCGCCGTCCTCGTCCACGAAGAAGTCGACGCGTGCGTATCCCTCGCAGCCCATCGCTATGTACATCCGCCGGGCGAGCTCTCGCACGCGCTCGGCTGCTTCGGCGTCGATCCGGGCGGGCACATGCAGCGCCGTCTCCGAATCGGCGGCGTACTTGCTGTCGTAGTCGTAGAACTCGCGGTCCGGCTCGATCTCCCCTACCACTGCCGCCGCCTCCGGCGCCTCGTTGCCGAGCATCGAGCACTCGATCTCGCGTCCCGCCATCGCCCGCTCCACCACCACCTTCTCGTCGTGGGGAAGGGCCACCGCGAACGCCTGCCCGAGATCCTCCCGGGAGGCGACGCGCGTGATCCCGATGCTCGACCCGCCGTTCGCCGGCTTGGCGAAGCACGGGTACCCGATCTCGTCCTCTACGAAGCGGCGCGCTTCCTCTGGATCAGCTTCGATCTCCCAGCGTCGGAGCACGACATAACGCGCGACGGGGATCCCCGCCTCCGCGAACAGCGCCTTCTGCAGCGCCTTGTCCATCCCCACCCCGCTCGCCGCCACCCCCGCGCCCGCGTAGGGGATGTCGGCCATCTCCAACAGCCCCTGGAGGCAGCCGTCCTCGCCGTAGGTGCCGTGCACCAGCGGGAAGGCCACATCACATGCGCCGAGTTCGGCCAGCGCGCCGCCCGCTGTCAGCGACGTTCCCCCGTCGGTCAGCGCCTCGACGCCGCCCGTGAGCGCCGCCTCCGTCTCCGCAACGGAGAGCCACGCTCCCGAGCGCGTCACCCCGATCGGCGCCACCTCCCAGCGCTCCCGGTCGAGCGCGTCGATGACGCTGCGGGCGCTGCGCAGGCTCACCTCGTGCTCCCCTGAGCGCCCGCCAAAGATGACTGCCGCGCGCTGCCTCGCCATCACCACGCCCCCACGAATCCGACTTCGCGCCGGAGCTGGATGCCGTGCGTCTCGAGCACGCGCCGTTCCGCCTCTTCCACGAGCCAGAGCACGTCGCTTGCCCGCGCCTGCCCGAGGTTCACGAAGAAGTTGGTGTGCTGCTCGCTGATTGCGGCGTCGCCCCGCCGCTCCCCGCGCAGCCCCACCGAGTCGATCAGCTTCCAGGCGGGGCTCTCGGGCGGATTCGTGAACACCGAGCCCGCGTTCCGGCCGCGCGGCTGCGCCGTCAGCCGGCGCTTGTCGTAGCCGCCCGCCTCCGCGAGCAGCGCGTCCGCGTCGCCCTCGCTCAGCGAGAGCTCCGCCTCGAGCACGGTGCGGCCCGCGAGCGTTCCCCGTGTGAAGGCGCTGCCGCGGTAGGTCAGGTTGAGCTCTTCAGCCGTCCACCACGAGTCGTCCCCGGAAGGGTCGAGCAACCGCACGCGCGTGAGCACGTCGGCCAGGCAGCCGCCGTAGGCTCCCGCGTTGTAGACCACCGCGCCGCCCAGCGTCCCCGGGATGCCCACGGCCCACGCCAGCCCGGCCACCCCCGCGCGGCACATCTTCCGCGCGAAGCCCGCGAAGCTCGCCCCGCTCCCCACACGAACGCGCAGGCCGTCGTGCTCTTCCTCGCGCGCCCGGTTGTCGATCACCACGCCGCGGATGCCTCCGTCGGCGACCACGATGTTGCTCCCGCTGCCGAGTACGAACGGCCCCGCCTCCGCATCCGTCGCCATGCGCGCGGCCTGCGCGAGCGCGTCGGCACTGCGAACGGTCACGTAGAGGTCCGCCGGCCCGCCGACCCCGAAGGTCGTGTGGCGCGACATCGCCTCGTCGCGGCGAATCTCGCCCACCGCTTCGAGCCCTGCCGCCAGCTGATCGAGCGCCGTCATGACAGCGCCTCCAGCAGCATCGGCCCCACCTCGGTGACGCTCCCCGCGCCGATCGTCATCACCACGTCACCCGGCTGCGCCAGCGCTGCCGCCTGCGCGACCGCCGCCGCGAAGTCGGGCGCGTACGAGGCTGCCGGCCGTGCGATGTTCCGCGCGAGGTCCGCCGCCGAGCGACCCTCCAGGGGCGTCTCCCGGGCGGCGTAGGTCTCGAGAATGACGAGCTCGTCCAGCCCCTCCCAGCAGTCCAGCCACGCCTCCCACAGGTAGGCGATGCGGCTGTACGTGTGCGGCTGATGGATGCCGATCAGGCGCCGCCCCGGGAAGCGCGTGCGCGCCGCGCCGAGCACGGCGCGCACCTCGCTCGGGTGGTGGGCGTACTCGTCGATGACGAGCACGCCGCCGGCCTCGCCCAGGCGCTCGAAGCGCCGCTTCGCACCCTGGAAGCACGCGGCCGCGTCGCGGATGGCGGCGAACGGTGTGCCCTCCCCGAGGCAGACCGCCGCCGCCGCCAGCGTGTTCTCGACCGCGTACTCCCCTGGGAGCGCGATCGTCAGCTCACCGAGGGCCTCGCCCCGGCGCTTCACGGTGAAGGTGGCGCCCGTCTCGTTCAGTGCGACGTCCGTGGCCTGCCACGTGCAGTCGTCGCCCAGCCCGTAGGTCTCGACCATGAGGTCCCCGGCGACCGCTTCCGCCACGCGCCTCGATCCGTCGTTTCCGCCCCCGGCCAGCAGCCGCCCGCCCTCCCGCAGGCGCCGGGCGAAGGTCAGGAACGCCTCTTCGTAGGCCTCCGGCGTCCCGTACAGGTCGAGGTGGTCGGCATCGACGTTGGTGATGACGGCCACGTTGGGGTCGTAGGCGTGGAAGGCGCGCTGGTACTCGTCCGCCTCCACCACGCAGATGTCGCCGCCACCCCAGGAGGCGTTCCCCCCGAGGTCGCGGCTCTCGCCCCCGAGCAGGTACATCGGCTGCCGCCCCGCCCGGCTCAGGATGAACGCGATGAGGCTGCTGGTCGTCGTCTTGCCGTGCGACCCCGCCACCGCGATCACCCGCTTCCCCTCCATGAGCCCGGCCACCACCTCGGGCCGCCCCAGCACCGGCAGACCCCGCCGCCGCGCCGCCGCGACCTCCGGGTTGTCCTCTCCCACAGCTGCCGTGGCGACGACGCACTGCGCCTCGCCGAGGTTCTCGGCCGCGTGCTCGGGAAAGACGGTCACGCCCATCGCCTCGAGGTTTCGGGTCAGGTCCGAGGCCTCGAGGTCGCTGCCTTGCACTTCCTCGCCGCGCTCATGGAGCAGCAGCGCGATGGCCGACATGTGCATCCCGCCGATTCCGACGATGTGGACCGGTCCGCGAATCTCGGTCATGTCGTCGCCACCTCCCGCAGGATCGCCGCCAGCCGCTCCGCCCCGTCCGCGTGCCCCGCCGCCCGCGCCGCTTCCGCCATCGCGCCGCGCCGCTCGTCGTCGTGGAGCAGGTCGAGCACGAGCCCTTCGAGCTTCCCGAGGTCCGCCTCCTCCAGCACCACTGCTGCACCCTGCCCGGCCAGCCAGCGGGCGTTCTCGCGCTGGTGCCCGCCCGCGAACGTGCCCGGCACGAGGATGGCCGGAAGCCCGGCCGCTGGCAGTTCGCCGAGCGTGCTCGCGCCCGCGCGCATGACCGCCAGATCGGCCGCCACCATGAGCGCCGGCAGATCCTCCCGGAACGGCGCCGGCTCGTAGCGTTCCCGCAGCGACTCCGGCAGTGCCTTCCGCTCCGATGCAGCCTCGCCCGAGGCCGTCGGCCCGGTGATGTGCACGACCCGCGCCGCCTCGCAGAACCGCGGCAGCGCCCGCCAGACCGCACGGTTGATCGCTTGCGCCCCCTGCGTCGCTCCCGCGACGAGCAGCACGCGCTCGTCGGTGCTCCAGCCGAGCGCCTCGCGTGCGTCTTCGCG
Organism: Dehalococcoidia bacterium; assembly: GCA_009841435.1. Taxonomy (GTDB): domain Bacteria; phylum Chloroflexota; class Dehalococcoidia; order Tepidiformales; family Tepidiformaceae; genus UBA2991. Next base: position 19,348 of record VXLW01000020.1, on the reverse strand, counting down.
CGCGGTCGCGAAGGCATCGCGCACGGGATAGCCGCTCACGACCGTCTTCTCGGAGGGCAGCCGCGGCAGCGCTGCCTCCGTGGCGGCGGCGATCAGGGTTGCGAGGCGGCTTTCTGCTCGCACGGCCAGCCCCGGTTCCACGTCCGGGAGGAACACGACCAGCGGAAGCCGCAGCATTCGCGCGGCCACACTGGGCGGGAAGCTGCCGTAGCCACCCGTGCTCAGCATCACGTTTGGGCGGAAGCGCCGCAGAGAGCGCAGCGCCGTCGCCACCCCCAGCGCCGTGCGCGCGAGCCCGCGCGCCAGCGCCAACGGCGAGCGTCCCCGCAGGGGCGCCGCCGGAACCGTCTCGAAGGGCACGTCGTGGCCCTGCACGAGGGCGCGTTCGCCCCGGTTGTCGGGCCCGAAGAAGCGCGCCTCGATGGGGCCGCCCGTGGCCCGCAGTGCCCCCAGTGTCGCCAGGGCCGGAAAGATGTGGCCCGCCGTGCCGCCCGCTGCCAGCGCGATCCTCACGACTCGTCCCTCCTTTCGGAGGGCTCGGCGCCCGCTCCGGTGCGCTCGCGCGCCGCTTCGCGTTCTTCCGTGTAGCGCGAGATGCTTGCGAGCACCCCCGCCGCCAGGAGCACGGCCGCCAGCGCGCTGCCCCCATAGCTGAGGAAAGGGAGTGGCACGCCCGTCAGCGGGATAACCCGCGTGATGCCGCCGATGTTCAGGAACGCCTGCGCGGCAATCCACGTCGTGATGCCGGTCGCCAGCAGGAACCCGAACTGGTCCGGCGCCCGGCGCGCGATCTGGTACCCCTTCAGCATCAACGTGACGAACAGGATCACGACGGCGCTCGTCGCCACCAGCCCCAGTTCCTCGCCGAGGATGGCGAAGATGCCGTCGGTGTGGCTCTCGGGCACGTAGAAGAATTTGCCCCGGCTCGCTCCCAGCCCCAGTCCGGTGGGACCGCCGTTCCCGAGCGCGATCATCGCCTGCAGGGTCTGGAAGCCGTTCCCCAGCGGGTCGGACTCCGCATTCACGAAGGTGGAGAAGCGGTCGAGGCGGTACCCCTCGATGAGCGTCAGCGAGACGACGGCGATGCCGCCCGACAGGAAGAGCGCGCTCATCTGCAGGAACGTCGCACCCGCCGCCCAGAACATCGTGACCGTGATCACGATGATGATCCCGGTCGTGCCCAGGTCGGGCTGGAGCATGAGCAGCAGCCCAATCGCGCTGATGATGACGATGAAGGGCAGCAGGCCCTGCTCGAAGCTGCGCAGGTTGTCGCCTCGCGAGTTCAGCCACGCCGCCAGGTAGACGATGATGCTGAGCTTCGTGAACTCGGCCGGCTGCAGGCTGAGGCCACCGAACGTGAGCCACCGTTGCGCGCCGCCCGCCTCCGTCCCGACGATGAGCGTGAACAGCAGAAGCATCAGCGTGAGCGCCATGAACGGCACCGCCAGCCGCCGCAGCAGGTGGTAGTCGAACCGCATCGCCGCCAGCAGCAGCACCGCTCCCAGCACTGCCCACATGGCCTGCCTGATGATGAAGTGGTGCGAGTCGGAGAACTGCGCGAGCCCGATCACGAAGCTCGCGCTGTAGACCGCCACGAGCCCCGTGATCGTGAGCACCGTGATCAGCGCCAGCAGCGTGTAGTCGGGACCCCGTGCGGGCCAGCGGCGGTTCGAGGTGACGGCTATGACGTCGCCTCCTCGAAACCATCGAGGGCGGCCACGAGCGCCGCGAATGCCTCGCCCCGTGCCTCGAAGCGCGGGTAGGCGTCGAAGCTCGTGCCCGCCGGCGAGAGGAGGACGGCGTCGCCCTCTCGCGCAATGGCAGCGGCCGCAGCGACTGCCTCCTCGAGCGTTTCAACCCGCACGACGGTCTCGACCGCGCCCGCCATTGCCTCCGCGAACGGCGTGGCTGCCTCCCCGAAGCAGATGGCGGCCCGGCAGCGCTCGCCGGCGGCGACCCGCAGGTTCTCGAGCGGCAGCGCCTTCTCGCGGCCGCCCAGCAGCAAAATGGCGGGCTCTGGAACTGCGTCCAGGGCCGCCAGCGTCCGCTCCGGCGACGTCGCAATGCTGTCGTTGATCCAGGTAGCGCCGTGGGCTCGCCCGACCACCTGCAGGCGGTGCGGCAGACCCGGGAAGCTCCGTAGGGCGGTCGCGACCGCCTCGCCCGGGAGTCCCATCGCCCCCGCGATCGCGGTCGCGAGCACTGCATTCGCCACGTTGTGGCGGCCGCGCATGCGCAGGTCGGCCGTGCCGGCGACGGTCTCGGCCGCGCCTCCCCAGCGCGACACGATCGCCTTGCCTTCCAGCCACGCCCCGTCCCCTGCCACCGGGCCGGCGAGCGAGACCTCGGCGAGCCGCCCGCGCACGTCGGCGCGAAACTCGCGGCTCGTCTCGTCGTCCGCGTTGAGGATCGCGAGGCCGTCCGCATCCTGGTAGCGCAGGATGTTGCGCTTCAGGTCGACGTACTCCGGCCAGCTGAACTGGTCGAGGTGGTTCGGCGTGACATTCGTCACCGCCGCGATCTCCGGCGAGCGGTCCGTGTATTGCAGCTGCGTGTGGCTCATCTCGAGGATGACGCTGGCGGTCTCGGGCAGGTCTTCGATGCGGTCGAGCAGCGAACCGCCCAGGTTCCCCCCGACGAGGTGCTCGATGCTGGCGCTCTCCGCGATCGCCCCCACCAGCGCCGTCGTCGTCGACTTCCCGCTCGAACCCGTGATCCCGATGACGCGCCCGCGGCAGAGCCGCAACGCCAACGCCAGCTGCGACACCACCGGGATGCCGAGTTCCCTTGCACGCACGATGTTCGCGTCGTTCCGCAGCACCGACTGCGAGACCGCGAGCAGGTCGAAGCCCTCCGGGTCGAGCAACTCGCCGCGAACGGCTCGTTCCACCCCCTCCGGCGGTTGCGCCCCCGCGGCTTCGAGCTGCTCGGCGCTGCGGGTGTCCGCCATCGTCACGGAGGCGCCGCGCGCGAGCAGCCAGCGGGCAAGGTCGCGCCCTTCGATCCCGAGCGAGTAGACGAGTGCGCGCGCGCCCGTGATCTCGGGGAGTTCGGCTGCGGTCCGGCGTTCAACCATCATCGTCACTCCGGTACCGCCAGTGCGAGCCCGACGCCGACCATCGCGGCGACGATGCCGACGACCCAGAAGCGGGTCACGATCTGTGTCTCGGGCCAGCCCAGCTCCTCGAAGTGGTGGTGCAGTGGCGCCCGCCGGAAGATGCGCTTGCCCCCGCTCAGCCGGTAGTAGCCGATCTGGATGAGGTTGCTGACCGCGTTGGCCACGAACACGAGCCCGATCAGCGGCAGCAGGAGCCAGTGGCCCGTCATCAGCGCGACGATCGCGAGGCTAGAGCCCAGCGCGAGCGCGCCTGTATCGCCCATGAACACCCGCGCGGGGTGCGCGTTGTACCAGAGGAACCCGAGGTTGGCGCCCGCGATGATGAACGCGAAGGTGGCCACGAAGTCCTGGCCCTGGACGAATGCGATTACCCCGTAGGCGATGAACGCGAACAGCGTCGTGCCGCCCGCCAGCGTGTCGAGCCCGTCCGTCACCGCGACCGCGCTCGTCGTCGCCACGATGGTGATGACGGCGATGACCATGTAGGCCGGCCCGAGCGCATAGCTCCCCGCCCACGGCACGTTCACCGACTCAACGTCGAGCTCCCCGTAGAGCACCCAGGCCGCGCCGACGGCCAGCAGCGTGAGCAGCGTGATCTTCAGCCGCCAGGGCAGCCCGCCCCGGAACCCGACGCGATCCTGCAGCGTCCCCAGGTCGTCGATGAATCCGATGGCGCCCGTTGCCGCGATCATCCCGAGGGGGAGCAGGATCGAGCGGTGGTCGAGCCAGTCGATGGCGATGGCCGTCACGATCAGCGTCGGCACCCAGATGATAAAGCCGCCGAAGGTGGGTGTGCCCGCCTTCGACTGGTGCGACGCCGGCTGATCCTCGCTGATCGCCTTCCCTGCCCGCTGGGCGCGCAGGTACTGCACGATCGGCCAGCCAAGCCCGACCGTGAGCGCGAAGCTGATGCCGCCGGAGAGCAGGGCGCGAATCATGCCGTGCCCTCCAAGACGGGAAGCAACTCTTCGAACGCCTGACCCCGCGATGCTTTCACGAGCACGTGGTCGCCCTCGCCCAGCAGGCTAGCGGCGAATGCCGCCGCTTCGTCTTTCGTCTCGAACCAGTGGCTCTCGGCGAGTCCGTTCGCCCGCGCGGCCTCGACCATGAGGCGGCAGGGTTCCCCCGCTGCCACGAGCACGTCGCAGCACCCGGCCGCGATGGCGCCGATGCGGCGGTGCTCGGGCTCGGACCTGTCGCCGAGCTCCGCCATCTCGCCTAGCAGGGCGATGCGACGCCCGCCCAGACCGCGCAGCAGTTCGAGCGCTCCCGCGACCGAGGCGGGGCTGGCGTTGTAGGTGTCGTCGAGGATGCGTGCGCCGCCGGCGCTGCGTCGTACCCGCAGCCGCCCGTCGATGTCGGCCCCGCTCACGGCCTCCGCCGCCTCCGCGAGCTCCACGCCGAGCGCGAGCTGGATGCCGATCGCCGCCAGCGCCCCCTGCGCGAGGTGCGCCCCGGGGACGTGCAGCCGCACGTCAGCCTCGCCACCCTCGTAGGTGACGCGGAACTCCGAGCCCTCCAGCCCGAGGTCGCGCACATCGCCGCGCCGAAGGCGCGCCGCTTCGCTCGCGCCAAAACCGATGACGTCACAAGACAGCTCGTCGACCACCGGCGCGATGCGCTCGTCGTCGACGTTCACGACTGCCGTGCCGTCGCTTGGCAGCGAGCGCGCCAGCGAGAGCTTCTCCCTCTCGATCGCCTCCATGCTGCCGAGCTTCTCGAGGTGCGTGGCGCCGATGTTGAGGACGGCGCCGACGGAAGGCTCGGCGATCGCGCACAGCTCGGCGATCTCGCCTTCGCTGTCCATCGCCATTTCCAGTACTGAGACCTCGTGGTCGCGGCGCAGGCTCATCAGGGCAAGGGGCAGGCCCTCGCGCGAGTTCAGGTTCCCGGGGCTGTGGTGCGTGGCGTAGCGAGTGCCCAGGGCGGCCGCCGTCAGTTCCTTCGCCGTCGTCTTTCCGACCGTGCCCGTGATTCCCGCCACGCGAACGTCGCAGGTTTGCAGCCAGTCGCGTGCGAGCTCGGCCATGGCCGTACGCGTGTCGCCGACCACCGCGACCGTGCGGTCCTGCCAGTCGCCTCCCGGCGCCCGCTCGCAGACGGCCGCCGGAGCGCCCCGCTCCAGGGCCTCGTCGACGAAGTCGTTGCCGTCGAGCCGCTCGCCCCGGAAGGCGGCGAACAGGTCGCCTGGCTGCGTCAGGCGCGAGTCGGCTGCTCCGCCCGAGATCGGCGTGGCCGGGCCCTCGATCACGCGGTAACCGTGGGCGCGCATGGACTCCGCCAGGAAGGCTGTCGTCATGCCCGTCACCTCGTCGCCGCCTGCTCGACATTCGGGGGAACGCCGAGATAGCCCAGCACCTCGTCGACGAGCGAGGCGAAGACGGGTCCCGCCGCTTCCGTACCGGTCTCGAGGTTGGCGTTCTCGTCGAGCTTCACCAGGATGAGGACTCGCGGCTCGTCCACCGGTGCGAAACCCGCGAACGACACGATCTGCGTGTCGTCGTAGCTCGCGTCGATGGGCACGTTCGCCGTGCCCGACTTGCCGCCGGCGGTGTAGTAGCGTGGTTTCCCCGGGTGGTACCAGCCCGGGTCGATCACCGCCCCGAGCATCTGCCGCATAGTCGCGCTCGTCTCGGCGGATATCGGCTGCCCGACCACTCTCGTGGACAGGTCGTAGCGTGTGCCGTCGTGGGCGACCATCGCCTTCACCAGTCGCGGTTCGAGCAGGCGCCCGCCGTTGATGGTGGCTGCGAGCGCCGTCGCCATCTGGATCGGCGTGACACTGATCGCCTGTCCGAACGACTGCGCCGCCGCGTCGACCGGCGACCAGTCGGAATCCGTCGGCCGCCTTACGAGCCCGGCCGCCTCGCCGCTCAGGTCGATGTACGTGGGCTTCCCGAAGCCGAACGCCTCCAGGTACTCGTGGAAGCGCGCGACGCCGAGCTCCTCCATCATGAAGGCGGCGCCCGTGTTGATGCTCTGCTGGAGCACTCCCGTCATCGTCTGTTCGCCGTAGACGCCGTTGTTCCAGTTGAAGATCGGAATTCCGTACACGAAGGCGATGCCCGTGTCCTCGTAGGTGGTCTCGGGCGTCACGAACCCGGCGTCGATAGCCGCCGCCGCGGTGATCACTTTCATCACCGAACCAGGCTCATAGAGGTCGCTCACGACGCTGTTGCGCAGCAGCCTCACCTGCACCGGGTCCGACAGGTCGAGCCCCTCGAACGAGAGGCGGGGCTGCGTCGCCAGCGCCAGAATCTCTCCGGTCCGGGGGTCCATGATCACGATCGACCCACGCACCGCCTCGTTCTCCTCGATCGCCTGCTTCAGGGCGCGCTCGGCGGCCACCTGCATGCGCCGGTCGATGGTGAGGATGATGTCCGGGCCGGGCACGGCCTCGGTCGTGAAGGTCTCGCCGTAGGGGATGGGGGAACCGGTCGTGTCGCGCTCGAAGATGACGCGGCCCGGCGTACCGAGCAGTTCGGCGTCGTACCACGCCTCTATCCCCGTGAGTCCCGTGTTGTCGGCCCCCATGATCCCGATGACCGACGAGGCGAGATCGCCGGCCGGGTGAACGCGCACGGTGTTGGGAAGACCGATCAGCCCCGGCACGTTCGCATCGAGCAGCGCCCGGCCCGCGTCGTAGGGAACGTCGCGGGCGACGAGCACATCGACGAGTCCGCTTTCCAGGACGAGCGTGCGCAGGTAGGTGGCGTCGTGTCCCGTCGCCTCGGCGATCGCTTCCGAGGCCCTTCGCGCGGTCGCGTCGTCGTTCCAGACGCGGGATGCCACGTACAGGTCCCACGTGTCGGTGCTCATGGCGAGCAGGAACCCGTTGCGGTCGAGGATCGCGCCCCGCCGGGCGAAGACCGTGTCGCTGGCGTAGAGCTCGCTGCGCGCCTCTTCGGCGTACCGGTCGTGCTCGAGAATCTGCACTTGGACGAGGCGCGCCAGCACTACTGCTGCGAACACCGCGAACGCGATCGCCGGAAGCCATACCCGGCCCGTGCGCCTCGCTTGCTGCTGCGCCATGGGGCGCCCTCCCGCCGGCCTCCTCCCGTGACCGGTGCGATCTCAGTTCAGCAGCGGCATCGCCTCCATAGGTGGTCCGCGGCTACGGAGCGGGCCCGGAGCCAGGCTCCGAGGCCTCGGGGAGATGCTCCGCAGGAATCTTCGGGGGCTCCGGTCCGGCTTCCCCGATACTCACGAAGATGGCGTTCGCCCCCGGCACGAGGCCGATCTCGAGGGCCCGCCGCGCAATGCGGTCCACCGAGATCAAGCGGGCGATTTCGGCCTCCAGCTGGCGCATCTCGACCTGGAGAGCGGTCTGTTCGCCCTCCAGCGCTTCGAGGTTGCGCCCCTGGGTCGTCATGAGGCTGTTCTGCACGACCGGCGCCATCGCGCTGGCCGAGACGATGAGTGCGCCCGCGACCACCCAGCCACTCACCCCCAGCTTCGGAAGCGAAAGACCCCGGTGGGTTCGTGGCGCCGGTTGGTCGAGGGCCGTCATCGCTGCTCCTCGACCCGGCGCTGGGCGGCGCGCAGAACGGCGCTCCGTGCTCGCGGGTTGCGGGCGATCTCGTCGCCGCCGGGGCGAACCGCACGTCGCGTCAGCGGCGTGAGCGTCGCCTGGTGTCCGCAGCGGCACTCAGGCAGCACCGGCGGGCAGAGACAGTCACGCGATTCGCGCCCGAGAAACCGTTTCACGATTCGGTCTTCCAACGAGTGGAAGGCGATGGTGACGAGCCTCCCGCCTTCGCGGGAAGGCCCAAAGCCGAGCAGGCTGCGGGCAAGCGGCAAAGCCGTGCCAAGCGAGTCGAGTTCGCCATTTACACGAATCCGAAGCGCGAGAAAGACCTTGGTGGCGGGGTGTTGTTGGGTTCGGTCTCTCGCGCCCCCCGCAGCCTGCTCGACGGCTTTGGCTAGATCCCAGGTCGAACGAAGCGGCCGCGCCCTCAGCACCGCTCTCGCGATGCGGCGTGCCCCGCGCACCTCTCCCTCTTCCCGGAAGAGGGTGGCGAGCGCTCGCTCGTCCCACGTATTCACGATGTCCGCAGCCGTCAAGCCGTCCGACGACTGGTCCATACGCATGTCCAGCGGCCCCTCGTGCGCGAAGGCGAACCCTCGCTCCGCGGTGTCCAGCTGGATTGAAGAAACTCCCAGGTCCATCAGGATCCCGTCGACCGCCTCGAACCCTTCGTCCTCGGCGATGACATCGAGATCGCGGAAGTTCCCGCGAACGAAGCTGACCCGCCTCCCAAACGGAGCCAATCTCGTTCGCGCGAACTCCAGCGCCTCGCCGTCCTGGTCGATGCTGAGCAGCCGCCCCTCCGGCCCCATCGCCTCGGCGATGGCCGCGCTGTGCCCCCCTGCCCCCGCCGTGCAGTCGATGTAGACGCCTCCCTCACGCACGGCGAGATAGCGCATCGCCTCATCGAGGAGGACGGGCGTGTGTGGAGCGCTCGGCGTGGTCATGGTTGTCACGCTAGCCTCCCCCGCCGCCGGCGGACTCGTCCGCAAGCCGCTGCAGGGCGTTCGCGCGGGCCGTCGGCAGCATCGATTCCTGCTCGTCCCATTTCGTCCGGTCCCAGATCTCGAGTCGCTGGTCGTTCCCGAGCACGACGACATCGCGCTCGATCTCGGCGTGCGTGAGGAGCTTGGCGGGGATGAGCAGCCGGCCCTGGCCGTCGCGCTGCACGTCGAACGAAGAGGCGAAGAACGCGCGCCTCAGCTGGCGGCCTGCCTCGGAGTAGGCGGGCACGCGTTCGACGACGCGAGCCTCGGCCTCGAACCCTTCGGGCGTGTACACCTCGATGCAACCGTCGAGACCGGGCACGAGGACGGCGCCGTTGGCGAACTCCTCGCGGAACTTCGGAGGCAGCGCGACCCGATTGCGGTCGTCCAACTGGTACTCAAAGTTCCCACGGAACGCCATGTCGGCCCCTCGGGCAGGGATGTCCCTACCAAGATCGGAAGAAAACTGGGGAAGATTCCCATCTATCCCCACTTCTCCCCACACGGACTATAGGAGCCCCCCCCAGAGGGTGTCAATAGAAATCAGCCTGCAATCGCGGGGCTCTGCCGGCCCTCCGCCGCCTCCCGCGAGGCGCCGCGCTAGACTGTCCCGATGGCCCGAATCGCGATCCTCACCGCCTCCGACGGCGTTGCCGCCGGAACCCGCGTCGACGAGGGCGGCGCCCTCATCGAGGGCCGCTGCCTCGAGGAGGGCCACGAGGTCGTCGCGACCGCCGCCCTCCCCGACGACCGGCAGGGCATCGCGGATCAGCTCGCCGCCTGGTGCGATGCGGGCGTCGCCGACCTGATCCTGACCACCGGCGGCACCGGTCTCACCCCCCGCGACCTCACCCCCGAGGCCACTCGCGACATCGCCGAGCGCGACGTACCCGGCATCTCCGTCGCCATCGCCCAGGAGGGGCTCAAGCACACCTCCTTCGCCATCCTCTCCCGTGGCGCTGCCGTCACCCGCGGCAACACGCTCATCGTGAACCTGCCGGGCAGCCCCAAGGGCGTCGCCGATGGCCTCACTGTCCTCCTCCCCCTCGTGCCCCACATCGCCGAGCTGGTCGCCGGCCCTGTCGAGCACGACGGATGAGGGTCGACGTCCTCACGCTCTTCCCCGAGGCCTTTGCCGGACCACTCGACGTTTCCATCATCAAGCGTGCCCGCGACGCCGGCCTCCTCGACCTCCACCTGCACGACATCCGTGAGCACGCGACCGACCGCCACCGCACCGTCGACGACCAGCCCTTCGGCGGCGGCCACGGCATGGTCATGAAGGTCGATGTGCTCGACGCCGCTCTCCAGGCCGCGCAGGCCGCCGCCGATCCCCCCGGCTACGTCATCTACCTCTCGCCCCAAGGTGAGCGCCTCGACGACGCGCTCGTGCGCGAACTCGCCGCCCACCCCCGCCTCGTGCTCGTGTCCGGCCGTTACGAGGGCGTCGACGAGCGCTTCGTCGAGCACTGCGTCGACCGCGAGGTCTCCATCGGCGACTACATCCTCACCGGCGGTGAGCTCCCCGCGATGGTGCTCATCGAGGCGGTGGCCCGCCACCTCCCCGGCGCCCTCGGCGATGATGCCTCCCCCCGCGAGGAGTCGTTTGCCGACGGTCTCCTCGAACACCCCCAGTACACCCGTCCCGCCGAGTACCGCGGCTGGACCGTCCCCGACGTGCTCCTCAGCGGCCACCACGCCGAGATTGAGAAGTGGAAGCAGGCGCAGCGCCTCGAACGCACCCGCCGGCGCCGTCCTGACCTGCTGGGGGACGAAGGCTAGCCGCTACTCCGCGCGAGCCCGAATCACCAGCCGGTGGCTGTCCATCGTCAACTCCGCCCCGTCGAGCCCGCCCCAGGCATCCTCGACCGTCAGCCCCGCCAGCGCCATCCGGATTTCCAGCTCCTGGAGCGTGTACGCGCGAAGGGTGAAGCTCTGCTCGATCCGCTCCCCGTTCGCCTTGACGACTGTCCAGTTGGTCGTCTGACAGCCCGTCGCGCTGTCGAAGGCATGCTCCTGGAACAGCAACGCGCCGTTGTGTCGCTCGCTCCACATGCGCGCCTGATGCCGACGCATGAGCGAGTCCCGGTTCACCAGGTCGATGAGGAAGCATCCGCCGGGTCGTAGCACCCGCGCCACCTCCTCCAGCACGCGCTGGTTCTCCGCATCGTCGAAGAAGCCGAACGCCGTGAACATGTTGATGGCTGCGTCCTGGCTGGAATCCGGCAACCCCGTCTCCCGCATGTCGGCCTCGCGCCAGGTGACATCAACCTCAAACTCCGTGGCTAGCTCTGTAGCCTTCTCAAGGTTGTAGGTGGAGATGTCGACCCCCGTAACCCGGTGCCCCCGCTTCGCGAGTCGCACGCTATGGCGGCCGGGGCCGCAGCACAGGTCGAGCAGGTCGCACGGCTCCGTCAGCCCCAGCGCTTGCTCAGCGAACGCGACCTCGGCGTCCGTCCTGCGCGCGTACGAGCCGTCCTCGTCCGGCGAGCCCGGTCCGCCCTTCGCGAAGTAGTCGTACCAGTCCCGTTCGAACAGCGTCTCGTACCAGGGGCGGGCGTCGTCGGTCATCCCGCCTTCGAGTGTGCTACCCCGGGTGCTCCCAGTCGATCATCATCACGTCGATCTCGTCACCCGGCTCCGCCCGCGGAAGATCCTCGGGGATGACCGTGAGCCCGTTCGCGGCGCTCATGCTCGTCAGGATGCCGCTCCCCTGCGGACCCGTCAGGTCGGCGTAGTAGCGACCGTCCTCGTCCTTCGTCACGATGCAGCGCGCGTAGAAGCGCCGGCCGTCCGTGTTCACCACGCGGTCGCGCGTGATCGCCCGCACGACCGGCCGCTCCCAACTGGCTCGCCCCAGCATCTTGAAGATCGCCGGACGCCCGAACAGCTCGAACGCGACCATCGAGCTGACCGGGTTCCCCGGCAGCCCCAGGTGCGGGACGCGACGCCCGTCCGGCGCCTCGAACGCGCCGAACGCGAGCGGTTTCCCCGGCTTCATCCGTACCGTCCAGAAGTCGATCGCGCCCTCGCGCGCAAGCACGTCCTTGACCACGTCGAAGTCGCCGCGCGAGACGCCCGCGCTCGTCACGATCATGTCCGCGTCCAGTCCCGAGCGGATCTTCGCCGTCAGGTCCTCGACCGTGTCGCGCGCGATACCGAGCAGGCGCGGACGCCCGCCGAAGGCGCGCACGAGCGCGGCCACGCTGTGCGCGTTCGCGTCGTAGATCTGGCCCGCGCGGCGCTCCTCGCCGGGTGTCACGATCTCGTCGCCCGTCGAAAGGATGGCCACCTCCGGCCTCCGGTACACGGAGACCTCCGTGCGCCCGATGCTCGAAAGCACGCCGATCTCGGACGCACGCATCACGCGCCCCGCCTCCAGCACCGCCTGTCCTGTCTCGATGTCCTCGCCCCGCCGGCGTATGTTCGCCCCCAGCCGCGCCGCCTTGAACACTCCCACGGAGTCGCCCCGGGTCGGGGCCTGTCCCGGCTCGCGCAGCGGCTCGTCCGTCTCCTCGAAGGGCACGATTGCGTCCGCGCCCGGCGGGATCGGCGCGCCGGTCATGATGCGCACCGCCTCGCCCTCGCCTACCGACGTGTCGAGCACGTACCCCGCTGCCAGGTCGGCGATCACCGTCAGAGTGCGGGGGTTGCCTTCGCTCGCGCCGTCGGTGTCGGCGGCGCGAACGGCGTAGCCGTCCATGGCGGTGTTGTCGAGCGGCGGGATATCGAACCCCGCGACCACGTTCTCGGCCAGGACCTGCCCCAGCGCCTCGATCACCGGCGTTTGCTCCGGTTCGAGCCGCTCGAAGAAGCCGAGGATGCGCTCGCGCGCATCCTCCACGCTGATCATCGCGGAGGTCGGAATCGTCACGGTCGCAGGGTTCTCGCGGGTCTAGCCGAGGCGCACCGCCAGGCAGGTGGTCGTGCGCTGAACGCCCGTCACGGTCTGGATCGCATCGGTGATGGCCGTCCCCAGAGCGTCGAGGTCGTTGGCCTCAAGCTGCACGATGACGTCGTATGGCCCGGTCACCGTATCGACGGCGAGCACGGTCGCGCCCGGGTAGGTCAGTGCGGCGGCGGCCGCGCCAACTGCCTTGGCGCTTCCGACGTCAGTCTCGATTAGGACGTAGCCTCGAACCACGCGCTTCTCCTCGGTTGGAAAGGTGCCGCCATGATTCGGGGCGGGTCGGGGAACTGTCAAGAACCGCCGTACGTTGGCCGCAAGTCCGGCAGCAGGTACTCGACCACGACCTCGCCCGCCGTCGCCGTGGCGCTCACCCGCACGGGCACCACCAACTGAACCTGCTGGATGAGGCAGATCGCTTCCTTGCCCGTCCGGCAGAAGTAGACGACCCCCGTCCCCGTGATCTCCGCCTCGCCCTCGTGTAGCTCGATGGGGATGGGGATCGTGAACGACGCGTCATCGGTGCTCCACGTCAGCTCCGTCTCGCTCAGCTGCACCACCCGGCCGCTGCTCGACGCGAGCTCGAGCCGGGACGGAGCTGCGGCGTTCAGGTGGAAGTTCTCCGGCGACGAGATCGTGATCCGCAGCGTCGTGACGCCCGGCGCCACGACTTGCGTCGGGAGCTGGACGCGCACGATGCCGTCCTCCGGGAGCCGCGGGCTAGCCGCCGCCAGGTTCGTGAAGGCCAGGGTCCGGACCGCTCCCGAAGCCGGGTCGATGATGCGCAGGGCGTGGTTGCCGGTGTCGGCCAGGTAGAGCTTCCCGCCCGCGAGGACGAGCCCGTTCGGCTCCTCGAACGCCGCCTCAGCGCCCGTCGCGTCGTTCCAGTCCCGCTCCCCGCTCCCCGCCACTGTGATCACGGAGAAGTCGGCCAGCGAGAGCGCCCGCACCTTGTGGTTGTACGTGTCCGCCAGGTACACGACCCCGCCGCCGATCGCGAGACCCTGCGCGTGTTGGATCTGGGCCGTGCCTGCCGGACCGTCGGCGTCGCCCCACTCGAACAGGTGCGTTCCGATCAGCGTCTCCACGTCGCCTTCCCCCGCGAAGGGAACGCGCCGCACCGAACTCGATTCGGCGTCGACCCAGTAGAGGTGCGTTGCATCTCCCGCGAGGCCGCTCGGCTGGGCCAGCGTCGCTGCCTTCAGCCGGTGGCCGTCGTCGACGTTCTCCCGGCCCGTCCCGGCGAAGACGCTCACGTGGTCGTTAGCCAGGTCCAGCACCCAGATCTGGTGCGTTCCCGCGTTTGCGATGTACAGCAACCCCTCGTGGTGGTGGATGTCCCACGGAGAGGCGAGGTCCGAGCTGAGCGGATCTCCCCCGGGCAACTCGTAGGCCCGCCTCCCCGTCCCGGCGATGGTCGCCGTCTCTCCCGTCTCGAGGTCGATGGCCCGCAGGGCGTGGTTGCGCGTGTCTGCGACCCACAGTGTCCGGCCGTCCGGCGACAGTTCGAGCCCCTGCGGGTCTCGGAATCGGGCCTCGCTCGCGCTCCCGTCCGTGAATCCCGGTTCTCCCGCCCCGAAGGCCGTGACGACGCGACCATCGAGATCCGTCACGACGATGCGGTGGTGCCCCGCGTCCGCGATGAAGATTCGCCCGCCCGCCTCGTCCACCAGCACCTCGCTCGGGAACGAAAGGAAGGTCGAGGCCACGGTCGCTTCGAGTGCGAGTGGGATCGGGGTCGTGTCGATCAGTCCCCGCGCGCTGAACTCGTCGTGGACCTGCTGCACCACCGGCTGGAACCGCTCGTACACCAGCTCCCCCGCTGCCCCGCCAACGACGCTCCCCCGCGGGTCGATGAGGACGACCGTGGGCCAGGCTCGCACGCCCCACTGTCGCCAGACCACGTAGTCCGGGTCGTTCACGACCGGATGCCGGCGGTCGTACCGCGCGATCGCCTCGGCCACGGCCTCGTCCTCCTGCTCCTCGGAGTACTTGCCCGTGTGCACGCCGATGACGACAAGGCTGTCGGGGAACTCGCGCTCCAGCCGCTCCAGGTCGGGGATGATGTGCTGGCAGTTGATGCAGCCCTGCGTCCAGAAGTCGAGCAGCACCATCTTGCCCCGCAGCTTCGCGAAACTGAGCGGCTCGCTCACGTTGAACCACGTCAGCCCCGCCGGGAACTCGGGCGCCGGATTCTCGACGGGCGGTGGCTCCGTAGCCGTCTCAGCGGGTGTCTTGGCGGGGCTCGCCTGAGTCTGTGTGGCTGTCGCTTCGGGACGTTCCGGTTGCGGCATCTCCGGGGCATCTTCCGACGCACCCCCGCACGCGGCTGCCAGCAGCGCTCCCCCGGCGAGGATCGGCAGGGCCATCCGTCGCAGTTCCCGAAGGTTCACCTCACGCCCCCTGCCCCCGGTGAAGGATCCGCGACGGCCTTCAGGGTCCGTCTAGCTCTCGACGTTTATGCGGATGGTGTGGTGTCCCGTGGCCCCGTTGGGTTTCGGTGGACGCTTCTCGTCCGTCTGCACCATCCCGCCGCGGTCGAACGCGCGGACCTGCACGTCGAAGCTGCCCTCCGTGGCTGGCCAGTCGACTACCCACTGGCGCCAACTGCTATCCGAGAGCTCCTCCCCAAGGATGCCGTCCATCCACTCGCCCTCGCCCGGCTGTGCGTCCCCCTTCCGCCTGATCGCCCGGACCTGGACGTTGCTCACACCCTTCAGACCGCCCCAGGCCACGCCCGCCACGCGCACGTTGCCGGGTGGCACCTCTTGTTCGTTGAACGGCACATCGATCCGCGACTGGAGCTTGATTGGCCCCTGCTTCGACCACCCTCGCCGCCCGACCCAGTACGCGTCGTAGCTGTCCCACTCCGCCAGCTCGATCTCCTCCAGCCACTTCGTCGCCGAAACGTAGCCGTACAGCCCCGGGATGATCAGGCGTGCCGGGAAGCCGTGCTTCGCCGGCAGGGGCTCGCCATTCATTCCGATGACGACCATCGACTTGCGCCCGTCCATCGCGACATCCGTGGGGATGCCCACCGTAAAGCCCCCGAGAGCGCGGCCGACTATCTGTGTGGCGCCCTCCTTGATACCCGCCTCGCGCAGGAGGTCGGGGAGGGGCACGCCCAGCCAGTAGGCGTTCCCGACGAGGTTGCCTCCCACATGGTTGGAAACGCAGGCAAGCGTCACCGACTCCTCCTGGAGACTTCGGTCGAGGAGGTCGTCGAACGACAACTCCAGCTCGCGGTCGACCATTCCAGTGATCTTCAGGCTCCACTTGGTGCTGTCGATCCGCGGCACTGCGAGTTCCGTGTCGATTTTGTAGAAGCGGTTGTTCGGCGTGACCAGCGGGGAGATGCCCGGCACCGCCTCCGGGCCGGGCCGCGCGACCGCTGTGGGCTCCGGGGTCGGTTCGGGCGTGGGCTCTGGCGTCGGTTCGGGTGTTGGCTCCGGGGTCGCCTCGGGCGTCGCCTCCGGCGTTGCGTCCGTCGGTGTCGACTCGGCTGCCGGTGTCTCCGTGGCCGCTTGGGTCTCTGTCGCGGAAGCCGTTGCCTCCGCAGTTGCCTCCGAGGTGGGCGTTGCCGTGGCCGCCGCTGTCGGTTCTGGCGTAGCTGATGGTGTCGCTGCCGCCTCCGGCGTTGCCGTCGCAGTAGCCGCGGTCCGCGTCGCCCGCGAGGAGCTGCGCAGCCGGTCGGCGATCGAGGCTCGTTGCGCGTCCACGTCCACACCCGTGTCGATGAACCGCCGCACCAAGGGCACCGCAATCGCCGCCGCCGCTAGACCCCCGCCTGCCAGGTACAGGAACCGCCTTCGTCCGGGCGACGCGGCCCCGTCGTCAGCGGAGTCGCCGGCATCGGCCGCCTCCCGCGCCCGCGGCGCCGTCAGCAGCAGCCCCAGCAGCGTCCCCGCCGCCACGACTCCGGCGGCGGCGGCCGTGATCGCCGCGTCTGCGGCCGAGGTTAGCGGATCGTCCGCCGCGGCCAGTCCCCCCACGACGCAGAGGACCGCGAACACGGCAGGGCCGGCTGCGCGCAGACGCATCGAGACCACACCCGCGCCCGTCCCCACCAGCAGCGTGACGACCGTGATGCCGGCGATGAGGAGCGGCTTGTCCTTCGTGCCGAAGGTGTCTATCGCCCACTTGGTGACCTGCTCGGGCGAGTTGTCGATGACGATGTTGCCGATGGCGACGATCAGCGACGCTCCGTCGACGAGGCGGGCGGCAAGCTCGGCCACCGCCAGCCCCAGCGCGATCGCGACGAGCCCCGCCAGGGCTCCCGGCCAGAAGGCCTGCGATTGATGCAGCAATCGTCGCAGCATGCTCTCCCCTATTCTCGTTCCCTGGCTGACAGATCGCGACCGGAAGCCGGGCGCGCCATCGAATCCCTTGAACCGCAGTCTAGGGCGGCCCCCTGTGAGCACCAGATGGGCAAGGTAAAGACGCCACTGCCCCTTCACCGCGCCTTTGCCTTCGGTGAATCGCTCCCCTCGGCTCGCCTGTCAGGGAGCCCTACCTATAATTTCAATTCAACCCATGTCCACGATCGAGGCAGAAGTCGACGCGCTCCGTTCGGAGGCGCTGGAAGCGCTTACGCAGGCGGATGGCGAGGCCGCGCGCGAGGCCTGGCGCGCCGAGTGGCTCGGCCGCAAGGACGGTCGCCTCACCCTTCGCCTGCGCGCCCTGAAGGATGCCCCGCCCGAGAGCCGGGCGGCCCTCGGCAAGTCCCTGAACGAATTGAAAGCCACCCTCGAAGCCGAGCTTGAGGCCCGCCGCGATTCGGCCCGCGCCGCCGCCCTCTCCGCCGACGCCGCCCTCGACGTCACCCTGCCCGGACGTCCGCAGTCCCTCGGCCGCCTTCACCCCGTTACCCAGACGATGAACGACTGCATCGCAGCCTTCGCCGAGATGGGTTTCCGCGTCTTCGAAGGGCCAGAGGTCGAGTGGTCACGGTACAACTTCGACGCCGTCCGCATCCCCGACGACCACCCCGCCCGCGACATGTGGGACACCATCTGGATCGACACCCTCATCGAAGGCGAGCGCCAGATCCTGCTCCGCACGCACACCTCCCCCAACCAGATCCGCGTGATGGAGCAGACCGAACCGCCGGTGCGCGTCATCGTCCCCGGCAAGTGCTACCGCCAGGAGGCCACCGACGCCACCCACGAGTGGATGCTGACCCAGATCGAAGGCCTCGCCGTCGACGAGGGCGTCCGCATGAGTGACCTGAAAGGCACGCTCTACGCCTTCGCCCGCCGCCTCTTCGGCGAGGACCGCCGGATCATCTTCCACCACAGCTACTTCCCCTTCGTCGAGCCCGGCGTCGAGATGGCCATCGACTGTTTCCTCTGCCGCGCCGGCGGCAGCGACTGTCGCACCTGCCACGACACCGGCTGGATCGAGATCCTCGGCGCCGGCATGGTCCACCCCGAGATCATCGAGAACGCAGGCTACGACTCCTCGCGCTACACCGGCTTCGCGTTCGGCGTCGGCATCGAGCGGGTTGCCATGCTCCGCTGGGGCATCGAGGACATCCGCCACTTCTATCAGAACGACCTCCGCTTCCTGAGGCAGTTCTAGCGCCATGAAACTTCCCCTTTCCTGGCTGCGCGATTACGTCGATGTTGACCTCCCACCCGCGGAGTTTGCCACGCGCGTTACCGATGCCATTGCGGAGGTCGAGGGCTGGGAAGTCATCGGGGAGCAGTGGGATCCCGAGCTCGTGCGCGTCGCCGAGGTGCTGGCCGTCGACCCCCACCCCAACGCTGACCGCCTCGTGCTCGCGACCGTCAACGTTGGCGATGGGCCGAAGACCGTTGTCTGCGGGGCGCCCAACGTCGCCGCTGGGCAGAAGGTCGCCTTCGCGACCGAGGGCGCGATGCTCATCGACGGCCACAGCGGCAAGCTCTCGAAGCTGAAGCTGCGCGCCATCCGCGGCGTCGACTCGGCGGGCATGGTGCTCAGCGAGAAGGAGCTGGGACTCAGCGACGATCACGAGGGCATCCTCGAGCTGCCCGGCGACTGCGCCCTCGGCGCGCCCCTCGTCGACGCCATCGGCGACGTCGTCTTCGATGTCTCGACCTGGGCGAACCGCGCGGACCTCCTCGGCATCCTCGGATTCGCCCGTGAGGTCGCCGCCGTCACCGGCCAACCCCTGCGCGAACCCGACCGTTCCTACTCCGAGTCGGAGCGCTCGGCGGGCGACTTCGTCTCCGTCACGATCGAGGCGCCCGACCTCTGCCGCCGTTTCACCGCCAGCATCATCGAGGGCATCGAACTGGGACCTTCGCCCCCGTGGATGCAGCAGCGCCTCATCCGCGCGGGCATGCGGCCCATCAACAACGTCGTCGACGTGACCAACTACGTCATGCTCGAGACCGGCCAGCCCCTCCACGCCTTCGACTACGACCTCGTCCGCGGCGCCGAGATCCGTCCCCGTCGCGCCCGCCCCGGGGAGACCCTGACCACGCTGGACGACATCGAGCGCAACCTCGACCCCGACATGCTCATGATCT
The DNA here is from genome assembly GCA_009841435.1 of Dehalococcoidia bacterium. Taxonomy (GTDB): domain Bacteria; phylum Chloroflexota; class Dehalococcoidia; order Tepidiformales; family Tepidiformaceae; genus UBA2991. Next base: position 294 of record VXLW01000020.1, on the reverse strand, counting down.
GCGATGGCGAAGGCCCCGTGGCCGTGGCCGGGATCATGGGTGGCGGGAACAGCGAGGTTTCCGAGTCCACCAAGACGGTTCTGCTCGAGGTCGCCAACTTCCACCCCGGATCCATCCGCCGCACCTCCACGCAGCTCAAGCTGCGCAGCGAGGCCTCCCTGCGATTCGAGAAGGGCATCGGCCCCGACCTTGCCTCCTACGCCCAGGACCGCGCCCTGCACCTGCTGGAGCAGGTTGCCGGCGGCCGCCCCGCCGCCGGACTCGTCGATGCCTTCCCCACACCCCTCCCCCCCC
>VXLW01000106.1 GCA_009841435.1 Dehalococcoidia bacterium | reverse complement strand
TTTTTTTATACCCCTCCACCCCCCTTCCCACCTCGCCACTTGGCGCGGGGGCTCGTCTGTCTTTATCACCCCCCGGCGCGGGACGTTGGAGCCGCCGCCGCATGCGATCGCGAAGGCGGCGGGGAGAGCGACCAGCAGCCAGAGGGCGCGCCGCATCAGTCGTCGAGGGGCGGGAGGCCGCCGCGGGCGACGAGCTCCATGCGGACGCCGAGGTCATCGGTGACGTAGCAGAAGCCGGCGAGCATGCCGTCGCGGTCGAGGCCGGCCATCTCGAGGGTCATGTCAGGGCCAAGCTCGTCGATGGCGGCCTGGACACTGTCAACGTAGAGCCCGAAGTGGTGGAGCTGCGAGCGTTCACCGACGTGCCAGACGGTGCCTGGGATGGCCTCGATCAGCTCCAGGGCGATGGGCGTGCTCCGGTCGCAGAAAGTGACGCGGGGGGAGAGGATGCGGTCGCCTCCCTCGTCGCGGACTCGGACGGTGGCGGTGGAGGGGTCGCGCCAGCCGCAGCCGAAGCGGCGGCCGAGCTCGTCCATGGCGGCTTCCATGTCCGGGACGATGATGCCGACGTGGTAGATGTCTTCGAAGGTAATCATCGCGGCGCCCCCTAGGGGAAGATGCCCTGGACCTGGTAGGACTGGGCGACGCGGTTGATCGCGAGGGTGTAGGCGGCGACGCGCAGGTCGGGCATCGAGCGCGACTTCCACAGGTCGTGGACGGCGTGGTAGGCGTGCGTGATCGTGTCGGCGAGGGCGGCCTCGACGAGGTCGATCTCCTCGGGACCCTTGACGGCTTTCATGAAGTCGACGTCGCTGAGATGGGCGCCGGTGGCCCCTTCAAGGGCCTTCACGACGCGGGTAGTGGCGACCTCCTGGTAGCGGCTCGTGAGCCGCTCGGGAGAGACGTGCTGGATGTTCTTGAGCCACTCGAAGTAGGAGACAGTGACGCCGCCGGCGTTGAGGAAAAGGTCGGGGATGACGAGGATGCCGCGCTCGCGAAGGATGGCGTCGCCCTCGCTGTCGACGGGTCCGTTGGCGGCTTCGCCGACGATGCGGGCCTTGATGCGGGGGGCGTTGTCGGCGGTGATCTGGTTCTCGAGGGCGGCGGGCACGAGGATGTCGCAGTCGAGTTCGAGCACCTGGAATGGGCTTTCGATGGTGCGCGTTCCGGGGGCGCCGCGGATCGAGCCGGTTTCGGCGCGGTGGCGCTGGACCGCCTCGACATCGATGCCCGAGTCGGAGGCGATACCGCCGTCGTACTCGGCGATGGCGACGATGCGGGCGCCCGCTTCCTGTAGCAGCCGGGCGGCGTGGTAGCCGACCTTGCCCAGCCCCTGCACGATGACTCGCTTGCCCTCGATACCGCGGGTGAGACCGATGGCCTCCATGTCCTCGGCGGAGTCGGTGGCCTCGGCGATGCCAATGGCGACGCCGCGCCCGGTGGCCTCGGTGCGGCCGGAGATGCCGTGGAGGGAGATGGGCTTGCCGGTGACGCAGGCGAAGGGGTTGAGCTGGTCGGGATTGAGGGCGGTGAAGGTGTCGACGATCCAGGCCATCTCGCGCTCGCCCGTGCCGTAATCGGGGGCGGGGACGTCGACGGCGGGGCCGATCATGTTCTTGCGGTTGAGCTCGGCGACGTAGCGGCGGGTGGCGCGCTCGAGGAAGCCCTCGCTCTCGTTGCGGGAGTCGATGCAGACGCCCCCTTTGGCCCCGCCGAAGGGGGCTTCGACGATGGCGCACTTGTAGGTCATGAGGCTGGCGAGGGCGCAGACTTCGTCCTCGGTCACATGGGGGCTGAAGCGGATGCCGCCCTTGGTGGGCAGGCGGTGGAAGCTGTGCTCGGCGCGGTAGGCCTCGACGACACGGATGGAGCCGTCGTCGTCGCGCACGGGGAAGCTCATACGGTGGACGACGTTGCACATCTTGACCTGGTCGAGGAGGCCGCGGGGGTAGTCGCTGTAGACGGCAGCTCGCTCGAACTGGGCGCCTACGTCGTCGAGCAGGTTGCTGGCGTGGGGATCGCTGTCCATGAATCTCCCTGTCAGCGGTAGACCGCGACCGTAGTATAGGCGGGCGTCCGGAAGCAGCCGGAAAGGCCTGCACAGGGAGCGGGCATGTCTCTCGAAGAGCTAATCATCGCCATCGTCCGCGTGCTGGGCTCGCTGCTCGTCTTCAAGTGGGCCTTCATCGGCGGCTGGGCCGCGATCCTGATCGACCTGAGCGACCTCTTCCTGCGGAACCTGCTCGACCTGGGCGGGGTGAGCAACTACCAGGCGTTCGACAAGTGGCTCGACCAGGTCTACATGGTGGCGTTCCTGATCGTGGCGCTGCGCTGGGCGGGGCCGGCGCGGAGCGTGGCGGTGGGGTTGTTCCTGTTCCGGCTGGTGGGGTTCGCCATCTTCGAGTTCACGAACGAGCGCTACGTGCTGCTCGCGGTGCCGAACGTGTTCGAGGTGTGGTTCCTGTTCGTGGCGAGCCTGCCGCACTGGCGTCCGGACTTCCAGTTCTCGAAACGGAACATCATCCTGGCGCTCATCCCGCTGACGGCGCTGAAGGTGTTCCAGGAGTACGCCCTGCACGGGGGGAAGTGGCTCGACAGCTTCACGGCGATCGAGGCGGTGGAGGCGATCGCGGACTGGTTCGCGGGGCCGTTTACCTAGCGGGGCGGGCGTCCGGTAGCCGAGCGCCAGGTGCCCTCTGGCATGAACCCAAGGTAGCCGTCGATCTCCTCGGCGCAGTGGAACATTTCGAGGGAGAAGCCCTGGTCGTCGTTCACGTATGAAGAGGTGAAGGGGCCCTCGTCGTTGGGCTGGACGTTGGCGGTGTAGCCGTTCTCGATGAGGCTGGTGAAGGCGGCGGTGAAAGCTTCGCGGGTGCGGTAGCCGAGGGCGATGTTGAGGATGCCGACATCGCTCAGGAGGTAGCCCAGGGGACGGGGACGGGGAGCGGGGTCGCTGTACTGCTGGACCTCGATGAGCTGGTCGCCGGCGCGCAGGAGGAGGGTCTCGGACTTGGCGCCGGGGAGGCCCCAGAGCGCCTCCATGTCGGGGGTGTGGAGGAGGGTGGGGTCGACTAATTCGAGGGAGAGCGTCTCGACCCAGAAGCGCCGGGCCTTGTCGAGGTCGGGGACGGAGAGGCTGACGGCGCGAATGGCGGCGCCGGACTCGGGCCAGCGTGGAGGACGCAGGTCGTCAAGCGGGTCGCGTTCCATGATCTCGATGATGAAGCCGTCCTGGTCGCGGATGCAGACGCGCCGGTCACCGTCGGGGCCCATGGGCGGGGTGACCGTGGAGGCGCCGACGGTGGGAACGCGGGCGACGACGGCGTCGAAGTCGTCGACGTGGAAGGACATGCGGGTATAGCCGATGTCGCAGGGGCGCCAGTCAAGAGGGAGGGGACGGGGG
>VXLW01000070.1 GCA_009841435.1 Dehalococcoidia bacterium | reverse complement strand
GGGCGCGTATCCGTTCCGCGCCGAGTTCTGCGCGCCGGCGAAGGGCTGGGAGAAGTTTCAGGCTTCATACTACGCACCTTCCCGTACATGCGATACAAGCTTTGGGTGCTGCCGCCGGTCGCGTAACCGTTTCCCCGGATGGGCAACGGGCAGCGGTCCGGTGGGCGGTTCAAAGAGTAACGTGCCTCTGTCGTCGGCGCGCACGGCGCGCAGCACGCCTTGGCGCGCGAAGCGCTTGGCCGTGGCCGGATGTACGTCGAGCAGCTCGGCCATCTGCGATGCGGTCAGCCACCCGACCGCGGCCAAGTGCTCGGCGTAGCTGTCGATGTCGTACGCCTCGCGCAGCATGCGGACGCGCAGGCGGCGGAATGGCAATCCGGTTCCGGTGCGCAGCCACCGGCCGTTGAGTGTCTCGGCGATCTGCGCGTCGGTCTGTTCGGTGGCGAGGGCGCGGACCTGTTCGACGACCGCGGCCGGAGTACGACGCAGATCCGGCGCCGCGAGCGGCAGTGGACACTCCATCTGTCGGGTCGCGCCGCCCCGCCAGCGAATGGACACTCGGATCACGTCGTCGCGCAGCAGCGTGACGTCCTCGACAAGCAGCCGCAGCATCCGCTTTCGGTCACGCGCCGGCGTGCGTGGGTCGTGCCAGACGCGCGGCAAGTCGGCGACCAGCGCCGCCACGCGCTCCTTCATCTCGGGAGTGACCGGCGGGAGCTGGGTCTTGCCCGTACCGGCGTACGCCTCTTCGGCGGCGGCCAATCGCTGCAGCGCCTCGTTCCAGTGTCGTTCGAGGCTGTCGGCCACGAGCCGATTCTCGGGCCGCACGAGCAGAAACTGCCGCTGCGCCAGCTCGGCATCCTCCCGAAGCCGGGCAATCTGCGCCCGCTTGGCGCGGTCGACTTCGGCGGCCCGGGCTCGCAGCTCGTCGAACACCTCGACGGCGACGTCGATCGACGCCGGGGTGACGGTGTCGAGCACAAGGTCGCTGACCGCGCGGTCGATCGCCGCGCCCGGCAGGCTCTGGCACGCCGCCTCCGCCCGTTGAATCCCCCGGCGCTGACAGCGATACAGCGGCTCCGGGTGACCGTGAGACACGACGTAGCCGACAGTCATGCGGCTGCCGCACCGACCGCAGACGACGAGACCCTGCAGCAGGGCTACGCCTTCGCGCGGGGCGCTGCGCCGACGGTCTGCGCCGATGCACTGGGCGCTTGCGCGCAACGCCTCCTGATTCGCTTCGAATTGCTCCCAGGTGATGTAGCTGGGGTGCGCGTCAGGCAGAAAGACCTTCCACTCGTCACGGGGAAGTCGTCGATACCGCGCCTGTCCGCTGGAGCGGACCTTGCGCTGCCGGGTTCGCCCGAAGACGTACGCTCCGGCGTAGCGCGGATTGTGCAGGATGCCGAGCACACGGCTACGCTCCAAGTCGCCGAAGACGAGCGCACCTGCACGGGGTCCCTTGACGACCCGCCGCGGCCACGCGACCTGCTGCTGCTGGAAGTAGCGAACCACCGCGCCGGCCGAGCCGGTGCGGCGAAAGGTATCGAACACGAGACGGAGGGCGCCCTGCACCTGCTCGTCGGGATCGAGCATGAGCTTGCCGGCGGGGTCGAAGACCATACCCAGCGGCGGGCGGATCCACAGCTCGCCGCGGCGCGCCTTGTTCAGTTGCCCCCCGATCAGACGCGCGCGCAACACATGCAGCTCCGCCTCCGACATCGTACCCTTGAGTCCGAGCAGCAAGCGGTCGTTGAAGTGGGCCGGGTCGTAGAGTCCGTCCTCGTCGAGAATGAGCGTCTCGCTCAGCGCGCAGATCTCCAGCAGGCGGTGCCAGTCGCTCGAGTTGCGCGCGAGTCGGGAAACCTCCAGCCCCATGACCACGCCGACGCGACCGAGGCCGACGTCGGCGACGATGCGTTGAAACCCGGTCCGCTCGGCTGCTGACGCGCCCGACAGACCGAGGTCGTCATCGATGACCACGATCTGGTCGGCGGCCCAGCCGAGCGCCAGGGCCCGCCGCTTCAGGGCGTACTGCCGGGCAGTGCTCTCCTGATGGTCGTGCACCTGCTGCAGGGAGGACTGCCGCACGTAGAGACAGGCCAGGCGACGCAGATGGCCCGCCGTAACCGCGGTCGATTGACTCATGGGGAAACACCCTCCGTAACGCGGCTGAGCACCAAACTCGCCAACACCCGCGCCATCTCGGAACGAAGGGGCGGCGCCAGCTCGATGTCCCCGCTGCCGGCCGGCGCCGGCCTGACCGACGGGAGGCAGAGAGTCGAGATGACCTTCAGCCACGCCGGCATACCGCGGCTCATCAACAGCGCCACCCCGTAGCCCTGGCGAGCGAACGCGACATCGGTGGCGGCGTCCTGCCGCACGACCTCGTATTGCCGGCACACCTGCTCGGAATCGAGGCCCGACGTTGTGATCGGGTCGTCTACGGGTGCGGTTTTTTTTTGCGCCGCGCCACCGCCCGGTCGAGCGAGCGGGCGTGGATCGAAACGCCGAACCGCCGCGCCACGGCCGCCGTCAGCGGCTCGTCCGGTCGCACGTCTTCGCCCGCGCGCCAGCGCTCGACGTAGTCGACGACCGCCTCGGTGCACTTGTGGGCCCCCTTCGGTCCGGGACGCTTGGGTACCAACCCGGGGATCCCGTGCGCCTCGAACGCGGCCGCCGTCTGGTAGAACGTCTGGCGGCTGACCCCGAAGCGGGCGGCAACCTCGGTCACCGGCCGTCCATCGACCTGATGGCGGCGCACCATCTCGTACTTGACCTGGACGCGGTCGCGCGGGTCGAAGAACGGATGGCTCCGAAAGACGTCGTCGCGGACGGTCTCGGGGTGCGGATGCAAAGCCCCTGCCTCGCGCAGGGCCTGCGTCTTGGCGTCCGGCGGCAGCTTGGGAGGACGGCGCATCGCGTATGTCAGATAGATTATGGCTATACCATCGGACGACGTCAAGAAGATTCCGACCAGAAACCCAAAGACAACACCGTACATGCTGCCCGTCTTTGCAACACGCTTGTGCCGATTGTGGCCTGCCGCCCACTACCGGTGTATGAAATCCATGTGACACCATGGACGAAATCTCCGTGACGCCCCCGCCGCTCATGTCCCGACCCTCTCGCGTACCATCTCGGCGAGCCGCAACAGGTCCGCAAGTCGAAATGGCGCACGCCCGCGCCCCGCCACCACCGCAGGGTCCGGTGGCGCAAAGTCCGTCCAGCCAACGGGAATCGACCAGACCGTGCCGTCGGGCCGTTGCACCGTTACCCGGTCTTCGCCCCAGAGGGACTTGGTCACCACGAACGGGAAGCGGGCGCCCCGGAGCGGATGGAACGGATGGGTGATCCGAATCTGTGGTGCTTCAACAGCACCAGGAGCATTCTGCAGCTTTGACGAA
>VXLW01000089.1 GCA_009841435.1 Dehalococcoidia bacterium | reverse complement strand
GCCCCTCCCCGAGGACGATCCCCCCGAAACCGTCGACATCTGAGCCGTTCTATCGATGGTTCTCGGCCTCCTCCGCATCCGCCTCCGCTTCGTCGCCCACTCCCGCAAGGAGAAGCGCGCCCTCGTGAAGTCGGTCGTCGAACGGCTCCGCCATCGCTACAACGCCGCCGTCAGCGAGGCCGGCGACCTCGACGCCCTCGACCTGACGACCATCGCCATCGCCTGCCTCTCCAGCGAAAGCGCCCATGCCGACGCCCAGCTCCAGGAGATAGCCGGCGCCGTCGAAGGCTGGCGCCTCGACGCCGAGGTCATCGACATCGAGACCGAGCTCATCAGCGTCTGAACGGCGCTACTCCCGCGTTCGTAGCAAGGCGAGCAAGCGGCTCCGCGCCTCGTCCACCTCGTCCACCCGCAGCAGGATCGCCACCCCCAGGTACACCGCCAGCCCCGCGATCGAGGCCGCGAACACCGTCACCCACGCCGCCGCCGACCCCGGTTCGTCGAACGTTGGCAGCACGAGCCCGAGGAACAGCGCCATCGCCGCCGCCGCCGCCGCGATGCGCGCGATCGCGTGCAGGTCCCGGAACGCATCCGCGGCGGACCCCGTTCGCCTCGCGTACAGCCAGTACAGGAAGATCCACTCCAGCCACGAGGCCACCGAGAGCGAGATCGCCAGCCCCTCCACCCCATACCGCTCCCAGAGGATCGTGCTCAGGACGATGTTCACCACCACCGCCCCCACCGTCAGCAGGACCGGCGTGCGCGTATCTCCGAGCGCATAGAAGCCCCGGCTGTGAATCTCGATCGCGGCCTGCGGCACGATGCTGAGGCACAGGAACCCCAGCGCCGCCGAGGTGATCGCCGTGTCGCTCGCGCCGAACGCTCCCCGCTCCAGCAGCACCATCGTCGCCGGCTCGCGCAGGAATGCCAGCCCCAGCGCCGCCGGTATGGAGAAGAACAGGATCGTCCGCAGCACCCGCGAGACCGTCTCAAGGAGGCTGCGCCGGTCCCCCGCCGCCTCGTGTTCCGCGAGCGTCGGGAATGCCGCCGTCGAGAGGGCGATGCCGAAGAGCGCGACCGGCAGGCTCGCGATCAGCCACGCGAACGTCAACCCCGAGATGGCCGACGTCCCCACCTTGGAGGCGAAGAACGTCGTTGTCACGACGAAGTTCGCCTGTGCCGCTGCCAGCCCCAGCACCCGCGGCGCCATCAGCCGTGCGACCTCCCGCGTGGGGGCATCCCCCAGGTTGAGGCGGAGCCCGTACCGCATTCGTTCCCGTACGAGCCCCGGAATCTGGATCACCAGGTGCGCCGCCGAGCCCGCGACCACGCCGATCGCCAGCCCTTCCACCCCGAACCGCCCCGCCAGCGCCAGCGCGCCCACGATGATGCCGATGTTGTAGAGCGACGGCGCCAGCGCCGGCAGGAAGAAGTGCTGCCGCGCGTTCAGGATGCCCGTGATCATGCCGCTCACCGAGAGCAAGAGCGGCGACAGCAGCATGATCCGCGTGAGCTTCACCGCCTCCGAGGTCAGCTCGTCCCCGCGCCCGATGTCGTCGCCCAGCCCGGGTGCGAACAGCGGAACGAGCCACGGCGCCAGCGCCAGCGCGATCAGGCAGAGCGCCGCCGTAGCGACGAATACGATCGTCAGGACGTTGCTCGCCAACCTCCACGCGGACTCGGTTCCCTCGCGCCGGTACAGCCGCGTGAACACGGGGATGAACGCGCTCCCGAGCGTCGCCCCGGCCAGCACCTGGAAAATCAGGTCGGGAACGCGGAAGGCCACCCAGTAGGCGTCCAGCTCCGGGCTCGCGCCGAACGCATCAGCGATGGCTGCCGTCCGTACCACCCCCAGCAGCCGCGACCCCAGGAAGCCGAACGCCACGATCGCCGCCGCGATCGCGAGCCCCTGGCGCGCGCCATCAAGCCTTCCCTCGGACGACCCCTCGGCGGCCATGCGTGGCATGGTACGGCCTCCCCGATCTGCGGTCGCAGCGCTGTGCCACGTAGCGCCATCGCCCTGCCCCGCTACCATGGAGCCATGCGCTACCGCCGCATCGTCGCCAAGTTCGGCACGAGCCTCCTCACCGCCGGCTCCGATCGCCTCGATCTCGTGGCGATGTCCCGGCTCGTGGGGCAGGTCGCTCGTTTGCGCGAAGCGGGCTGCGAGGTGGCCATCGTTTCCAGCGGCGCTCAGGCCGCCGGACGCCACGTCCTCGGCCGCCGCCCCGACGCCCCCGAACTGAGCCGCCAGGCCCTCGCCAGCGTCGGCCAGAGTCACCTCATGCAGAGCTGGGACGAGCTCTTCGAGTGGCACGACACCGTCGTCGCCCAGGTGCTCCTCACCCGCCGCGACCTCAGCGACCGCCTCGGCTACCTGAACGCGCGCACCACCCTCCGCGACCTCCTCGACTGTGGCGCCGTCCCTATCGTCAACGAGAACGACGCCGTCGCCCTCGACGAGGTGCTCGCCTCCCGCATCGGCGAGAACGACAGCCTCTCCGCCTTCGTCGCGAACCTGATCGACGCCGACCTGCTCGTCATCCTCACCGACGTTGACGGCCTTTACACCGCCGACCCCGCCCTCGACCCTTCCGCCCGCCTCATCGACGAGGTCGACGCCATCGACGAGCGCCACGAGGACGCCGCCGGCGACGGCCCCGGCCGCGGCGGCATGACCTCGAAGGTCAGCGCCGCACGCGTCGCGACGCAAGGTGGCGCTGCCGTGGTCATCGCCAACGGCCGCACACCCGACGCCCTCCTGACAGCGGCCGAAGGGACTGCCATCGGCACCCGCTTCGCCCCTGCCACCAACCAGCTCGAGAGCCGCAAGCGTTGGATCCTCGGGAACGCCGGCGTGAGTGGCCATCTCGTCGTCGATGGCGGCGCAGCCGCCGCCCTGCGCGAGCGCGGGCGCAGCCTGCTCCCCGCCGGCGTGAAGGACGTCGAGGGCGCATTCGAGCGCGGCGAGGCCATCGAGGTCCGCGACGACGACGGCAAGCGCGTCGCCGCCGGTATCACCAACTACGCCAGCAGCGAAGTCCTGCGCATCCGCGGCCTTCGCAGCGACCTCATCGCCGAGACCCTCGGCTACGCCTACGGCGAAGAGGTCATCCACCGCGACAACCTCGTGCTCCTCTAGGAGCGCGATCGGGAGGCCCCATGGACCGCTACATACGCTTCGCCCGCCCCGACGGCTCCACCGGAGCCGGTCTGCTCGAAGGCGACCGCATCGCCGTCATCGCCGAGCCCTTCTGGGAGGGTGCCAAGCGCACCGGCGAGGAACTCGACCTCGCCGCCGTCCGCCTCCTTCCGCCCTGTGAACCCCGCTCCATCGTCTGCGTCGGGCTCAACTACGCCAGCCACCTCGGTGGCCAGCCCGCGCCCGATCCGCCCACCCTCTTCCTCAAGCCCCTCTCCTCCATCGCCGTATACACCTCTGCCGCAGCCCACCAAGGTACGCGGGGAGATCTGGGTGGTGGGCGTATCGATAAAAAAAGAAGGGGGGGGGGGGGG
>VXLW01000043.1 GCA_009841435.1 Dehalococcoidia bacterium | reverse complement strand
CCCCCCTCGTCCCCGACACCCCCCTCGCCGACACCGTTGCGACGCTCGCCTTCCTCGCCGGCGCAACCGAGCGCGTCCGCCTGGCCAGCGGCATCCTGCTCCTGCCCCAGCGCAACCCCGTCGTGCTCGCCAAGGAGCTCGCCGGCATCGATGTGCTCTCTGGCGGGCGCCTCATCCTCGGCGTGGGTGTCGGTTCGGTCGAAGGCGAGTTCGACGCGATCGGCGTCCCCTTCCGCGAGCGCGGCGCCCGCACGTCCGAACACATCGAAGTCCTCCGCACGCTCTGGACGCAGGAGAAGCCGGTCTTCGAAGGTCGCTTCACCTCGCTCGCCGGCATCCAGTCCCGTCCCCTCCCCGTCCAGCAGCCCCATCCCCCCATTGTGATCGGCGGCTACTCCGACGCCGCTCACCGGCGCACCATCACCCAGGGCGACGGTTGGTACGGGTTCATGATGGATGTCGAGGGGGCGGCCGCCGCCATCAGGGCCCTCGACGAGGCCGCCGAGAAGGTTGAGCGCCCCGACTACCTCGGACCCCTCGAGATCACGATCACGCCTCGCGGTCGCCTCGACCGCGAGACCGTCGAGCGCTTCGCCGAGGTCGGCGTCCACCGCCTCGCCCCGATGCCCCGCCACCTCATGCTCCCCACCGACGATCCCGACCCCATCCGCGACGACGTCGTCGCCTTCGTCGAGAGCACGGCGGAGTCGCTGGGGCTGTAGGGGCTCACTCCTCGCAGACAACCCCGTCGCTGTCCCCGTCCCGGGCGCTCGGCACCATCTCCGCCGGGAAGCCCCTGCCCCCTGCGGGACACGTCCCCCGACTGCACCCCTGCTGCCTGCGCTCACCTGCCGCTTCAGCTGCGTCACACGACGCGTAGGTGCGCTGCGTCTGCGTGCTGGAGGCTTCGGTGGGCGTGGGGTCCGAAGTCGAGCCCGATGAATCCGTCGAGGAGCACGCACTCCCGAGCGCGCGTGTCTCCCCGGCACTGAGGACGTGGCCGTAGCGGCTGGCCGTGTCCCAGTAGCGGGTCGCGTACGCGCACGCGTTCGCGCTGTAGCCCTCCACGTCGAGCGACCGCCATCGCGGAAGCCACTCGTGCGCGAGGTCGTCCGACTTCGAGAGGTTGAACCTGGCGACCGTGGGCACGAGGTTCTGGATGTCGTTGTAGGCGACGCGAGCCTCGGCCTCGCTGTCCACCAGCTCACAGAGCACGGACCAGGGGAGCACGTGGTCGCGATGCCCGTCACCGTTGAGCGAATCGAGGCTGTAGAACCCCCTCGCCCCGTCGAGCAGGTCGCGCGCCTCGCCCGACCATGAGGGCCGGTCGTCGCACCACTCTGGTTCCTCCGAGGGCCCCTGCCCCGGCTCCGTCGTCGTCGCGCGTGGTGTCGCGGCAGCGGCCGTGGCCGTTCCTTCTGACCGGGAGACGGCAGCCCCAGTGCCGGGGATGACGAGCTCCCACCCCACCCTGAGATTGCTGCAGTTCGCGTCGATCCTGGGGTTCGCTTCCAGCAGCCGCGACGTCGAGATGCCGAATTCCTGCGCGATGCGCCAGCACACGTCGCCCGCCTGCACCACGTAGGTCGTCGCCACCTCAGCGGCTTCGGTTGGCGTTGGCGACGGGGTAGAGACAGGAGTGCGTTCAGACGACGGGGTGGAGGTTGCCGGAGCCTCGGTTACCGTCTCCGGGGGCGCCGTTGCGGGTGAGGCCGTTGGCGCCGTACCGGGCCCTTCCTCGGGCTCGCACGCGACGGCGCCACCCAGGATCAGCACGGCGATCAGCACCACGAATACGCAGTATTTCACAGCTATAGCTCTATCCCTTAGAGGACTGCTCCCGGCTGTCCCCTAGGGGTTCAGCTTCAGGAGCGGACGTGTAGCGGACGATTAGTGGCCCGGTCCGCGACCCGCGCGGACCTACGACTTAGGAATCTCTAAGCGCCGTGCATTCTAGCTGTGGCGGGCAGTGGGCGGAGAGGCCTCTTGTGCCGTGCGCAACCAGCGTTGTGAGTCTTGGCATAAGCGGGTGGCGTTCCGTGAATCCTTCGCGACATAGGGGACTCATCGGGGGGTTAACGTGCGAGACTTCAGGAGTATCGCGAGAATTGCTCAGCAGTCTTAGTGGTATAAGCCGAGAGGCGGGCGCTAGAGACGCCCGCCTCTCGATTGGGGTAGCCCCCGTAGCTCAATTGGATGAGCAGCTCTCTTGCGAAAAGCCGGATGCGGGTTCGAGTCCCGCCGGGGGCACCAGCCGAAGCGCACGGTAGACCGTGCGTCCTACCGTGGCAACACTCCCAAGCGTCCAACAGACCGGTTCTTAAGCAAGGCCAAGTACGGGACATTGACGGATGGACTTGTGGCACGAAGTGACCGTGGCTGTCCTTGCGTTCGTCCTGTTCTGCGAGTTGCTGGGTGCCTACTGCGCTCAGAAGGCTCGGTTTGAGCAGAGAAGCGCAAGGGTACCCATCAAGAATTGGCGTTACCGGTGGGCATTGCCGTGGCTCACTTACCCAGAGGCAGCTATGCGTGAGAACCTGATTTCCTCGGAACTCGGTCCCGTTGCGCGGGGTGCGGGTCGTCTGGCCGTCGCGACCCTGTTTCTCATCCGCTTTGCTTGTGGCTTACCGCCCCCGTGGGCTGGTTGGGCCTAGTCGAAGGTGGGGTCGTGGGCCGACAAGAACCCAGTTTGCAGGGCTTTGCTGGTCGGGGCGACCGGATTTGAACCGATGACCTCTTGACCCCCAGTCAAGTGCGCTACCAGGCTGCGCCACGCCCCGACGCGGCCATCGAAGCGTACACGATCCCCCTCCTACCCTCGCCTTGCCCGCGTAGGCTTCCCCAATGCGCGTCATCCCCGGTCAGGCGCAGTCGTTCGACCTGCGTTCGCTGATCGGCGGCATCTACCTGCCTGCCCTCTTCTTCGGCATCGGCCAGTGGATGATCATCCCCGCCATCCCCCAGTTCGCCGACGAGCTCGGGGCGAGCGTCTTCCTCAGCGGCATCATCTTCGCCGCCCGCGGCGCCGGCTCGATGATCGGCGATGTTCCCTCCGGCCTCCTCATGAGCCGCCTCGGCGGGCGCGTCACCATGACGTCCGGCGTGGTGCTGACCGCCGTTACGGCGGCAGCGATGGGGTTCAGCAGCGGTCCCGCCACCCTCGGCCTCTTCACGCTGTTGAACGGCGTCGCCTTCGCGCTCTGGCACGTCTCGCGACTCGCCTACATGACCGAGACTGTGCCGGTCGAGTACCGCGGACGCGCCCTCTCGCTCGTCGGCGGCGTGACGCGCGTTGGCTTCTTCGCCGGACCCATCGTCGGCGGCGCGATCGCCCAGTTCGGCGGGCTGGAAACCGTGTTCTTCGCCCAGGCCGTGGTTGTCGGTGTAGCGGCCCTTCTCGTCGCGACCCGCCTTCCTGAGCCTCGCGGGGGCGACGCGGGTACCCCGGAGCGTCCTCACGTGAGCCTCCGCAGTGTCGCCCTGGCCGAACGCCGCAGCCTCATCGTCGCGGGGTCGGTCGCCATCACGCTCGTGCTCATCCGCCACGGACGCCAGTTCCTGATCCCCGTCTGGGGCAGGGAAGCCCTCGACCTCGATCCCTTCGAAATCGGCCTGATCTTCGGGCTCGCCTCCGCCATCGACATGGTCATGTTCTATCCCGTGGGGGTGGTCATGGACCGCTGGGGACGGAAGTGGGTCATCGTGCCGAGCCTGCTCGTGCTCTCCGCCAGCCTGCTCCTCATGCCGCTCACGGCCGGCTTCGTCTCGTTCCTGCTGGTGGGACTGCTTTCCGGTTTCGGCAACGGGCTGGGCAGCGGTGCCGTCATGACCCTCGGCGCCGACCTCGCCCCACCCGATGCCGCGGGCGAGTTCCTCGGGCTCTGGCGCTTAGTCGGGGACGTAGGCGCGGTCGCCGCGCCGCCCGCGATCGGCGGGCTCGAAGACCTGTTCACGCTTGACGCCGCGGCCGCGGTCACCGGGATCATCGGGCTCGCCGGCGGAGTCATCATGCTCCTGCTCGTGCGCGAGACCCTGACGCGGGCTCGTGAGCCCGCCCGCGCGTCGCCCCGCTAGAGGTCGAGCTCGATGCCGACCGGGCAGTGGTCCGAACCCAGTTGCTCATGCTCGATGAACGCGCTCCGCACCGACGGCAGCAGGTCCTCGCTGACGAACACGTAGTCGATCCGCCAGCCGATGTTCCGCTTGCGCCGCTCCCGCCACGGGTCCCAGTAGCTGTACGCGTCTGCCTGGTCCGGGTGCAGCGCCCGGAACGTATCGACGAAGCCGCTCTCGATCACGCGGTCGACCCACTCGCGCTCGACCGGCAGGAAGCCGGTCTCCTTCTCGTTGGGGCGGGCCACGTCGATCTCGCCGTGAGCCACGTTCATGTCGCCCATGAACACGACGCTCCGGCCCTCGTCCCGCAGCGCCACGATGCGCTCCAGGAAGGCCTCGTAGTAGGCGAGCTTGAAGTCGAGCCGCGCGAGCTTCCGGCCGGCGTTGGGGAAGTACGAGGTCAGCAGCACGAAGTCTCCGTAGTCCGCCTCGATCACGCGCCCCTCGCGTTCAAACTCGGGCGTCTCCAGCCCGAGGCGCAGGCCGGCGGGAGTTTGCTTCGTCAGGAGGATGGCGCCGCTGTACCCCGGTTCCTCGGCCGGGTGCCAGGTGGCCTCGTACCCGGCCTCGAGCCAAGGCTGCTCCTCGACCTGCTCGGGACGCGCCTTCACCTCTTGCAGCCCGGCGATGTCGGGCGCTGTCTCCTCGAGCCAGGCGGGGAAGTTCCCGGAGCGCAGCCCCGCGCGGAGGCCGTTCACATTCCAGGAGCAGATGCGCAGCGTCGCCACCGCTTACAGGTACTGCCGTGCAATCACGACGACCGCGGCGCTCACCCCGGCCACGACGAGGTATTCGGCAATGGTCGAGGGCTTCAGGTCTTCGTCGAGCAGGTGGTGGACCAGCCCGGTCGCGACGTAGAACCCAATGATCATGAGCGCGCCCGTCAGCAGGTCGTCGAGCGGGAAGTAGTAGAGCGCGATGCGCAGCTCGGCCAGCGAGATACCGATCGCCAGCGCCGCCAGCAGCGACGATGCGCCCCGCCCACGGCTCTCACGCAGCAGGTCGAGCGCCAGCGCGAAACTGAGGACCCCGACGGCCGCCGCCGATGCGGGCAGGTTCAGGTCATGCGTGAAGAACACCGTGAAGAGCGCCAGCGCGACCAGGTACGTGACCACCGCCAGCACGAGCCGCATCGGCCCGAAGAGTGGACGGCTGGGCGAGACCGCGTGGTACTCCGCGTACAGCAGCAGCCCCGTCGCGGCGCCCGCCGCCAGCCCCGCCGCCAGCCGTGCGTACCCGCTGACCGCCTCGTCGATGAAGAGGCCCGCGCCGAGCACTCCCAGCAAGGGAAGCAGCGCGTAGCTCAGGGAGCCGAAGGGGCTTCCGCGCCAGTCGGGGTGGGAGCGGACGGCGCTCTCCACGCCCGCTGCCGCGATGAGTGCCGTGAGGGCCAGGATCCAGTGCTGTTCAGGACGGAAGTTGAGGTAGGCGGCGAGGCCCGCCATTGCGAGTCCCCCCAGCACCACGGCGCGGCCCGTCGCCGTCAGCGAGGGGATTGGTGGCTCGGCCCGGGCTTCCGCTTCCAGCGCCTACTCCTCCGCGAGCGTGGGCTCCTCGAACCCGTAGATCTCCGCCGCGTTTCGCCACCACAGGCGCTCGCGGTCCGATTCCGACAGCCCCAGCTGGTCGTAGATGGCCTCGAAGCGGTCGATGTGCTCGCGGATGTCGTCCATGCCGCAGTCCGAGCCGAACACCAGCTTCTCGATGCCGATCTCGCCCCCGATTAGCCCCAGCTCGACCGCGTGCCGCTCGATCGTCTCACCGCCGCTCATGTCGAGGGAGACGTTCGTCCGCCAGCGGGCGATGGAAGTCGCGTACTCGTAGTTGCCCTGGTTCCCGAGGTGCGCGCCGATGATGCGCAGGTCGGGGAAGCGCTGCGCGATCGTGTCCAGGTGGACCGGCGACATGCGCTCCGCGGAGACGTCGCGCATCGGCCAGCGGCCGCGCATCTCCTGCATGCGGCGGTACATCGCTGCCGCCTGCGGGTCGCGTCGCGGGTGCGTGATCGAGTAGTCGATGCCGCCGCCGATGACGCCCAGGTGGAACAGGACCGGCATCCCCAGCCGCTCGGCCGCCGCGTAGGTGGGCAGGTAGTCGGGCTCGTCGTAGCGGCGTGCCACGCCGATCAGCTTCAGGCCGCGGTACCCCATCGCGTGGAGCTCCTTGACCTCGTCCCGGCCGATCACCTCGGGGTCAATCATCGCCACCGGCACAAACAGGTCCGGGTACTCCTGCAGGATCTCGATGCCTCGCTCGTAGGTCGGTCCGAAGCGCCCGCCCGTCAGGATGCAGCCCTTCGTAATTCCGGCAGCCGTCGCAACCTCTGCGAGGCGCTCGATCAAGGGCGCCGGGTCGGCGTCGGGCTTCTCCCAGTCGCGCGGGAAGTGGATGTGAACGTCGAAGATCTTCATCGTGGGGACGCGGGATGGCGCTTGTCAGAGTGTAGCACGAGGCCCGATTTCGCCTGTGCCCTACAGCAAGCGCTCGGCGAACTCCTCAAGGGCCGGGATGGCGTCTCGGGACGATCGCCACAGTGTCACGACGATGCGGTTCACCCCCGCCTCCTCCAGCGCCTCCACCTCGTCCCGCGTGATCGAAGGCGAGCCGTTCACGGTCACGTCGAACGGTAGGTTGGCGCGGCCGTACTGCTCCCGGAGTTCCGTCAGCCTCGCGATGTGCTCGCGGGCGCTCTCGGGTGTGTGCCGGAGCGCATACCAGCCGTCCCCCAGGCGAGCCGCGCGACGCAGCGCCGCGGGCGTCTCGCCCCCCACGAGGATGGGCGGGTGCGGTTTCTGGAACGGCTTCGGCTCGAACGCCGCCGGGCCGAGGTCGTAGTGCTTGCCGTGGAACTCCGGCTCGGGTTCCGTCCAGAGCGCTCGCAGCACGGCGATGCACTCGTCCATGCGCGCCCCTCGCGTGTGGAAGTCGAGCCCGACCATGTCGAACTCCTCCTCCAGCCAGCCCGCGCCCACGCCGAAGAGGACCCGCCCACGCGTCAGGTAGTCGAGATCGGCCACCGTCTTCGCCGTCGACACCGGGTCGCGCAGGGGCAGGATGAAGACGGCCGTCCCGAACCGGATCGTCGTCGTGTGCGAGGCGATGTAGGTGAACACCGTGAGCCCGTCCATGAAGGGCCAGCGCGGGTCGAGGGGCGCCTGCCCGTCCTCCGCGTAGGGATACGTCGAGGGCATCTCGGTCGGGAAGATGAGGTGGTCCGGGCGCCAGAGTGACTCGAACCCCAGCTCCTCCGCCTTCTGCGCCGCCGCGACAAGCGCCTCGCCCCGGATGCCGTGGATGACGGTGCCGAACTTCATGCTCGCGCCTCCCTGCTGAAGATGAGTCCGCCGCTGGCGAGCGTCCCCGCGCCCACCGTGGCGACGGTGTGGGCCGCGCCCTCAATCTGGCGCGCTCCCGCACGCCCGGTAACCTGCAGCACTGCCTCGCTGATCTGCGCCATCCCGTGCAGACGGCCCTCGCCCAGCGAGCAGCCCGACGTGTTCAGCGGAAGCTCGCCGTCGAGTGCCGTCGCCCCGGAGGCGATGTAGCTTGCCGCCTCCCCGCGACCTACGAACCCGAGCGCCTCCAGCCAGACGTAGAGGAAGATGCTGAAGCCGTCGTAGAGCATCGCCACGTCGATGTCGTCCGGCCCCATCCCCGCCGAGGCCCACAGCTTCTCCCCCAGCGCCGCTCCGCCCTCCCACATGTTTTCCGAATCGGTGAAACCGCCCCGCGTCGGCCAGGTCGTCTGCGCGTATCCGGTGATGTAGGCGGGCGGCTGACGGAGGTCGCGGGCGCGCTCGGCGCTCGCGAGCAGGACGGCAACACACCCGTCCACGGGGATGTCGCAGTCGTACAGGCAGAACGGGTCGGCCACCATCGGCGCCTCCAGGTAGTCCTCTACGGTGAGGGGCGTGCCACACCAGTACGCCTTCGGGTTGAGCTGCGTGTTCTCGCGGTTCTGCACGACGAACGCCGCCATGTCCTCCCGCGTCGACCCGTGGTCGTGCATGTACTTCCTAAGCGCGACCGACTGCCACGCCGCGGGCATCGTGAAGCCGTAGGGCGCCCGGAACTGGTGCTCGCCGCGCGCCTGGGCCATCGAGAAGTCGCTGTACCGGCCCTTCGGCACGTTTACGGCCCGCCACACGAGCGCGTAGGTGCACGCTCCCGAGGCGACCGCCGCCGCTGCCGCCATGATCGTGTCTGGGCAGAGCCCCGGCGTCTGCACGTGCCAGCGGATGCCGTGTTCCCGCCCCAGCATCCGCACCATGTTGGGGACCGTCACGATGTCGATGCCTTCGAGGTCGCCGGTATTGCCGTAGGCGGCGATGTTGGGAATCGTGCCGAGCCCGTCGATGTCGTCGATGGTGAGGCCGGCGTCGGCGACGGCCGCCTCCGCCGCCTCCCGGGCGAAGTGGGCCAGCGGCCGCGGCGAGCGACGCTCGAGCTTCGAGTACCCGAGGCCCACGATCGCCGCCCGGCCCGAGAGTTCGCTGGCCACTCAGTCCCCCTCGTCTGGCGTGAACTGGGGCAGCGCGATCTCATCCGTCAGCCGCTCGAAGGTGACCCGCAACGGCATCCCGATGCGGACGTCCTCGGGCGCCACGCCCACGACGTTGGCGACCAGCACCAGCCGCTCCTGCTCGACCAGCTCGATGATGCCGATCACGTACGGCTCGTCCTCTGCGAACCCCTGAGTGACGTTGTCCCGCACGATCGTGTGCGTGTAGAGGCGCGCCCGACCGCTAACTTCGCGAAACGTCAATTCCGAGGCCTGGCAGTCGGGGCAGACGGCCTCCGGCGGATGGACGTAGCGCTCGCAGGCTGTGCAGTGCTGGATTGCGAGCACGCCCCGGTTGGCCGCCTCCCAGAACGGCGCCGTCAACTCATCCGGGACCGGTACGGGCTTCGTGACGGCTGCATCCCCGCCACTCATCCGTCCGCCCCTCCGCCCCGGACGGCGTCGCCGTGCTCGTCGAGCCGGGGCGCCCGCCGCCGCGGCCGCACTTCGGAGTTCTGCGCGACGAAGGCGCTGCCCGCGTAACGCAGCATCCCCTCCGGTTCACCGTGGTCGAGCTCGATCCAGAAGTCGCGCGCCGCAAGGTGGGGGTCATCCAGCAGGTCCTCCGGGTTGAGGATGGCGCTGAAGATAAGCGCCCGCGCCTGCGCCCCGTGGAAGATCTCATCTGCCGTCTTCGTCGCCACGAACTTGCCGATCACGTCCGAGATGTGGTCCGCCTCCTCGCGGAAGATCTCGGGCACGAAGTATTTCGGGTCGGTCAGGTCCTCGGCCATGCCGTGCTCGTCGAGCCACGAGACCAGCCCCTCCCAGGCTCGCGGACTCACGTTCACGAGCTGCGCGTTGATGTAGCGCCCGTCGGCGGCGCGGTGCTGCCACGCCGGCGTAGGCGCGACGCTCGCGTGGCGACCCGTCCGTCGCGTCACCACCTTCCCCGTGTAGTCGAACTGGGGCAGGGCGTTCTCCGTCATCCCCGCGCTGGCGTCGTGCACGGACAGGTCGATGAACGAGCCCTTGCCCGCCTGCAGCGCCGCCAACGCCGCGATGAAGGCCCAGCTCCCGGCCATATGCCCTGCCTGGTTCCCCTGCCCGTTGACGGGCGGGCTCTCGGGCATGTCGTCGTAACCGTTCATCATCATCTGGCCGCCCAGCGCCTGGTGAACGAGGTCGCTCCCCAGCCACGAGGCCATCGGCCCCTCCTGCCCGAACGGCGTCAGGGCGACGTGTACGAGCCGGTCGTTCGCTTCCCCGATGGCCTCGCGCGTCAGCCCCAGCCCCTCCAGGCCCCCCGCCTCGCTTCCGTCGAGCAGCACGTCCGCCTCCCCGAGCAGCCGCAGGAACGCCTCGCGACCGTCCCCGGCCGTCAGGTCGAGGACGGCGCTCTCCTTGTCGGTGTTGTAGTGCCAGAAGTGCAGGCTCGACTCCCCGTCCCGGCGACCCTGGAACCACGGCCCGTAGCGGCGCGTTTCCGCCCCGCCCGGAGGCTCCACCAGCACCACCCGCGCCCCCGCCTGAGAGAACAGTTTTCCGCACCACTCCGTGCGCGGCCCCGCCAGCTCCACGACTGTCAGGTGCTCGAGCGTCCGGCTCATACCGCCTCCGCCTCCTCCAGCGTGATCGCGTCGTCGATGATGGCGTCGGCCTTCAGCTGTTCGAGGCGCTCCTCCGGGTATCCGAGCAGGTCGCGCAGGACATCGCGCGTGTCCGCCCCGAGCCACGGCGATGGGCTGCTGACGCCTACGTCGAAGCCGCTCATGGTCACGGGGATGTCCTCGTACCGGCGCTCCCCGAGCACCGGGTCGTCGAGTTTCGTGTAGAGCCCGCGGAAGGCGAGCTGTGGGTCACGGTGCACCTTGTCCTCGACCGTCTGCGCGACCCCCGCCGGCACGCCCGCTTCCTGCAGAACCACCATCGTCTCCCGGGCGTCCCGCGACCTCGTCCACGCCTCGACGCGCGCGTCGATCTCGTCCTCGTGCGCGAGCCGTCCCGCAAGCGTCACGAGGTCCGGTCGCGCGGCGAGGTCGTCGGCGTCGATGACCTTGCACAGCGCCGCCCACTCGCTCGGCTCCCGCACCGAGATCGCGAGCCAGGAGTCCTCGCCCCGGCAGCGGTATGCGCTGTTCGGGCAGAAGTTGCCGTACAGGTCGCGGTTGCCTTTCGGGCGTACCTGCGCGCCGTTCAGGGAGACGTCGAGCAGCATCGGTCCAAGAAGCGCGCAGCCGTGCTGGCTCTGTCCCGCGTCGAAGAACTCGCCCTCGCCCGTCGCTCGCCGTCGTTCGAGGCCCATCAGGATGGCGGCTGCGTTCATCACCGCGCCCATGTGGTCCATGTAGGAGAAGCCCCAGCCGGCGGGCTCGCGGTCGGGCAATCCCGAGGTCGCGGTCAATCCGCTGTACGCCTGCGCTGTCGGCCCCACCGAGCGGTAGCCAGCGTACGGACCCGTCTGCCCGAACCCGGACGCCGACAGGTAGATGATGTCGGGCCGGATTGCCCGCACTGCCTCGTAGTCCAGCCCCCAGCGCTTCATCACGCCGGGCGAAAAGCTCTCCGCCAGCACGTCACAGTGCGGAATCAGCTCCCGCGCGATGTCCTTCCCCGCTTCGGTCGACATGTCGATGGCGACGCTCTTCTTGCCGACGTTCACCTGCGCGAAGAACCCGCCCCGGTTCATCCCCGGCCTGCCGTCGGCGTGCGGCCCCGAGAGCCGCAGGAAGTCGAGCGCCGGTGGGTGCGGCCACTCGATGCGCAGGATCTCCGCCCCCAGTGTCGCGAGGATGCGCGTTGAGCCCGCCCCCGCCAGGTGACGGGTGAAGTCGAGCACGCGGATGCCGTCGAGAGGGCCCGGCATGGCGCCTACCCCCCGTCGAGCACTTCGAGGGCGCGCCGCATGAGGAAAGGCGCCGAGAGCGCCGTGTCCTCCCACGAGGGGTCCGGGCGCTTCCCGGTACGGTGCAGGTACAGGTTGAAGCCGCTGATGATCCCGAACTTGTAGGCCGCCAGCGCCCGGTACCAGGCGATGTCGCCCGGGTCGCTTCCGTAGGTGTCGACGTACTCGGCGATAAGGTCGTCGGGTGGAGGCAGCGCGTGCCGGAGGCCATGCTTCCACGCCTCCGCGTCGGCGAACGTGATCACCCAGCCGAGGTCGTTCAGCGTCGCCCCCACGCCCCACAGCTCCCAGTCGATGACCGCCTGCAGCTTGCCGTCGAAGCTGTAGAACACGTTCGACCACTGGAAGTCTCCATGGAACATGCCGATTCGGGGTTCCTCCGGCAGCCGTTCGAGCAGCTTCTCCCGCACGTCCGGAGCGAGCGCCACGAGGTCCATGTCACCGGAGCGCTCGTAGAAGCGGTCCCAGCGCGTCACGTCCGGCTCCAGCTCGAGCGGCGGTCCGTCGTCGGGAACGTACTCCCGCCAGTCGAGCAGGTGCAGCGAAGCGAGCGCGCGCATCGCCTGGAAAGCGACCGGGCGCATCTCCTCCGCCGGCATATCCCAGCCCCAGTCGCTCCGCAGCACGTCTCCCTGGAGCTTGTTCACGATGAAGTAGGGCGAGCCGAACCAGCGCTCGTCCTCGCTCGACCAGATCACGTCCACGACCGGCACATCGGTATCCCGAAGGGCATGCACGACGCGCGCCTGCCGGATCACGTCGGCGGTGCCAACCCGCCGCACGTTCGGCGGGGGCACACGCAACACGTAGGAGCTGGACTCGCCGTTGGCGGTGGCCGTGAAGCCGAAGGAGAAGCCCGCGTGCCCCGGCATCGTTTC
The DNA here is from genome assembly GCA_009841435.1 of Dehalococcoidia bacterium. Lineage (GTDB taxonomy): Bacteria > Chloroflexota > Dehalococcoidia > Tepidiformales > Tepidiformaceae > UBA2991. Next base: position 23,338 of record VXLW01000043.1, on the reverse strand, counting down.
GACGTTCGAGACCGTGGCCGCGGGGTCGCCCAGGTGCTCACGACAGAACGGCACGAGGCGTTCGGAGAGCTCTGCGAGGTCCATGCCCAGCCTCCCCAGTGGCGCGGCGATGATACCCGCGCGGTCGGGGGGCTTCCTAGCCCATCGCCTGGGCGTGCTCGAGCACGGCCTCCCAGGGGGTGCGCTGCTCGATGAGGGGGCGGTACGAGGAGAGCTGCTGGGGCATGTTGAATGTCAGGCCGCCCACGATGATCCCGTTTCGCTGGTAGCCGGCCACGAACTCGAGGCTCTCCAGCGAGCCGTGCAGGACCTCGACCTCGTCCTCCGCCCGGGGGTGCCCAAGCGACTGGATGCTCGCGTCGTACTGGTCAGACCAGACGTACGGCACCGATGCGAATGGCCGCGCCTCGCCCGGCTCCGCCAGAAGGTTGCGTGCGACGTGGCGGCTCTGGTGGATCACGTTCGTCCAGTGTTCGACCCGCATCTCCTCCTCGAAGATCGGGTTGTACCAGCGGCACACGTCCCCGACCGCGTAGATGCCTGGCGCCGCCGCGCAGGTGGCGTCGCAGACGACGCCGTCGCGGAGCTCCAGTCCCGAGCCCTCGAGCCAGCGCGTCTCCGGCGCGACCCCGATGCCGACGACGACCAGGTCCGCCTCGACTCTCGAGCCGTCGGCGAGCACCACCCGCTCGACGCGCTCGCTGCCCTCGAAACCGGCCACGAGGGTGTCGCAGCGCACATCCACGCCGTGGCTGCGGTGCATCGCCGCGCATGCCTCGCCCACATCCGTGCCCACGGCGTTCGCGAGCGGTGCCGGCAGCGCCTCGATGAGCGTCACCTCAAGCCCAGCGCTGCACGCCACGGCCGCCACCTCCGCCCCGATGAACCCCGCTCCCACCACCGCCACCCGCGGCCCCTGGGCCAGCTCGGCGCGGATTCGCATCGAGTCGTCGATGGTGCGGAGCGTGTAGATCCCGGCGAGGTCCGGCGTGTTCGGGAGCGTCCGCGGGGTCGCCCCGGTCGCGATGATGAGCGAGTCGAAGCCGACGCGCTCGCCGTCGCTCAGTGCGACGTCGCGCGCCTCCAGGTCGAGTCCCTCGGCCCGCGCGCCGAGCCGCAGGTCCAGCCCGAGCTCGTCGACCTTGTCGGGCGGGTCGAGGAGGGTGCGCTCCGGACCCCACTCGCCTGCCAGCACCTGCTTCGAGAGGGGCGGTCGGTCGTAGGGGTAGTGGGGTTCGGCGCCGATGAGGGTGATCGTCCCCTCGAACTTGCCCCGTCCGCGCAACGCCTGCGCGGTGCGAAGGCCGCCCAGGGAAGCCCCCACGATGGCGATTCGGTCGGGATGAGGCACCGCGCGATTCTCTGGACCGGTCGCGGCACCGTCAACCACGTTTGTGGCATCCCTTGCCCGCAGAGGCGAGAATGCGGGCACCGTACGATAGGTCGATACGAGAGGAGTCCCTAATGGCCACCCGCGAAGCCATTGTCCAGGCCATCCGTAACGCCGATGCCCGCGGCGAGGCGCTGCGCGAGCGCATTATTGCCGCGCCCGAGGCTCCCCTCGCGGAAGGTGACTGGAATGTGCGTGACACCCTCAGCCACCTCGCCGCCCGCGCCAATCCCCTCCCCCTCATCGAGATGGTGAGCGCCATGGCGGACTCCGGCGCCGAGTCGCCGCCCGCCGACGAGGGCGAGGCGATGAACGCCCAGCAGATCGCCGAACGGGCCGGCATGTCCGCCGCCGAGATTCTCGACGAGATGCACGCCGCCTACGAAGAGGCGGTCACCGGCATCGGGGGTCTCGACGATGAGACACTGGCGCGGCCCGTCAAGCTCCCCATCATGCCCAACGAGATCCAGATGTCGGACCTTGTCCTCATGTCGATGACCATGCATGTCGAGGCCCACCTCGGCGAGATCGAGGGAGCGCTCGAAGCAGCCGGCGCCTGACTCAGCTCGGCAGGGTCGAGACGGCGTCCAGGTCCACGATCGCCGTGAAGCAGCGGCGCGAGACCTCCGTCGCCAGGTCGAGGTGCCGCTGGCTGTCCCCGGCAAGCCCCCCGCCCATCCCGATCGGGTAGACGGCGCACCAGAGCGTCGCCAGCCGGTAGTCCTCGAAGCAGTCGTCGAACGAATAGTCCCGTACGCCCGCTGCCACGAGCGTGTCGTGGTAGTGGCGCACGAGCTCGCGCTCGGTCGCCCGGCGCTGCTCCACGTCCAGGCTCTGGCTGGCGAAGTAGGCGATGTCGTACGGACCGCGCCCGCGCGCCATCAGCTGGAAGTCGATGACGGTGATGGGGTCGCCCTCGCGGTCGGGGAAGAACATGTTGTCGAGCCGGTAGTCCCCATGAATGACGGTGATCGGGGGCGTCGCGAAGCGCTTGAAGACCCAGTCCATTTGCGCCCACGTCCGCTCCACCGCCGAGATCAGGTCGGGCGTGAGCATGTGCCCGAAGTTCTGCTGGTACACCGGCCAGAAGCCCTGCAGCGTCGCCGGCGCCATCGCCCACACCGGGCCGTCCGTCTTCGGAATCCAGGCCAGATCGTCCGCGTCCGCCTTGCCCCACCAGGTCGCGTGCAGTCCTGCCGACTGCTCGACGATCTTGAGGGCCTCGGTGTGCGGGGGCGACACCATCTGGTCGCCGATGCGGAGCTTCCCTTGCAGGTCCTCGAGGATGGTGACGCCATCGCCGGCGGCGGAGTCATAGTCGGTGTAGACGGCCTGAACGGTGGGCATCGCCGTCAGCGAGGGCTGCAGGTCCTGGAAGAAGCGCGCCTCGGTGACATAAATCCCGTACTGGCGGGCGAACGCGCGGTTCATCTCCGCGCCCGCCGCGAACTTCGCGATCAGCGTCGCGGGCGCGGCCGCCCGGGGCCGGTCGTAGGTGAGCGACAGCCGCAGGAGGGACCCGAGGAAGCCGAACTCCTCGCCCATGGGGATCGCCTCCACGGAGACGACCCGCTCGTCCTCGATTGTTCCGTTCGAACGCAGGGCGGCGGTCAGCCAGTCCGGGGTGAAGTCCTCGGCCGACAGGGGAATAGGCAGGTCACTCATGGGGCACGCTCCGTTACCGGTGGTGGTTGATGGCTGGAAGACTGTGACCGCTCAGCTGGGCAGGACCGAGACCGAATCGAGGTCCAGGATCGTATTGAAGGAGCGCTTCGAGATTTCCGCCGCGATCTCCAGGGCGCGCTCGTTGGCCGCCATGCCCCCGCCCATCGCCACGGGATACATCACGCACCAGAGCGTCGCCAGACGGTAGTCCTCGAAGCAGTCGTCGAAGGAGTAGTCGCGCACGCCCCCGGCCACGAGGCCGTCGTGGTAGCGCTTCACCAGCGATCGCTCGTGCTCGCGCCGCAGCTCCACATCGACGCTCTGGCTCATGAAATATGCGACGTCGTATGGCCCCCGGCCACGCGACATGAGCTGCCAGTCGAAGACGATGATGGGCTCGCCCTCCTGGTTGGGGAAGCACATGTTGTCGAGCCGGTAGTCGCCGTGCACGAGCGTCATCGGGCCGCGGCTCAGCTGCTGGCCCAGCCACGGCAGCCCCTCCCAGGTGCGCTCGATGATGTCGGCCATCCCGGGCAGGAGCATGTGGCTGGAGTCCTGCTGATAGGTCGGCCAGAGGGAAGGCAAGGTCTGTGCCGTCATGGCCCAGACGGGGCCGTCGAAGGCGGGCACCCAGGAGATCGTCTCCTCCTCCGCCCGGTCCCACCAGGTGGCGTGCAGGTCGGCGATCTGCGTCATGAGCTGCTCGGCCTCTTTCAGGGAGGCGCCGGCAAGCTGGTCGCCAACCTGGCCCCTCCCGTCAAGGTCCTCGAGCAGGATCACGCCCTGGCCCGACTCCTTGATGTCGACGTAGTAGGCCTCCGGCGTGGGCATGGCGCTGATGCTGCTCTTGATCTCGTTGAAGAAGCGCGCCTCGCGCTCGTACACCTGGTACTGGAGCGCGAGCGCCAGGTTCATCTCGACCGGTGTGGGGAACTTCGCCACAACCGTCGCCGGCGCGCCCGGACGCGGCCGGTCATACGCGAGGGATAGCCGCGCGAGCGAACCGAGGAAGCCGAAGCCTTCGCCTACCGGCGACGTCTCGACCGCGGTGACGCGCTCGTCCTCAAGCGTCCCACTGGAGCGCAGGGCGTCGGTCGCCCAGTCGGGCGTGAAGTCCTCGTAGGCCAGCGGAATGGGCAGGTTCGACATAGGACTCCCTCCAGCCGGGCATCGTAGGGGGACCTCATCTTGCAGACCACGCCCACACCTCGTATCCCTAGTGCCACAACCCACCCGGAGGCCCCCATGAACGGTGCAGATTTGAAGGCGAAGACACGCGCGGGAGGCATCGTCTACGGGACGATGCTCTCCGCCGCCCGCAACCCCCGCTGGGCCACGACCATCGCCGGCCTCGGCCTCGACTACGTCATCATCGATAGCGAGCACGCCCCCCGCGGCCGCAGCGAAATCGCCGACCTCCTCTCGGGCCTCACGAGCGTGGACGTCGTCCCCATCGTCCGCGTCCCCATCCCCAGCTCCCACTACATCACCATGGCGCTCGACGCGGGCGCGCAGGGCATCCTCGCCCCCTACTGCGAGACCCCCGGCGAGGTCCGCGAGGTGGTGGGCGCGACCAAGTGGCGGCCCCTCAAGGGCGAGCTGGTCCGGCGCGTCGTCGAGCAGGGCGAGTTCCCCAGCGACGCCTCCCGCGAGTACCTCGAGCGGCGCAACCGCAACAGCGTCTGCATCGTCGGCATCGAGAGCGTGCCCGCGATGGAGGCCCTCGATGACATCGTCGCGATCGAAGGCGTCGACGCCATCTTCGTCGGTCCCAACGACCTCAGCATCTCCCTCGGCGTCCCCGACCAGTACGACCACCCCGACTACGAGGCCGCGTTGCGCACCATCATCGCCACCTGCCAGGCCCGCAACGTCCCCGTCCTCATCCACCACCAGACCGTCGACCTCTCGCAGAAGTGGCTGCGCGAAGGCGCCCGCTTCGTGCTGCACTGCACCGAGACGCGCGCCGTGCACAACGCCTTCCGCGAAGAATTTGGCGCTATCCGCGCAGCCGGCGAGGAGGTCGGCGGCGGCGACGCAACCGACGTCGGCGAGTCGGAGGAGACGATCTGAGCCGTCCTCGGCTCCGGCGCCTATTCGAGGCGCGTATACTCACCGCACCTTCGCAGGAGGGGAGTGCCCCATGCCTGAGTACCAGACCGTCCTCTACGAGAACCTGACGCCCGAGATCGTGCGCGTCCGCATGAACCGCCCTGAGGCGCGCAACGCCCAGGACCTGCGGCTCACCCGCGACCTGAACGACGCCTTCGACTACGCCAACCAGGACGACCAGGTGAAGGTCATCATCCTCAGCGGCGAGGGCCCCCACTTCAACTCCGGCCACGACATGCGCGGCGGCACCGGACTCGGCTTCAACGACGTCCGCCCCGTCGGCACGTGGGCCAACTTCGACCTGGAAGGCGCCGAGGGCGCGATGGCCAAGGAGGAGGAGATCTACCTCCAGATGTGCCGCCGCTGGCGCAACCTCCCCAAGCCGATGATCGCCGAGGTGCAGGGCAAGACCATCGCCGGCGGCCTCATGCTTGCCTGGGTCTGCGACATCATCATCGCCTCCGACGATGCCGAGTTCCGCGACCTCGTCGTGGCCTGGGGCATCCCCGGTGTCGAGTATTTCGCTCATCCGTGGGAGTTCGGCCACCGCCTCGCCCGGCAGATGCTCTACACGGGCGACTGGGTGAGCGCCCAGCGTGCCTACGAGGCGGGCATGGTGAACGAGGTCGTCCCGCGCGACGAGCTCAGCGAGTACGTCGAGAATCTCGCGCGCAAGATCGCGGAGAAGCCGTCCTTCGGCCTGAAGATCACGAAGGAAGCGGTCAACCAGACGCAGGACGCGCAGGGTCTCTGGACCGCCCAGCAGGCCGTGTTCATCATGCACACGCTCGCGCACACGCACTGGCGCGAGGTCAGCGGCGCTGGCATCTACCAGGGCGAGGGCGCGGCCCCGAGGCCCGGTGGTGGCGCTCGCAAGGAAGCCTCCGCCGCCAACTGACCCGGTCGCGAGGCAACAAGCACCAGCGGGCGGCTTTCGGGCCGCCCGCTCCGCTCCCGGGAGGCTGACCCGTGCTCTTCGACATCCTCACGCGTCTCAACATCCTGCGACCCGTCGAGAGCTTCCTTGTGCGCTTCCTCGGCTGGTCCGTCGTGAGCGCACACATCAGCCGCCAGAGCGGCGTGCCCTACGTCCCTACGGCCATGCTCACGACTATTGGCCGCACGAGCGGCGACCTCCGCTCCGTGCCCCTCTTCTTCTTCCGCGACAATCGGGACTTCGTGCTCATCGGCTCGAAGGGCGGTGCGCCCGCACATCCCTCGTGGTTCCCCAACCTCGTCGCCAACCCGCAGGCCTGGCTGCGCGTGAACACCCGCCGCATCCCCGTCAGCGCCGAGGTCGTCGAGGGCGAGGAGCGCGACCGTCTCTGGGCGATCGCAGCCGCCGCCTACCCGCCCTACACCGAGTACCAGGAGCGAGCCAACCCGCGCCAGATCCCCGTCGTCCGCCTCCGGAGGCGGTGAGCCCTACCGGGGCGCCAGCCGCAGCGCCCCGTCCAACCGGATCGTCTCCCCGTTGATCATCGGGTTCTCGATGATCGAGCAGGCGAGCTGTGCATACTCCTCCGGCTTCCCCAGGCGCGTTGGGAAGGGCGTGATGTTGCCCAGCGCTTCGCGCGCTTCGTCCGGCAGACCCAGGAGCATCGGCGTCAGGAAGAGGCCCGGCGCGATCGTGTTGTTGCGCACGCCGTTGCGCGCCAGATCCCGCGCGATCGGAAGGGTCATGCCCACCACGCCCCCCTTCGAGGCTGAGTAGGCCGCCTGGCCGATCTGCCCCTCGAACGCCGCCACCGAGGCCGTGTTGATGATCACGCCCCGCTCGCCGTCCTCGGTGGGGTCGTTCTTGACCATCTCCGTCGCCGCCACCCGGATCGCGTTGAACGTTCCGATCAGGTTGATGTTCACCGTCCGTGTGAACAGCGCCAGGTCCGCCGGACCTTCCCTCCCCACGGTGCGCTCCGCCGTCGCGATTCCCGCACAGTTGATGAGGATGTGCACCCCGCCGTGCGCGGCTGCCGCGTCGGCGACCGCCTTTGTCACCTGCTCGTCGCTGGTCACGTCGGCCTCGGTGAAGAGCCCGCCGAGGCTCGCCGCCACCTCCGCGCCGTTCGAGCTCCCCAGGTCGAGAATCGCGACCTTCGCACCGTGCGCGTTCAGCTCACGCGCCGTCGCCTCGCCCAGTCCCGAACCACCGCCCGTCACGATCGCGCTCAGTCCATTGATGTCCATGTCAGCTCTCCCCGGCCGTTTGCCGCCGGAAGGTTCTACCACGTACGCCGTCGCGGGGCGATTGCGCGGGCGGCATGCGGCGTACACTGCGGGTGATTCGAACGCCCGGAAAGACCGTTCGGGGAGGTGACGATGGCCACAGATGCCGAGTCCCGCAAGGACGCATCTGCGTCCTGGTCCGACTCCGTCGACGAGATCGAGCGGCGCCGCGAGTTGGCCGGCCGCATGGGCGGCGAGGAACGCGTCGCCCGCCAGCGCGCCCAGGGAAAGCTCACCATCCGCGAGCGCATCGACGGCTTCCTCGACCCCGGCTCCTTCTTCGAGGTCGGGGGTATGGCCGGCACGGGCGAGTACGACCCCGACGGCCGCCTGACCGACTTTATTCCCGCCGGGTACGTGCTCGGCCTGGGCACCGTCGATGGCCGCGAAGTCTGCGTTGGTGGCGAGGACTTCACCGTGCGCGGCGGCTCGGGTGGGGGCGGCAAGGGGCCGGGCCGCTGGCTCCAGCCCGCTGCCCTCCAGCGCCGCATCCCTCTCATCCAGTTCGCCGACGGCGCCGGCGCCTCCGCGCGCAGCTACGACGACGCCGGCCGCATGCACCTTCCCGACGGCAACCAGTGGGCGCGTGATGCCGAGCTCCTGTCCAAGGTGCCCGTCTGCTCCGCGATCGTCGGCCCATCCGCCGGACATGTGGCCGGACGCGCCGTGCTCTCGCACTTCAGCGTCATGGTGCGGGGACAGGGGCAGGTCTTCGCCGCCGGACCGCCCGTCGTGAAGCGCGCCATCGGCGAGGACCTGACCAAGGAGGAGCTTGGCGGGGTCGGTGTGCACGTCCGCACCAGCGGCGTCGTCGACAACGAGGCGGAGGACGAGGAAGATGCCTTCCGCCAGATTCGCGCCTTCCTCAGCTACATGCCCCAGAACGTCTGGGAAATGCCGCCTCGTGCCCCCACCGACGACCCCGCCGACCGCCGCGAGGAATCCCTCCTTTCCATCGTTCCCCGCGACCGCACGCGCTGGTACGACATGCGCCAGCTCATCGGGCACGTCGTGGATGGCGGCGAGTTCTTCGAGATGCGCCGCTCCTTCGGCCGCAGCCTCATCACCGGCTTCGCCCGCTTCGACGGCTACCCGGTGGGCGTCATCGCCAACGACCCCAAGGTTTACGCCGGCGCCATGACCGCCGACTCGGCCGACAAGCAGACCCACTTCGTCGATCTCTGCAACACCTTCAGCATTCCCGTTGTCCTCTTCGTCGACGTGCCCGGCTTCATGATTGGCTCTCGTTCTGAGCGCGAAGGTGTGATGCGGGCCGGGATGCGTGCGGTCGTGGCAGGGTCGACCGCGACGATCCCCTCGATCGCGATCCAGGTGCGCAAGTCGTACGGCATGGCCGGCGATGCCGCCTCCTGTCTGGGCGGCCCGGGCGCCCTCAAGATGCGCTTCGGCTGGCCCTCCGGCGAGTGGGGCTCGATCCCCATCGAGGGCGGCGTCGCCGCGGCGTACCGCCGAGAGATCGAGAACGCCGACGACCCCGAGGCCCGGCGCGCCGAGATCGAGGAGCGACTCTTGCAGGGGCGCTCCCCCTTCAAGGTGGCCGAGGCGTTCGAAGTGCTCGACATCATCGACCCGCGCGAGACGCGCCCCATCATCTGCCGCTTCATCGAGAGCGCCCAGGAGACCCTGCGGCGCAACCTCGGTCCCAAGGGCCCCGTTCGCCCCTGACCGCATGGCCGACGGCGTTACCGTAGTCGAGCTGGGAGGCGGCGTCGCCTCCGCGTACTGCGGGCGCCTCCTCGCGGGCGCCGGCGCGAACGTCGTGACTTGCGAGCCGGCTGGGGGAAGCCCGCTGCGCTCCGCCCACCCCCTGCTTCCCAACGGGCGCTCTGCCCTTTTCGAGTACCTCGGGATGTACAAGCACTCCGCCGTCCTCTCTGATGGCGACCTCGACCGCCTCGTCGCGACGGCCGACATCGTCGTCGACGAGGTCGACGTCGAGGCAGGCAAGACGCCCGCGGTGGTCGAGGCAGGCATCCAGCGGTTCCGCTCCCGGAATCCACGCCTCGTTGCCGTTGTCTGCAGTCCCTTCGGACTCACGGGGCCATACGCGGACCGGCGCTCGTCCGACCTCGTGGACTGGGCGATGAGTGGCTACGCCGCCATCACCGGCGATCCCGACCGCGAGCCGCTGCAGGCTGGTGGCCCCTGGTGCGCCTACGTCAATGGTCTCACAGCCTCCGTCGGCGCGATGGCGGCGCTCCGTACCGCCGAACACACCGGTCGAGGCCAGCTCGTGGATGTTGCGGCCATGGATGCGATGACGGCCCTTCACCAGTGGAGCATCGTGCTCGCGACCCACCAGGGCGTTCGCAAGCGCCGCTCCGGGAACCGCCACGCCGAGTCGTTCCACCCCCTCGGCATCCTCCCCTGCCAGGACGGCGCCGTCTGCATCGCTGTCTCGAGTCCGGCCCAATGGGAAGGGTTCTGCCTCGCCCTGGAGATGCCCGAGCTCCTCGACGACGAGCGCTTCGCCACCGGCGGCGATCGCTTCGACAACGCTGCCGAGCTCGACGCCATCATCCTGCCGTGGCTGCTGGAGCGCCCTCGGCGCGAGATCGTCGAGCGGTTGCAGGAGTGCAACGTCCCTACGAGCCCTGTTCTCGATGTGCTCAGCGTCCAGGACGATGAGCAGCTCGCCGACCGCGGCTTCTGGCAGCCGCTGCCGCATCTCGGCGAGGACGTGGTCGCGCCCTCACTGCCCGTGCGTGGTCCGATCGTCGGCCAAGGGCGTTCCCGCGCTCCCGAACTCGGCGAAGACACGGAAACGGTGCTGGCCGACCTGGCCCCGGGCGAGACTTCCGTCCCCTCTCCCACACCATCGATTGCTCCCCCTCCCCTGCCGCTGGAGGGCGTGCGGGTGGTGGAGCTCTCAATCGCGTGGGCGGGGCCGCTTGCTGCTCGCTTCTGCGCCGACCTCGGCGCCGATGTCATCCGCATCGAGCATCCCGGCGCGCGTGGTAACGGCCTCCGGCCTGATGGCTCACCCATGCGCGCCCCTGAGGGCTGGCGCTGGGGAGAGCTGCCTCCGCCCGCCTACCGCGCCGGCATCTTCCCCGACGCCGACCCCGGCGAACGCCCCTGGAACCGCAATGGTCCTTTCAACAAGATGCAGCGGAATAAGCGTTCCCTTGCCCTGGACCTGCAGGACGAGTCCGGCCGCGAGGTCTTCCGCCGCCTGCTCGCCGAAGCCGACATCCTGCTCGACAACTACCGGCCCCGCGCCCTCGACCGCCTCGGCTTCGATTTCGAGGCGGTCGCCGCCATCAACCCCCGCATCGTACGCATCTCCATGTCCGGCTACGGCTCGACGGGGCCCTACCGCGATCGTGGCTCCTGGGGACCCATTCTCGAAGCGCACTCGGGCCTTGCCGCGACTACGGGATACGAGGGAGGCGGACCCGTGAAGCAGGGTGCCGCCTTCCCCGACGGGATCGGCGGCCTGACGGGCACGTTCGCCCTCCTCGATGCCCTCCGCGAGCGCGATCGCACAGGCCGGGCGGTCTACGTGAACCTCTCGCAGCTCGAGTCGTACGTCTCCATCGGCGGCGAGTTCGTCATCGCCGCCTCTCCTGGAGGGGAGCCTCCAGAGAGGCGCGGCAATCGCTCCCCGGCGTTCGCACCGCAGGGTGTCTACCCCTGTCGCGGGGACGACAACTGGGTTGCGATCACGGTGCAGTCGGACGACGCCTGGAAGGCGCTGGCGGCGCTTATCGAAAACCCGGCGCTCGCGGACCCGGCTCTGCACCGCGAGGCCGAGCGTCGCCGCCGCCACGACGCCATCGATGCCGAGATCGCCGCCTGGACGGCCGACCGCGATGCCCACGAGGTGGCCGTGCTCCTGCAGGAGGCGGGAGTGGCCGCTGGTCCGGCCCTCTCGAATCTGGAGATGGTCGCCAACCCCCACCTGCGCGCCCGCAACATGATTGTGCCCATCGACCACCCCGACGCCGGACGTCGCGAGTTTCCGGGCTTTCCCATCCACCTCTCCGAGACGCCCGTCGAGCGCTTCGCAGGCGCCCCGACCCTCGGGCAGCACAACGAGGCGATCTTGAGCGACCTCCTCGGCTACAGTGGAGACGAGTACACCGCGCTCCTGTCCGCCGGCGTTGTCGCCGACAGCCCCCCGCGGTGAAGGCCATACCGCAATTGTGAGAAGAATCACAAGGAGGTAGGCTGGACGAACAGGAGCCGGCAGCAATGGCGACCATGAAGGCGACGGCTCTCACCTCCCTCTACTCCACTGACCGGACGCTGTTCCTGACCTTCCTCGGCGGGCTGGTGGTGAGCATCGTCGGCACGATCGCCCTTCGTGCTGGCGATGGAGGCGGCGCGGGCTGGATCTGGGTCTGCACCTGGGCGGAAGTACCTCCGCCGGAGTTCCCGCAGGCGATCTTCACCTTCGCCATCGAGCCCATCCCCATCTTCCTCATCGCGCTCGCCGCCGTCTGGTACTTGCGCACCCGCCAACGCGCGCAGGCCTCGCACGCGCGGCAGCTCGTCTCGAACCGTCGCGTGGCGGCTTTCCTCGGAGGGTTCGCGCTCGTGCTGTTCACCGTCTTCGGCCCGATCGCCGCCTACGACGGTACCTTCCTGACCCTGCACATGGTGCAGCACTTCATCCTCATCACCATCGCGCCGCCGCTCATCCTCCTCGGAGCGCCCATGACGCTCTGGCTCATCGCTTCCGGCAAGGAGCGCCGCCGGCGCGTTATCTACCCGGTGCTGCACGCGGGAGCCTTCCGCGCCTTCACGCACCCACTCGTGGGCGTGTTCCTCTTCGCCGCCGTCCCACTGTTCTGGTATATCACCCCCGCTTTCGAGGCGAGCCTCGAGAATGCGCCGCTCCACTTTATCGGCTACGCCATCTTCCTCTTCGCGGGACTGCACTACTGGTGGCCGGTCATCGGCGGGAACCCCACCCGTTGGAACCTCTCCTACCCCGTCCGACTCGTCTACCTGCTTGCGCTCGTGCCCATCCATGCCCTCCTCGGCCTGATCTTTCACGAGCCCGACAACGTCATTTATGAGCAGCTGGCCGTCATCCCGCGCGCCTGGGGCCCCGGCCCCCTGCTGGACCAGCAGATTGCGGGTGCGATCATGTTCATCGCCGGTGAGGCGCTGGGGCTGATCGCGCTGCTGATCGTCGCCTGGCAGTGGGCCTCGCACGAAGAGCGCGTGGGCCGCCGTCTCGATGCCGCCGACACCAGCAACGAGTGGCGCCCGTTCGTGCCGCGTGAGCAGTAGGGAGTGAAGCCTTGCGATTCCTGACGCTTCTCGTTGTCGCCCTGCTCGCCGTCGTACTCGTGGCCTGTAGCAGCGAGGAGGGGAACCAGGCTCCTTTCGAGGTCTCGGGCCCGCCGAAAACCGTCGACGAAAACGGTAGTGACGATGGAGCCACCACTGCCGCCTCCTCCGCCGGCGAAGCCCCCACGGTCGCCTATCGCGGCGCCCGCGCAACCCCGCCCCTCCCCAAGCCCGATGTCGTCCTGACCGATACGAACGGCGACCCCTTCGACTTCCTCGTCGAGACCGAGGGTTACCTCACGCTGCTCTACCTTGGCTACACCCACTGCCCCGACATCTGCCCGACCCACCTGCTCGAGCTCTCGAAGGTGCTGGAGGCCATGGATCCGGAGCTCGTCGAACGCATCCGCGTCGTCTTCATCACGACCGATCCCGAACGCGACGATGCGGCCGCCATCCGCCGCTGGGTCGACCTCTTCGACTCCAGCTTCATCGGCCTCACCATCGAACCGGACACGCTCTCTTCGCTGCTGACCTTCCTCGGCATGCCCCAGATCACGAAACGTGACATCGGCGATGGGCGCTACACGGTGAACCACGCCACCTTCCTGATCGCCTACACCCCCGACAACCTCGGGCACATCGTCTACCCCTTCCTCCAGGGAGGCGGCCTCCGCGAGATCATGGAGCACGACCTTCCCCTCCTCGCTGAGAACGGCTGGCAGGAGCCTTCGTGACGTCGCCCCCACGAGCCTGGTGGCGGCTAGCGGCCGCCCCCCTTGCGGTGCTCGCCATGGGGACCTTCGTCGCTTGCGACGACGAGGACGACGGCGACTCCATCGAGATAACGAACGCCCGCGCCCGGTTCACGACGACGGACGTGGGCGCCGTCTACTTCGACATCCGCAGCACGGGCCCCGGCGACCGGCTCGTCGGAGCCTCCGCCGAGATCGCTGCTGACGCGCAGGTCCACGAGATCGTGTCCGAGGGCGGCAGTTCGATGATGCGCGCCGTCGAGGGCGGCATCCCCATCGACCCCGGAGGCCACGTCAGCCTCGAGCCGGGCGGCTATCACGTCATGGTGTTGGGGGTCGACGAGATACCCGAGCCCGGCACCACCTTCGAGGTTGTCCTCGAGTTCGAGACAGCCGGGCGCATGACGATCACCGTCCACGTCCAGGAGTTCGGCGACGGCAACGGCGACGTGGACCACGGGGAAATGGACCACGAGTAACCCTGCTTGGTCTTTGGCGCTACCCCGCCCGGGGCTCGCGTAGACTCACGCCACTTCCACCAGACAGGGAGCCTCACATGCAGATCGGCGCCATCTTCCCCCAGACGGAGATCGGCTCGGACCCGTCCGTCATCCGCGATTTCGCCCAGACCGCCGAAGGCCTCGGCTACTCCCACATCCTCGCCTACGACCACGTCCTCGGCGCCCTCCCCGAGCGTGAGCCGCGGCTGTGGGGCCCCTACACCCACGAGTCCGCCTTCCACGAGCCCTTCGTCCTTTTCGGGTACCTCGCTGCCATCACCGAGCGCGTGGAGCTGGTGACCGGCGTCATCATCCTTCCCCAGCGCCAGACGGCGCTCGTCGCCAAGCAGGCGGCGGAAGTGGACATCCTCTCGGGCGGCCGGCTGCGGCTCGGCATCGGCACCGGCTGGAACTACGTTGAGTACGACTCCCTCAACGAGGACTTCACCAACCGGGGGAAGCGCCAGGAAGAACAGGTCGAGGTGCTGCGGCAGCTCTGGGCCGAACCCATCGTCGACTTCGACGGGAACTGGCACCGGATCGACCGCGCCGGGCTCAAGCCCCTCCCCGGCCGCCGCATCCCCATCTGGTTCGGCGGCTTCAGTGACCCCGCATTCAGGCGCGCCGCCCGTATCGGCGACGGCTTCGTCTTCGGCAACGGCAGCCCCGACGCACGCAACACCGTCGAGACGATTCGCGGCTACCTGCAGGAGGAAGGCCGCGATCCCGGGAGCTTCGGGTTTGAGGCGATGATGAACTACGGTGATGGCCCCGAGAACTGGGCCGCCGAGGTGGACCGCTGGCGCGAAACGGGAGTCGACTACGTCTCCATGCGCACGATGAACGCCGGTCTGGAGAGCCCCCGCGACCACATCGAGGCGCTCGAACGCTACTGGCGCGAGGTCGGCGGCTAGCGCACTCGGGGCCCCTTGCGCCATGGTGCCGCCGTCCTGCTATGATTGTGCAAGGTAATCATGACGACCGAAGAGCGTCTCAGCAGGCTCGAAGGCACCTACGAACAGGTTGACCAGCGACTAGGTGATCTCGCCCTCGCTCTCAATTCCTTGCGCCAAACGGTGGACGAGCACCATAGGGAGACAAACGAACGGTTCGACGCCCTTCGCGAGCACGTGGGTTCCGAAGCTGGTTCCCTTCGCGAGCATGTGGGTTCCGAAGTTGGTTCCCTTCGCGAGCACGTGGACTCCGAGGTCAGTTCCCTTCGCGAGGAGATGGCCGAGGGCACCTCAGCGCTGCGTGAGGAGATGCGCGAGCAGAACCACCGCGTTCTCAATCTCGAGGCGAGGATCGACAACCGCTTCAACAACCTCTATCTGCTGGCAGGCGGCGCCTGGGTGTCGACCGTTGGCATCATGGTGGGTCTGTTTCTGGGGACCTAGCAGATTTCTTTCAGCGCCCCGAGAGGCGCTCCCAGCGCAGGATGCCCGCAATCGACTTCGCGTCGATGATGCGTCCTTCGTCCACCGCCGCCACCGCCTCGTCCCGCGTCAGCTTTAAGACCTCGATGTCTTCGTCCTCGTCGCCCGGCAGGGGGTCGGGAGTCAGGTCGCTGCACAGGAACAGGTGGATGTACTCCGTCGCGTAGCTCGGCGCGATCCAGAACCCGCCCAGCGACTCCACCTCGCCAGCCCGCATCCCCACCTCCTCGCGCAGCTCCCGTGCCGCCGTCTCGGCCGGGTCCTCGCCTGGTTCGAGCGTACCGGCGGGAATCTCCAGCAGCCGAGTGCGCGCCCCGTGCCGGTACTGCTCCACCAGCAGGAGGCGCCCGTCGCCGTCCACGGGAGTCATGCAGACCGCCCCCGGGTGGTAGACCATCTCCCGCCGGAACGTGTGCCCTTCCGGCGACTGCAGCGTGTCCAGGCGCACGTCGTACAGCCGCCCCTCGAACACGGTTTCGCTGCCGATGAACTTCGGATGATCCGTCATGCCGCCTCCAACCGGGCCTCGCTGCGGGCCCGCCGCGAGGTGTCAGGGTAGCGCCCGAGGCCCGTAAGCATGCTGACTGAATACGCGTGGTACGGTTCCCGCACAGGGAGGTAAAGATGCCGGGAGCGCTCCAGCAACTCGTATCGGTCTATCTGCTCCTGGTCGGTCTCGCAGTGGCCGTCCAGTTCATCATCTTCCCCTTCTATGAGGACCACGACTCCGACCTCACGGTCTGGAAGGTTCTCGACTGGTTCATGGCAGTCGGCCTCGTGCTCGCCGTGGCGGGAGCGTACCTCCGAAAGCGCGCCTTCGACGCTTCCACCGGGGACGACGCCCCCTGGCGGCAATACGTCGAGGTGAATGGCCTCTTCTACGGACTTGTGGCGCTCTCCCTGGCCTTCTTCCCCGCCTGGTTCTGGGTTGAGTGGGGTACGTACCCGGAGCGCGCGAGCTGGGTCATCTGGCACATCGTCGACACGGCCATGCCCATCCTGTTCGTGGTGCACGGGCTCCGTTCCTGGCGAGAAGCGAGCGCCTAGGCCCGTACTCCCGGGCCATAGCAAGGAGGAAGCTGCATGGCAGCCGTACACCGACTCTTCGCCGTCTACCTGTTCCTCGTGGGGCTGGCCGTAGGAGCCTACTTCGTCATCTCCCCGCTCTATGCGGGCCAGGGCAACCTGGCCGACGCCAGCGACGTGTGGGACATCCTGAACTGGTTCATGGCCGTCGCCGCCATCCTCCTTGTTCTGGTGACCTTCGTCGGAACGAAGTCCCTGGCCGACGACGCCAGTAGCTGGGACAGGTTCGTCGCCAATGGACGGTTCCACATTGCCGTGGCCCTCCTCCTCGGCTTCCTGAATAACTGGTTCGCAAGCCAGTGGGGCGAGGGCGGGTTTGCGCCCGTCGCCTTCCTCTGGGTGGTGATCGACATCGCCATGCCCATGCTCGCCGTCACGATGGCGATCAAGCTCTGGCGCGAGCCTCATGCGCCCTTTGGAGCCCGTGACTGATCAGAACCTGGCCGTCGTGAAGCGCGTAGTCGCGCTGTACCTGCTGCTCCTGGCGGGGGCGACGGTTGTTCACCTGATCATCACGCCCTTCTACCAGCCCGATCACGACCCCGACTTCACCTACTGGGAAGCCTATGACCCGTTCATGATGGCGGGCTCGCTCCTGGTGCTGTTCTTCGCCTACCTCTGGAAGCGCCGCCACGACGCGGCGCTTCCAGAGGCCAACAACTGGCGTGCCTACCTTGAGGCAAATGGCCTCTTCTACGTCGGCGGGGTGCACGCAATCCTGCTCGCCTGGTCCTGGCTCATGCAGGTCTACGGGGACTCCGCCCAGGCTCAGCCGGTCATCTGGCTGCTCCTCGACTCCGTCGGTCCCATGCTGTGGCTGGCAACAGGACGCCGCCTCTGGCGGGAGGCGGCGTCGGCGTAAGGGTTGCCGGTCGGAAACCGTCTAGTCGAGGTAATCCTTCAGCTTGCGGCTGCGGCTCGGGTGTCGCAGCTTGCGAAGCGCCTTCGCCTCGATCTGGCGAATGCGCTCGCGCGTCACGCTGAACTCGCGCCCCACTTCCTCCAGCGTTCGGCTGCGCCCGTCCTCCAGCCCGAAGCGGAGCTGAAGCACGCGGCGCTCCCGGCTTGTGAGCGTCGCGAGCACGTCCTCGACCTGCTCGCGAAGGAGCTGCTGGCTGGCGGCGTCGGCGGGCGCCAGCGCCCGCTCGTCCTGGATGAAGTCGCCCAGGTGGCTGTCCTCTTCCTCGCCGATGGGCGTCTCAAGCGACACCGGCTCCTGCGAGACCTTCTGGATCTCGCGGATGCGCTCCGGCGAGAACTGGTGCGCGGAGTCCTGCTTCGAGCTCTCGACCATGCCGCGCGCGATCTCCTCGCTCGTCGGCTCGCGGCCGTACTCCTGCACGAGGCGCCGGCTCACGCGCACGAGCTTGTTGATCGTCTCCACCATGTGCACCGGAATGCGGATGGTGCGCGCCTGGTCGGCAATGGCGCGGGTGATCGCCTGCCGGATCCACCACGTCGCGTAGGTCGAGAACTTGTACCCCTTGCGGTAGTCGAACTTCTCGACCGCGCGGATGAGGCCGATGTTCCCCTCCTGGATCAGATCCAGGAGCGACATGCCCCGCCCGATGTACTTCTTCGCCACCGAAACGACGAGACGCAGGTTCGCCTCGGTCAGGCGCCGCTCGGCCTTGTCGCCGTTGTGCTTGATCGTGTCGAAGTGGTACCGCAGCCGGTCCTCGAGCGACGTAATCTTCTCGATCAGCCCCTCGGCGGGCGGCAGCAGTTGGTCCTCGCCCCCGGCCTCCTCCGCCATCTGCGAGAACAGGTCGGGCGTGAGGATATGGGTCACGATCGAGAGCGAGACGATGGCGTGGTGCATCGTCTCCTCGTCCTTGCGCAGCCGCTTCATGCAGTACGTGCGGAAGGGGAGCTCCATCTCCCGGTCGATCAGCCCGCGGAACTGGTCGTCACCGATGACCTCGGTGTAGTTGCTGCGCATCAGCTTGATGCCCTCGAGGTCGCGCCACTTCGGTTCCTTCGGGGGCCATTCGTCTTCGCTGCCCTCGGGCGGCGTCTGGCCGGAGATCACCTTCTCGTAACGGTCCACGTAGTAGAGGGCGGCCTTGTAGATGGGGAGCAGCTCCGTGAACTGCTCGAGCAGGGTCACGGCCACGCGTGATGCGGAGGGCGGGTGCCCGAACGCATCCACGTACGCCTTCTCGATGTCGCGCAGATGGATGCCTTCCTCCATCTGGCGGGCCAGGTGCTTCTCGTCGTCGGCCGTGAGCAGGTAGACCTTCCCGATCTCGCGCAGGTACATGCGCACGGGATCGTCGATCCCCTCGGATTCCTCGGTCAGGAGTGCGACGGTTTCTTCTTCTTCCTCCTCGCTCTCGTCGGGATCCTTTTCGTCCTTCTCTTCGTCGTCCTGGGTCGCGGTCTGGTTCCCGGAGAGCTCGTTCTCCTCGTCGCGACGCTCATCGAAGTCGCCGCTGGAGAGGCGACTGAGGACGCTGCCGATCATCGCGTCGGCGCTGGTGGAAGAAGTCTGGTCGGTCAAAGTCTCGTCGCTCATGCGGCTGACAGGTACCCCCGGTACAGGAATTGGGATGGCGCGCGGACACACGACGCCAAAATCAGTATAGCACAAATGAGCGGCGATCTGAAGCCCAGGCCGGGCCTCAAGACGGCGGCCAAAGGGGTGGGACTAATCCCCTGTCGGGAACCCCGCCTCCGCCCAGGCGTCCGTGCCGCCTTCGACGTTGAACAGCTCGAGCTCGTCGAGGCCCGCCGCTGTCGCGTACTCGGCTGCGAGGGCGCTGCGGCCCCCCATCTTGCAGATGAACAGCACTTCCTGCTTGTCCCCCGCGAACTCGCGGATCTGGTCCAGCTCGTTCATCACGGTGTTTACGGGAATCAGGCGCACGCCCTTCGCGTGCACCTCGACGTACTCGTGCGGGTCCCGCACGTCGACCATCACGGCATCGCCGCTGTCGAGCTTCTCCTTCGCCTCTTCGATCGAGAGCCTCGTGAACGGCTCGCGTGGATCCTTGGTAGCCACAGGAACTGCCTCTCGTGTGCGTTGTGACAGGAAGCCTAGCACGCACAGGCCGTCTGGCGAGGGCTTGAGGGATGTGCCACGCTGCCCCAATGAGTGACCCCCTCCGCCCCGACCCCACCGCTGCCCTCGCCGCCTGGGCCGACCGCGTCCGGCGCAACCGCGAGCAGGTCGAGCGGCGCCGCCTCGTCCTGCCCGAGCGCGGCGACTTCTACGCGCCCATCGCGTCCTGGTTCCGCGCCGATCCGCGTCGTGAAGGCGACGCTACCCTCGACGCCCTCCGCGCCCTCGTCCGGCCCGACGACACCGTGCTCGACATCGGTGCCGGCGGGGGACGCTACTCGCTCCCGCTCGCCCTCCACGCCCGCGAGGTCATCGCCGTCGAGCCCTCCGAGGGCATGCGCGAGGTGCTGACCGAGGGCATGGCCGAGCACGGCATCGACAACATCCGCGTCGTAGATGCCACCTGGCCCTGCGAGGAGGCCCTGCACGCCGCTGTCGCGCTCATCTCGCACGTCGGCTACGACATCGAGGACTTCGGACCCTTCCTCGACGCGATGGACAAAGCCGCTGGGCGGCTGTGCATCGCCGCCTTGCTCAGCCGCCCTCCGCCCTCTCGCGCCGACCCCTTCTGGGAGGCGGTCCACGGCGAGCCCCGCGACCCGTTGCCTGCCCTGCCCGAGTTCCTCGCCCTCCAGCTCGCACGTGGACGCCTCTGTGAGGTGTCGTTTGTCGAATACGGGGGCATCGCCTACGACACTGAAGACGACATCCTCCGCTTCCTCCGCCAGCAACTCTGGGTGGCCGAGGGCAGCCCCGAGGACGAGCGGATCCGCTACATCCTCCCCGACTACATCCACGACGAGGACGGGCGCGTCGAGTTCAACTGGGACCCGGGCGTGCTTGGAGTGGTGAGCTGGAGTCCGCCGGGCGCGAACTAGCGCGAGCGCGCGTACTTCTTGACCGGCGTCAGCACGATCGGCGTGAGCTCGTCTGCACCGTAGGAGGTGCGCTGGCGCTCCTCCGGCGGCGTGCCGTACGTCGTCGTGCGCTGCCGGGGCAGCCGCTCGATACTCGTGATGAGCTCGTCCATCGCCTCGGGTGGCATCTCCTGCCCGTGGCTCGCGCCCGCCGCCCGGCTGATGCTTTCGTTCATGAGCGTGCCGCCCATGTCGTTCGCGCCGGCGAGAAGCGCCGCTTTCGACCCCTCGACCCCCATCTTCACCCACGACACCTGGATGTTCGGGATGAGCGGGTGCAGCGCCAGCCGCGAGACGGCGTGCATCAGGATCGCTTCGCGCCAGGTTGGACCCTTGCGCGCGCGGCCCTTCAGGTAGATCGGCGCTTCCATGTGCACGAACGGCAGCGGCACGAACTCGCTGATGCCGCCGGTGCGCGCCTGCAGCTCGCGCAGGCGCAGCAGGTGCCGCGCCCAGGAAACGGGCCCGTCGATGTGCCCGTACATCACCGTCGACGTGGTCGTGAAGCCGACCTCGTGCGCGGCGCCGACAACCTCGAGCCACTGGTCCGTGCTGAGCTTGTCGGGACAGAGTGTGTCGCGGACCTCGTCGTCGAGGATCTCGGCGGCGGTGCCGGGCAGCGTCCCCAGTCCGGAGTCCCTCAGCCGCCCCAGGAACTCCTTCACGGGGATGCCGAGCGTCTCCGCGCCCTGATGCACCTCCAGTGGGGAGAAGGCGTGGACGTGCATGTCCGGCAGGGCGTCCTTCACCGCTTCGCAGATCTGCAGGTAGGTCTCGCCCGTGTAGTCGGGGTGAATCCCGCCCTGCATGCAGACCTCGGTGGCGCCGCGGTCCCACGCCTCCCGGGCGCGCCGAACCACCTCGTCGAGTCCGAGGTCGTACGGCTTGCCCCGCAGGTTCTCGCTCAGCTTGCCCTTCGAGAACGCGCAGAACTGGCACTTGAAGTAGCAGATGTTCGTGTAGTTGATGTTGCGGTTGACGACGTACCGGACGATGTCGCCCGAGACCTCGGCGCGGAGATCGTTGGCGGCGGCGCAGACGTAGTCGAACTCTGGTCCGCGCACCTCAAACAGCCGCGCGATCTCCCCCTCCTCCAGCTCCTCCCCCCGCTGCGCCTTCGCGACCAACGCCGGCACGGGTGAGTGCGGGGGCATCGTGGCAGGCTCTTCCCGCGGGAAGGTGTAGCCGGGCGGCGGTTCGAGCACGGCGCCCGGTGCCCACTCGCCCTCGCGCGCGAAGCCGTCTGCGTCCATCGAACGCAGCACCTGCGTCGCCATCTCCTTGCTCTGCCAGCGGTCGCTGTCGCGTGCGTAGCTCGGGTAGACCGCGAGCCTCTCGGCCAGGTGGTGGCCGGCCGCCTCCGTCTGCCGCCGCAGCTCGTCGAGCTGGGGCCACGGCGCCTCCGGGTTCACGTGGTCGATCGTGAGCGGCGAGACGCCACCCCAGTCGCTCAGGCCCGCCGCCACGAGCTTCCCGTAGGACTCCGGCATCAGGTTCGGGGGCGCCTGCACCCCGATCTCCGGCCCGAACAGGATGCGCGCCATCGCGAGCGTCCAGAGCAGGTCGTCGAAGTCTGGTTCGGGCGCGTCCGCCATCTTCGTGTCGGGCTTGGCCCGGAAGTTCTGGATGATCAGTTCCTGGATGTGCCCGTGCGCCTCGTGTACGTCGCGCAGGGCCAGCAGCGATTCGATCCGCTCCAGCCGCGTCTCCCCGATGCCGATCAGGATGCCCGAGGTGAACGGCACCTGGAGCTCGCCCGCGAGCCGCATCGTCTCGATGCGGGCCGCCGGGTCCTTGTCCGGGGAGCCGTAGTGGACCTCCCCTTTCTGCAGCAGCCGCGGCGAGATGCTCTCCAGCATGATCCCCTGCGAGACGGAGACGTCCCGCAGCAGGGCAATGTCCTCGCGGGTCATGACGCCCGGGTTGGCGTGGGGCAGCAGCCCCGTCTCCTCCGCCACGATGCCGGCGACCTCGGCCAGGTAGGAGATGGTGGTCTCGTGGCCGAGCGTGGCCAGCTCCTCGCGCGCCACCTTGTAGCGCAGCTCGGGCTTGTCCCCGAGCGTGAAGAGCGCTTCCGTGCAGCCGGCCGCCGCCCCGGCCCGCGCGATCTCCAGCACCTCGTCGATGCTCATGTAGGCGCGCTCGCCCCGCTTCGGGGGCTGGGCGAATGTGCAGTAGTGGCAGACGTCGCGGCAGAGCTTGGTCAGCGGGATGAAGATGTTGCGCGAGTAGGAGATGACGTGGTCGTGGGCCTGGTCGCGAAGGGCGCCGGCCGCCGCCGTCAGGGCGGCAAGGTCCGTCTCGGAAGCAAGGGCGAGAGCCTCGTCGTGGGTGGGGCTCACGCCGGCCAGCGCTCGCGCCAGCACAGCCTCGGTCGTTTCGCGCATTCGCACTCCGGGGCCCGCTCATCGACCCGGGCCGGAACTCGATAGTACAATACGACTCGGTAGCTCGTCACAACTCACTGGAGCCCGCATGACCTCCCGAAGCGTCCGCTGCCCTGTCGCCTCCACCCTCGATCTCGTCGGCGATCGCTGGACGCTCCTGATCGTCCGCGATCTGCTCAAGGGCGACGCGCGCTTCACCGACCTACGCCGCTCCGTCGAGGGCATCACGGGCAGCGTCCTCTCCTCCCGCCTCAAGCTGCTGGAGAGCGAGGGGCTGGTCGAGCGCCACCTCTACAGCGACCACCCGCCCCGCGCCGAGTATCTCCTCACCGCGAAGGGTCACTCGCTCGGTGTCGTGGTGGGCGCGCTTGCGACCTGGGGCGAACGCCACACCGACCACGACCTCAGCATCGTCGACCACCGCTGCGGGCACGGCGTCGATGTGGTCTACCACTGCCCCACCTGCGACCGCTCCGCCCCCCGCTCCCAGATCCGGATCGTGCCCGCCTGAGGCGTCCCAGGGCGTGGTGGTATA
>VXLW01000014.1 GCA_009841435.1 Dehalococcoidia bacterium | reverse complement strand
CCTATTGTATCGTGGCTTCGGAGATGTCTATAAGTTACAGCTGCTACTGGACGCTGGTCGTGCTGGGGGTGGCAAGCGGGGTGACGGTGGCGGTGCGGCTGGTGCGGGGTCGGTGGGGTTAGTCGAGGGCGCTGGTCACGGTGACGATGACGCCGAGGGCAGTGACGATGCCGGCACCCTGGATCCAGAAGGCTCGGTACATGTCGGCGCGGAATGCCTGGAACTCTGCACGTATGTCGCAACGCAGCGCGGCGAACTCGGCGTGAAGGATCTCGGGGGTGACGACTTCGCCGGCGGCCATCAGTCGAGGGCGGCGGCCACGCCAACGATGACGCCGACGGTGGCAACCATCCCGGTCCCGAAGACCCAGAGGGCGCGGTAGAGCTCGGCGTGGAGGATGTCGCGGGTGACGAGGGGGCTGGTGGCGTCCTCGACGACTTCGACGATGCCGTCGGCGGCGGGCTCGGGCAGTCCGCGGCCAAGGAGCTTCTGGACGGCTTCGCGCGAGTTGAAGGTGAGCGCCATCGCATCCGTATGCTATCACCATTGTTACTTTCTGCAAGCACCATCGGAGCCAACAGCCCCGAGCGCTTACCCTTAAAGGTATGGCGAGCGCGGCGGTCGGTGTGAGCGAGGGACTTGGTCCGGGGACGGGGCTGACGGAGGCGGAGGCGGCGCGGCGGCTGGAGGCGGGCGAGGGGAACGTCGATACGACGCGGCAACGCACGGACTGGGACGTGGTGCGGTCGAACGCGCTCACGTTCTTCAACGTGGTCCTGCTCGTGATGATCGTGGCGCTGCTGGTGGTGGGGGAGTTCCGGGACGGGCTGTTCGTGGGGGTGGTGGTGTTCGCGAACGTGGTCGTCTCGACGTACCAGGAGCTGCACGCGGTACGGACGCTACGGTCGCTGGTGGCGCTAACGGCGCCGCGGGCGCGGGTGGTGCGGGGCGGCGAGGAGCGGGAGGTTCCGGCGGAAGAGGTCGTGCGGGGGGACGTCGTGCACCTCCTGCCGGGGGACCAGGTAGTGGCGGACGGGCCGGTGACGGGGCGGGCGGCGGAAGTCGACGAGTCGCTCCTGACGGGCGAGGCGGACTCAATCAGGAAGGCTCCGGGGGACGAGCTGCTGTCGGGGTCGTTCTGCGTGGCGGGAGACCTCTACTACACGGCGGAGCGGGTCGGGAACGAGGCGTACGCGCTCAAGCTGACGTCGGACGCACGCCAGCTCGTGCGCCGCATGACACCGCTCCAGATACACATGAGGCGCCTGCTGCGGGTCCTCGTCGGCGCAACGATCGTGCTGACGCTGGCGCTACTGATCTCGTACAGCGTCGACGACCGGGGCCTCGCGGAGTCGCTCAAGGCGACAACGGCGACGGTCACGACGGTCGTGCCGGTGGGGCTGCTGCTGGGGATGACGGTGGCGTTCGCGGTGGGGGCGGTGCGGGTGTCGCGGGCGGGGGCGATCGTGCAGGACATCCAGGCGGTGGAGGCGCTCAACTACGCGGACGTCGTCTGCCTCGACAAGACAGGCACATTGACGGCGAACCGGCTCACGGTGCAGGGCGTCACGTGGGCGACCGGTGTCTCGGGGATGGAGGGGTGGCTGGGGGCGTTCGCGTCGGCCACGGCGGACGAGAGCAAGACTGCCTCGGCGCTGGCGGATCGCTTCGCGGGGGGGAAGAACGCCGCGGTTCCGGACGCACAGGTGCCGTTCAGTTCGGCGCGGCGCTGGAGCGCGGTACAGCTGTCGGCGGGGCCCGAACGGCGGACGTTCGTGCTGGGGGCGCCAGAGGCACTGATCACGGTGGGGCAGGCAGACGAGCTGCTGGCGTCGTACGAGTCGGCGAGCGCGCGGGGCCTGCGGGGCGTGGCGTTCGCGGAGGTGACAGCGCTGCCGGACCCGGATGCGCCGCTCGTGAACGTGCGACCGCTCGCGCTGATCACCATCGGGGACGTGCTGCGTCCGGAGGTGAAGGAAGCGTTCCGGCTGATGGAACAGCTCGGCATCGAGCCGAAGATCATCAGCGGGGACAACCCGCAGACGGTGGCGGCGCTGCTCCAGCAGCTCCGCATCGTGACGCCCGGCGGGGCGATCTCGGGGCCGGACCTGGACAGGCTCCCCGGGGACGCGTTCGCCGAAGCGGTCGAGTCGCACAGCATCTTCGGGCGCATCTCGCCGCAGCAGAAGAGCCGCATCGTCGAAGTCTTGCGGGAGCAGGGGCGCTTCGTGGCAATGGTCGGGGACGGGGCCAACGACGTGCACGCGCTGCGGGCGGCCGACATCGCCGTGGCAATGGAGTCGGGCACGTCGACGGCGCGGGGGGTTGCGGGAATCGTGCTGGTGCGGGACTCATTCTCGGCGCTCATCCGGGGGGCGCAGGAGGCGACGTTCGTGCTGGGGAACTCGGCCCGGCTGAGCAAGCTCTTCATGGCGAAGAGCGTGTACGCCTACCTCCTCATCTTCGCGACGAGCCTGCTGGGCCTGGACTTCCCCTTCCTGCCGCGGCACGGGTCGCTGACGGCGACGCTCGCGCTGGGCATCCCGGCGGTCTTCATCTCGATCAGCATCCCGCCGCCCCAGGCCGGCAAGGACTTCCTCACGAACGTCCTGCGCTTCGCCCTGCCGGCCGGCATATCGCTGGCCATCGTGGCGATGATCGTGCAGGTCTTCGTGGAGTGGGCGTTCAACCAGGGCGTCGAGGAATCGCGGACGCTGGTGTCGCTGGTGATCGGGTTCACCAGCATCGGCTTCATGATCGAGGTGCTGGGCTTCCAGGGAGCGTCGTTCCGCAGCCTGACGCGCCCCGTGATGACGCTGTTCCTCGGTGGACTGCTGGGGTTCCTGCTCGTCCTGACGGTGTACACCCCGTGGCTGCGCGACTTCTTCGACTTCTCCCCGATCAACGCGGGCGAGTGGGCGGTCGTCGGCGTGGGGACGGCAGCAGCGCTGGCCGGTCAGTACTACGTGAGCCACCACTGGCGCGAGATCATCGCCTTCCTGCTGGCCACGCCGGGAAGGAAGGACCGGCTGCGCGGCAGACCGGCGTAGGGACCTACCAACCCCTTTTGGCGAGGACCTCTTCCTCGGGGAGGGAGGCCACGGAGAGGCCGCGCATGGCGGCGCCGAGGCCGCGGGAGACCTGCGCAAGCAGCTCGTCGTCCTCGTAGTGGGTGACGGCCTGGACGATTGCGTTGGCGACGGCGGGCGGGTTCTCCGACTTGAAGATGCCGGAGCCGACGAACACGCCGTCGGCGCCGAGCCGCATCATCAGGGCGGCGTCGGCGGGCGTGGCGACGCCGCCGGCGGCAAAGTTGACGACGGGCAGGCGGCCCTCGTCGCGGACGCGCTGCACGAGCTCGACGGGCGCGCCGAGGTTCTTGGCGGCGGTATAAACCTCATCCTCGGAGAGGTTGCGGAGGCGGCGGATCTCGTCCTGGACGGCGCGCATGTGGCGCACGGCTTCGACGATGTCGCCCGTGCCGGCTTCGCCCTTGGTGCGGATCATGGCGGCGCCCTCGGCGATGCGGCGGAGGGCTTCGCCCAGGTCGCGGCAGCCGCAGACGAAGGGCACGGTGAACTCGTGCTTGTTGATGTGGTGGGCCTCGTCGGCGGGGGTGAGCACCTCGGACTCGTCGATGTAGTCGACGCCAAGGGCCTGGAGGACGCCGGCCTCCACGAAGTGTCCGATGCGGGCCTTGGCCATGACGGGGATGCTGACGGCCTCGGTGATGCGCACGATGATCTCGGGATCGCTCATGCGGGCGACGCCGCCGTCCTTGCGGATGTCGGCGGGGACGCGCTCGAGGGCCATGACGGCGCAGGCGCCGGCTTCCTCGGCGATGCGGGCATGCTCGGGCGAGACCACGTCCATGATGACGCCGCCCTTGAGCATCTGCGCCAGGCCGGCCTTGACCGTCCAGGTTCCGCGCTCGCTCGCTCCGTTTTCGCTCATGACTCGCTCCTCCGCCGGCGGGGGCGGCTCTCTCATATCTCGTGCTGCTAGCTTAGGCCGTTTTGCGGTCAGTGGCTGGCCCGGCGACGGACAAGTGTCAGGCCGTCGCGGACGGTGAGCATGACCACCTCGACGCGGTCGTCGCGGGCGAGCTGGTCGTTGAGGGCGCGGATGGCCTTCGTATCGGCGGTCTGGTCGGCGTCGTCGAGGACGCGGCCCGACCAGAGGACGTTGTCGAAGGCGATGAGGCCGCCCTCGGCGATCTTCGGGAGGACGGCCTCGTAGTAGGCGGGGTAGTTGGCCTTGTCGGCATCGACGAAGACGAAGCCGAAGGGGCCGTCGAGCTCTGCGATGGTTTCGAGGGCGGGGCCGAAGCGAAGCTCGATGCGGTCGCCGACGGGGCTGCGGTCGAAATTGGCCTGGGCGATGTCGGCGTGCTCGCGGCTGATCTCGCAGGTGTAGAGCGTGCCGCCCTCGGGCAGCGCCTCGGCCATGGAGAGGGCGGAGTAGCCGGTGAAGCAGCCGATCTCGAGGACCTGTCGGGGCTGGAGGAGGCCGACGAGGAAGTTCAGGAGCCGGCCCTCGAGCCGTCCCGTGAGCATGCGCGCGCGTTCGCCGAGCGCCTCGGTCTTGCGGGCGACCTCCTGGAGGAGGGGCGGCTCGGGAGTCGTGCTGCCGGCCGCGTACTCCTCAAGCTCGGCAGGAACGATCTCGTCCATGGGGCCTCGGGCCTTCCGGCGGCGGCTCAGCGAGTCGCTAGGCGTCCTGGCGCCAGATCTTCGGCTCCGCGCCGGTCATCAGGTCGCTCAGGGCCGAGAGTTCGACCCGCCAGGGGGTGAGCTTGAGCGCGCCGAACTCGGGATTCTCGACGGACTGAAAGAACATGGCGGGGTCGTAGCCGACGGGCGGGGGTGCGTTCTTGATGAGGTCCCAGACGCGCTGCTTCTCAGCGGGGTCGTCGTCCCACTCGGCCTTGCACTCGGCGTAGATCTGCTGCTGGCCGAGGGGGTTGCCGGCGGGGAGGTCGAAATAGGTGACGGAGACGTAGGGGTTGTCCGCGATGTGCTTCGACTTGAGGGACGTGCGACCGGTGGCGATCCAGCCGGTCGAGCCTTCCCAGACGGGGTGGAGGATGCGGGAGCGGGGGCGTCCCTTGCGGTCAATGGTGGTGACGGTGCACCAGACGAGGCGGTTGACGCGGTCGTTGAACGGCTCGGCGATGTCCGCGAAGGAATCGACTTCCATGAGTAGGTACCTCCGGCGCACCGCTCGCGGCGGGCGCGCGAGGGGCTAGGATACGCGCTCGTCTGTTGGAGGGAACGGATGCCGGTGTACGCCGTGGGCGAGAAGGTTCCCGTGATCCACGAGAGCGCCTTCATCGCGCCCACAGCGACGGTGGTGGGGGACGTGCGCATCGAGGCGGGGGCGTCGGTCTGGTACGGGGCGGTGGTGCGGGGCGATACCTCCTACGCGGTCATCGGGGCGGGGGCAAACATCCAGGACGGGGCGGTCGTGCATGGGCGGGCGACCGCGCCTGCGCTCGTCGGGGAGGAGGCCTCGGTCGCGCATAACGCCGTCATCCACGGGGCGACGATCGGGGCGCGGGCGCTCATTGCGAACGGGGCGCAGGTGCTCGACGGGGCGGTGGTCGGGGAGGGGGCGCTGGTGGCAGCGGGGTCGGTGGTATTGCCGGACACCGAGATCCCGGCGGGGATGCTAGCGGCGGGGACGCCCGCCGAGGTGAAGCGTTCCATTGAGGGAACGCCCTCGCAGGAGTGGGTCGAGAACAACCCGGGAAGGTACGCGGGGCTGGCGGCGGAGCACCTCGCGGGTTTACGGGAAATCACCCGAGACGATGCGAGGATGTCAGGGTCATGACGGCGCTCAGCGTTCGCGGCAGGGCTACCGAGGGCAACCCCTCCGGCTGGTACGCCGGCGTGCCCCTGCTGAGGCGACTTCCGGTCGAGTGGCAGCCCAACCCCCGCGTCTTCCTGACGATGCTGCCGGTCCTTCTCTTCTACGGGCTCACAAAGGTCGCGCCGGCGGAAGTCGCCATCGGGGGCGGGTTCGCGGCGGTTACGGTCGTCTTCCTGCTGACGCGGGAGACACCGCTGCTGCGTCTGATCGCGATCTACGGGTACCTCATCACGGCGGGGTCGGCGCTGGCGGGCATCCTGCTGACGAGCGAGAAGGCATACCTCGCCGCAGGGCCGGTCGGCGACGCGCTCATCCTGCCGCTCTACGCGTGGACGCTCTGGCGAGGGTGGCCGCTGATCGGGGCCATCGGTCGCGAGATTTCGCCGCGGATGGTCGGAAACTTGCCCGTGAACGCGCCCATCTTCGTGAAGGTGACGCTGGTCTGGGCGGGCTACGAGGCGGTTAAGGCGCTCGTCCTGACGTGGATGCTGCTCAACCTCTCCATCGGGGAGTACCTCGTCTACGGCCGCCTGTTCGGGTGGCCCACGACGGCGGCGCTGGTGTTCATCTGCGGCACGTTCATCCTGCGGGAGGCGCGCAGGCACGGGCCGCCGGACGGCCCGGAAGCCAGCTACTCGTCGGTGTCGAGCAACCCCGCGGCGGCGGCCTCGTAGCCTAGCGGCGACACGGCCACGTGCTTGGAGAGGGCGTGCACGTCGCGCCAGGCGCGGGCGAGGGGCGAGCCGGCGTCGAGGGAGGCCGAGCCGCCCGCCTCGAAGAGGAGCGTCGCGGCGCGGGCGGCGCTGGTAGCGGCGTGGATGGAGGCCAGCGAGACGCGCGCGGCCTCCTCGGGCTCCAGGGCGTCGCCCCCGCCGACGGTGTCCCAGCTCGACCGGGCGACCTCGAAGAACCAGGCGCGGGCGGCGCTCACGAGCGCCTCCGCCTCGCCGAGGCGCACACGCGCGCCCTGACGGTCGCCCAGCGGCTCCCCTGTATAGAGGGAGGGGCGTGACGCGAGCTCCTGGAACTCGTCGATGGCGTGCCGTCCGATGCCCAGCGCGACCGCCGCGAAGGACGTCTCCGCGTGGTGGTTGAAGGGGTACTGGTAGAGGGGGCCGCGCTCGTAGGGCCATTCGTCGAAGACGCCGAAGGTGCGACGCAGGGGCACGAGGCTGCTCTCGACGCGGAAGTCGTGGCTGCCGGTCCCGCGCATGCCGGCGGGGTCCCAGGTCTCGACGACCTCCACCTCGTCGGCCGGGAAGGCCATGGCGCGGATAACGGGTCCGTCGCCGCCGTCCGCGGGCCGTTCGTCTTCGAGGAAGCAGTTGGCGGTGAAGAAGGTGGCGTGGTGGGCGCCACTGGCGAAGTTCCAGCGTCCGCCGGCGAGGTAGCCGCTGTCGACCGGCTTGGCCATCCCGCCGGGCTTCCCGGAGCCGGCGATGAGGGCCTCCCTCGGCCCAAAGATCTCGGCAGCCGTGGCGGGTTCGAGGGCGCCCGCGAAGAGCCCGCCGCCCGAGCCGATGGTCACGGCCCAGCCGAAGGAGCCGTCGATGCGGGAGGCAGCCTCGAACACCTCGAGGGCAGGCGGCACGTCGAGTTCGGGGGCGCCGAGCGAGCGCGGCAGGTATAGCCGGTACAGGCCCGCATCTACGATGCCCTCGGCGACGGGCGGGGTCGTGCGCGCCTCGCGCTCGGAGCGCTCCGCCTCGTCAGCGACGAGGGGAGCCATGCCGGCAAGGGCGTCGAGGTAGGGGGCGGCGGCGTTCACGAGGGCAGGGTACCAGTGGCCGGCGTACCAGCATGTGGGGGAGAGCCCGCCTGGGACAGGTGTTTAGGGGCACGCCGGCTCACTACTCTGGCTCCCACTCGTAAGACGCGGCGATTGCCCGCAGGATCTCGCGATGCTTCCCTGCCTCCTCGCCCTCCCCGACGACGTGGTCGATTCTCAGCGGCCCCAGGCACGGACCCTCCCACGAGGCGCGCCGGCATGTGAGCACGCCGATCGCCGCCGTTCCAGGCGACAGTGCGCGGACGACCCATACTGCGTCAACGTCCCGTACACCCTCGTTCGCGTCCCAGGCGTCGGCGGCCACCAGACGCACGTTCACGTCGCCGGGCGACGTGAGGCGGATGGTGCCCTCTCCCCGCAACCACTCCCACACAACTTCCGGTCCCGCCGCGACCAAGTCATCCTTCTCGCTGGCGCAGCGCAGCCCGATGGGCACCAGTACCAGAGCTGCCATCGCCACGACGAACAGAACCGGTCCTATGGCCGGAATGGTCACATCACCCCAGCGCATCATGAAGGTTGACCTCCTTGGCCCCGGGAGCTCCCAGCCGAGTGGGCAAGGCTATCGCACCTGCGCGAGGGCAGCAGACCAGCGTGACTCTCCTTCCCCCACTGGTATGCCCATGCCAGGTTGTGCTGCGGCATGTCACGTCGATTAGAGCCCTGTCATGTCATGCCTTCTGCGATCCGACCCCGTGTCCGGTGAGCCCGTCGCACTTCTCTTGACCCGCAAACCCATCTCCAACACCCGTCTCGGCTTGCTGCCCCCACCCCTCGCGCTTATCTTTGTGGCGCAAATCACAAGGGTCTCGGGGGCGGCCTTGGCGGTCGTTCTTGCGCGGCCCGCAGCGCCCTCCCGGCGCTCGACGGCGAAAGCGAGGCCATGAGCTTTTACGACGAATGGTCCGCCGTCCTTATCGCGACGGTCGCGGGCTTCATCCTCGTCTTCACCGCCCTCATTGGGGCGCGGCTGCTCGGACCCTTCGCCAGGGAGCGCGGCAAGGGCGTCTCCTACGAGTGCGGGATGCTCCCGATCGGCCGCAACTGGGCGCAGGTCCACGTCCGCTACTACATCTTCGCGATCATGTTCCTCATCTTCGATGTGGAGACGATCTTCATCTTCCCCTGGGCGGTCGTCTTCTTCGACCTGCCGGTCTACGCCTTCTGGTACATGTTCGTCTTCATCGTGGTGCTGAGCGCCGGGCTGCTGTACGCCTGGCGGCGCGGCGTGCTGGAGTGGAAATGAGCGACGAAGCGACCACCCCCGCTGACGGACCGGCGATGCCGGCCTACGTGCCCGATTTTGGGAACGAGGCGGAGCGCCTGACGCCCGTCGACCTGCCGGAGCAGACCGCGGCCTACCGCATCGTGATGCCGGGCATCCTGCAGACGGGCGTCGACACGGTGCTGGCGATGAGCCGCAAGAGCTCACTCTGGCCGATGACCTTCGGGCTGGCCTGCTGCGCGATCGAGATGATCGGCACCTTCATGGCGAACCACGACCTCGACCGCTTCGGCATCGTGCCCTGGCCCAGCCCCCGCCAGAGCGACGTGATGGTGGTCTCGGGCACGGTCACGAAGAAGATGGCGCCGGCGATCAAGCTGCTCTACGAGCAGATGCCGAACCCGAAGTACGTCATCTCCATGGGCGCCTGCGCGACCAACGGCGGGCCCTACACGGAGTACGACCGCGTGCTCCAGGGCGTCGACAAGATCATCCCGGTGGACGTGTACGTGCCGGGCTGCCCGCCCCGTCCTGAGTCGCTGCTGGACGGCTTCCTGCGGCTGCAGGAGAAGATCATGGAAGAGAAGAGGATGGTCGGGTGAGTTCGGAACCGGTCATCGGCGAGCCGGAGATTGCGGCGCTCGTACGGGAGCGGCTGCCGGACATCCCCTTCGAGGCCTCCGAGACGAAGACGTACGCCGACCTGCGGGTCGCGCCCGAGCACTTCCTCGCGCTCGTGACCGGCCTGCGCGACGACGCCGAGCTCTCCTTCGACCTGCTGCGCAACATCGTCGCGCTGGACATGGAAGAGGCGGGGCTCGAGGCGAAGTACCAGCTCTACTCCTTCCCCCACGGCCACGCCCTCCAGATCACGGTGCCTGCGCCCATCCCGAGCTGCGAGCTGCCGTCGCTGACCGGGCTCTACCCGGCGGCGAACTGGCACGAGCGGGAGGCGGCGGAGATGGTGGGGCTCGTATTCACGGGGCATCCCGACCCGCGCAACCTGCTGCTGGAGGAGGACCTCCGCATCCATCCCCTGCGCAAGGCGCACCCGCTGCAGAAGGCCGAGATCCTGCAGGGCATCGAAGACGGCCCGCCCGGGGTGGAGGTCTAGATGTCGGTCTGGCCCGAGGAGCGCGTGACCACCGCCGAAGGCGATCTCGACACGGTCGACATGACCGTCAACGTCGGGCCGCAGCACCCGGCCACGCACGGCGTGTTCCGCATGGTGCTGACCGTCGACGGCGAGCTCGTGGTCGGCTGCGAGCCGTACATCGGGTACCTGCACCGGGGGCTGGAGAAGCTCTCCGAGAACGCCGACTACCGCCAGGCAATGGGCTGGTGGGACCGCACGGACTACCTCGCGGGGATGTGCTGCGAGGGCGCCTACACGATGGCGGTCGAGCGGCTGGCCGGCATCGAGGTTCCGGAGCGCGCGGACTACATCCGCGTGATCATGATGGAACTCTCGCGCATCAACTCACACTTCATGTTCCTGGGCGCGTTCGGGGCGGACGTGGGCTCGTTCGGCACGAGCTTCGTGTACGCCTGGCGCGAGCGGGAGCGCATCTACGACCTGTTCGAGGAGGTGGCGGGGGACCGCATGTTCCCCACCTACTTCCGCATCGGCGGGGTGACGATGGACCTGCCCGACAACTTCGAGTCGCGCTGCCGCTGGGTGCTCGGCTCGATCAAGCAGGGCCTCGAGGACATGGACGGCCTGCTGACGGGCAACGAGGTGTTCGTCGAGCGCTGCCGCGGGCTCACGCCGGTCACGCCGGAGCAGGCGATCGCGTGGGGCTTCACCGGTCCGATGCTGCGGGCCACGGGCGTTCCCTGGGACATCCGCAAGGCGGAGCCCTACAGCGTCTACCCGAAGCTCGACTTCGAGATTCCGGTGGGCGTGCAGGGCGACGTGTTCGACCGCTTCCATGTGCGCCTGGCGGAGTGCTACCAGAGCGTGCGCATCATCGAGCAGTGCCTCGAGCAGATGCCCGAGGGGCGCGTGCTCGCGCCGAAGCTGCCGAAGACGCTTCGCATCAACGACGGCGAGCTGTACATGCCGACGGAAGGCACGAAGGGCGAGTACGGCGTCTACCTGATGGCCCAGGGCGGCACCAATCCGTACCGCGCCAAGCTGCGCTCCCCCTCTTTCTGCAACCTCTCCGCCCTGACGGAGCTGGTGGTCGGCAGCTACGTGGCCGACGCCATCATCATCCTCGGGTCGCTCGACATCGTGCTGGGCGAGGTGGACAAGTGAGCGAGTTCCCCTTCGCCGATCCGTTCTTCGGGCTGAGCTGGCTCGACGCGATCATCCGCATCGTCATCGTCGTGCTCGTGATGACGCTCGTCGTCGTCTACCTGACGTACGGCGAGCGCAAGGTGGTGGCGCGCTTCCAGATGCGGCTGGGCCCGACGCGGACGGGTCCGATTGGCCTGCTGCAGGGGTTCGCCGACGCGATCAAGCTGCTGATCAAAGAGGACGTGCGCCCCCGCAACGCCGACCGCTGGGTGTTCGAGTTCGCGCCGTACCTGACGTTCATCCCCGTCTTCCTGGTGCTGGTGGCGCTGCCCTTCGCGCAGGACTGGGGCGTGCGCAACCTGGCGCTGGGCATGTTCTTCGTGTTCGCCGTGCTGGGGCTGAACATCGTGGGCGTGCTGATGGCCGGGCTGGGCTCGGGCAACAAGTACGCGCTGCTCGGGGGCGTACGCGCCGCCGCGCAGATGATCAGCTACGAGATCCCGCTGGTGGTGGCCCTGCTCGCGGTTGCCATGGTGGCGGGCACGCTCGACCTGAACGCGATCGTGGGGATGCAGGACTCGCGGCCGTTCATCCTCATCCAGCCGCTGGCATTCGTCATCTTCTTCACGGCCATGCTCTCGGAGCTGCACCGGGCGCCTTTCGACATTCCCGTGGCGGAGTCGGAGATCGTGGGCGGCTATTTCGTGGAGTACTCGGGCATCCGCTGGAGCATGTTCCAACTGGCCGAGTACGCCTCGCTGTGGGCGTTCAGCATCTTCGGGTCGGCCATCTTCCTGGGCGGCTGGGCGTTCCCCTTCGGCGAGGACTGGGGCTGGGGCTGGCAGCTGGTCCTGACGCTGATCAAGAGCCTCATCATGATCATGCTCATCTTCTGGGTGCGGGCCACGCTGCCGCGGCTGCGCATGGACCAGCTCATGAGCTTCTGCTGGAAGGCGCTCATCGAGGTGAGCTTCGCCCTCCTGCTGGTGAACGGCCTCTTCCTCTACTACGACTGGCCGGAGCCGATCCTGGCGGCGGTCAACTGGGTGGGGGCGATCCTGTTCCTGGGCGGCATCTATCTCCGGGCCGCCCGCAAGCCCTCCACGAAGAATCTCGTGGGGAGCTACAAGCACGCTGAGGTTCCCAACCCATGATCGGCATTCTGAAAGGCCTCGCGACCACCTTCTCGACGTTCACGCGGCGTCCGGTGACCATCCAGTACCCGGACGAGAAGCACGAGCTCTCCGAGCGCCAGCGCAGCTTCCCCGTGCTGACGTGGGACTTCGACCACGACGAGCCCTTCTGCACGGGCTGCAACATCTGCGTGCGGAACTGCCCGGTCGACTGCATGACGGCGGTGATGCACGACAACCCGAAGCACCCCGAAGGCACGAGCGACCGCCGCAAAATCATCGAGAAGTTCTGGATCGACTACGCGCGCTGCATGCGCTGCAACATCTGCATCGAGGTCTGCCCCTTCGAAGCGATCGCGATGGACAACACCTGGGAGGGGCACGAGCACTCGGCCTACGA
This sequence comes from Dehalococcoidia bacterium, assembly GCA_009841435.1. GTDB lineage: Bacteria > Chloroflexota > Dehalococcoidia > Tepidiformales > Tepidiformaceae > UBA2991. The sequence goes on along the minus strand of VXLW01000014.1, from coordinate 23,473 downwards.
CCGCCGCGACCTGCACAAGGACATCGAGGACCTGCTGGAGGCGAGCAAGAGCGGCAGGCTGCCCAACCCCTTCCGCCCGCTGGACAACATCGAGACGAACGCCGCCCTGGCCGAGGGCGAGGAGCCGCCCGCCATCGGCTTCGCCGGGGCGCGGCCGGAGGCGCAGGAAGCGCAGACCGAGCGCATCGCGCAGGGGCTGGGCGCGGCCATCCAGGAGCGCGAGCCGGAGGTGCAGGCGCAGGCGGCGACGGCCGCCGCGGGCGCCACCGCCGAGGACGACGAGGTCGCCTCGCTCTCGCCGCGCAAGCTGCGCGCCCGCCGCATGAAGGCGGAGCGCGAAGCCCGCGCCGAGCGGGAAGCGGGTGAGGTGAGCGCTGAGACGATCGCCTCGCTGCGGCGCTACGCCAGCGAGATGTACACGGAGATTACGGGTGAGCCCGTGCCGCCCATCGGCACGCCCGCGCCGGCGGCAGCCACAGCGGCGCCGGCGGCGGCAGCCGCCCCCGCGGGCGACGTCGGCGACCCGAACTCGCCGCGCAAGGTCCGCGCCCGCCGCATGAAGGCCGAGCGCGGCGCCCGCGAGCACATCGAGAAGGGCGAAGAGGTGCCGGCGGAGCTCCTGCAGACGCTGAACGACACCGAGAGCGCGCTCTACAAGGAGATCACCGGGAACGACCCGGCGCCCGCGGGCGCGGCCCCGGCTGCGGCTCCCGCCGCCGCCCCGGCTGCCGGCGCGCAGGGCGACCCGAACTCGCCGCGCAAGCTGCGCGCCCGCCGCATGAAGGCCGAGCGCACCGCACGCGAGCACGTCGAGAAGGGCGAGCCCATCCCCGAGGACATCGTCGCGACCATTACCGAGCTCGGCGGTACGCTGCCGACCGCTGAGGACAGCGGAGGGGGCGGCAGCGCGTGACCACGGAAGTCCTGTGGTGGATCTTCGCGGTCGCCATCGTGGCGGTTTCGGCCGGGGTGGTGTTCGCGCGCACGGTTATCCACTCGGCCATCTTCCTCATCCTCAGCCTGGCGGGCGTGGGGGCGATGTACCTCTTCCTCACGATCGAGTTCATCGCGCTCGTGCAGTTCCTCATCTACGGCGGGGCGGTGACGGTCCTGATCCTGCTGGCCTTAATGCTGACGCGCATGGGCATCGCGGGCAGGCCCGAGCCGACGACGGGCGTGCAGGCGCCCTTCGGGGCGCTGGTGGCGGCGGGGCTAATGGCGACGCTCATCGGCGTGGCCGTCTCCACGGCCTGGCCCGGGGACCTCGGCCAGAACGCCGTGGCGGTCTCGATCGAGAACATCGGTGAGCAGCTGTTCCAGAACTTCGGGGCGCCCTTCATGATCATGGCCGCATTGCTGCTGGTCGCCTTCATCGGCGCGATCGTCATCGCCCGGCAGGAGGACGAAGACTAGTGGTTCCGATGGAGAACTACCTGGTCCTCAGCGGGATCATCTTCTCGCTCGGCGTCTACGGCGTGCTGGCGCGCCGCAACGCGGTGCTGGTGCTGATGAGCGTGGAGCTGATGCTGAACGCGGTCAGCCTGAACTTCGTGGCGTTCTCCGCCTACCTCGACCCCGACAAGGCGACGGGCATCATCTTCGCCGTCTTCGTCATCGCCGTGGCCGCCGCCGAGGTTGGCCTGGCGCTCGCCATCGTCATCCGGCTCTTCCGCAACCGTTCGACCGCCAACGTGGACGAGGCGGCCACGATGCGGTGGTAGGGGGAGCGGTGCATGGCTGAGCACGCCTGGATCCTGGCGGCCGTTCCCGGCATCGCCTTCATCGTGATGGCGGCTTTCGGCCGCAACCTCCCGCGCCAGGGCGACTGGCTGGCGGTGCTCTGCGCGACCAGCATCTTCGCCCTCTTCTTCGCCGTGCTGGCGAACTTCCTCAACCTCGGAGAGGCCGCCTGGCCCGTCCTGAACAGCATCGAGTGGACGGCGATCGGCGACTTCCACCTGCGCATGGGCATCGCCGTGGACCAGATCACGATCGTGATGCTGGCCGTCATCACGACGGTGGCGCTGATGGTGAACATCTTCTCCGTCGGCTACATGAAGGGTGAGCCGCGCTACTGGTGGTACTTCGCCGTCCTCCAGCTGTTCGTCGCCTCGATGCTGATGCTCGTGCTGGCCGACAACCTGCTCCTGCTCTACGTGGCCTGGGAGCTGGTGGGCCTGAGCTCGTTCCTGCTCATCGGGCACTACTGGGAGCGGCGCTCGGCGGTGGAGGCGGCGAAGAAGGCGTTCATCACGACGCGCGTGGGCGACGTCGGTCTGCTCATCGGCATCATCCTGTTCTGGGAAGCGACGGGGACCTTCAACATCCTCGACATCATCCACTACGTGGAGGAGGGCGCCATCGGCGATACCCGCCTCTTCGTGACGATGATGTTCATCCTGCTGGGGGCGATGGGGAAGAGCGCGCAACTGCCCTTCCACGTCTGGCTGCCCGACGCCATGGAGGGCCCGACGCCGGTCAGCGCCCTCATCCACGCGGCCACGATGGTGGTGGCGGGCGTCTACCTGGTGGCGCGCCTGCTGCCCGTGTTCGAGGCGGCCGGCGCGCTCGACGTCGTCCTGGTCATCGGGCTGCTGACGGCGCTGTTCAGCGGGGTGGTGGCCTTCGCGCAAACGGACATCAAGAAGGTGCTCGCCTACTCCACGGTGAGCCAGCTGGGGTTCATGTTCGTCGCCCTCGGGGCGGGGTACGCGAGCGCCGGCATGTTCCACCTGTTCACGCACGCCTTCTTCAAGGCGCTGCTCTTCCTGGGGGCGGGGTCCGTCATCATCGGCACGCACCACCACCAGGAGATGAGCCAGCTGGGAGGGTTATGGCGGAAGATGCCCATCACCGCGGGCACCTTCCTCATAGGCTCGCTGGCCCTGGCGGGGCTGTTCCCGCTGGCGGGCTTCTGGAGCAAGGACGAGATCCTGCACGCGGTTGAGGGCCAGGGCACCTTCTTCTTCTTCCTCATCTCGATCGCCGCGATCATGACGGCGTTCTATACGGCGCGGCTCTTCGTCCGCACTTTCCTGGGCAAGCCGCAGGACGAGGAGGTCGCGAGCCACGCGCGCGAAACGGGCCCCGTCATGACGCTGCCGCTCGTCTTCCTCGCGTTCATGTCGATCGTGGCGGGCTTCTTCATCTTCCACGACTTCGGCAGCGCCTTCGGCTTCCCCGGCGGCTTCAGCGAGTTCGTGTTCCTGCACTATCCGGCCGTGTTCCATGTGGACTGGGGCCTCGTTGGCCTCTCCACGGCGCTGTTCGTAATCGGCACCTTCGGGGGCGCCTGGTTCTACTGGAACGGCCGCCTGGACCGCTCGACGGTGATAGCCGAGTGGCAGCCGAAGGTCTACGAGATGGTGCAGCGCAAGTTCTACTTCGATGACCTGTACCAGTTCCTCATCGATCGCGTGGTACTGGGCTTCAGCTACCTCGTGAGCTGGTTCGACCGCTTCGCCGTGAACGACACGGGCGTCGACGGTTCGGCGACGCTGACGGGCTACACGGGCTTCCTGCTGAAGCACCTGCAGACCGGGCGTGTGCCGAACTACGCAATGGCGATCGCGGCGGGCGTTGTGGCCCTCACGCTCCTCAGCCTGGCGGTCGGGAGCTAGGGCATGGATACCGCGCAGGGCTACGTGCTGGTAACCGCGCTCGCGCTGCCGCTGCTGGCGGCGGGCGTGCTGCTGTTCGTGCCGGGCTCGCAGAAGATGGTGGCTCGCTACTTCTCGGCCGTCATCGGCGCGATCCTGCTGGGGCTCTCCGTCTACGTCTTCCTCGCCTATCAGGCAGGCGGCGACGTGTTGCAGATGCAGCTCCGCTGGGCCTGGATCGAGAACGTCGGCTTCCTCGGCGAGAACGGCATCTCCCTGCACCTGGGCGTCGACGGCATCTCCGCGCTGATGACCCTGCTCACGGGCGTGGTGGCCTTCGCGGGCACGCTCGTCGCGTGGAAGCTGGAATACCGCGCGAAAGACTTCTTCATCCTCTTCTGGATCCTGATCGCGGGCGTCTACGGGACGTTCTTCGCGCTGGACCTGTTCTTCTTCTTCTTCTTCTACGAGCTGGCGGTGGTGCCGCTCTACATGCTCATCGGCATCTGGGGCTCGACGCGCAAGGAATACGGCGCGATGAAACTGACGCTGATGCTGGTCGGCGGCTCGGTCGGCATCTGGATCGGCATCTTCGCGGTCGTGCACGAGGCGGGCCTCGGCACCTTCGACCTGCCCACGCTCTGGGAAGCGGGGCAGAACGGCGCCTTCAGCCCGGAGATGCAGAAGATCATCTTCCCCTTCTTCGCCGTGGGCTGCGGGGTGCTGGCCGGCCTCTGGCCGCTGCACACGTGGTCGCCCGACGGGCACATGTCGGCGCCCACCTCGGTCTCGATGGTGCACGCGGGCGTGCTGATGAAGCTGGGCGCCTTCGGCATCATCCGGCTCGGCATCCAGATCCTGCCCGAGGGCGCGGAGTTCTGGATGCCGGCGCTGCTGGTGCTGGGCACGATCGGCGCGCTCTACGGCGCGATCGCGGCGCTCACGCAGCGGGACTTCAAGCTGATCAGCGGCTACAGCTCGGTGAGCCACATGGGCTACGTGCTCATCGGCCTGGCGACCCTGCACGAGGTCGGCGTCAGCGGCGCCGCCCTGCAGATGTTCAGCCACGGCGTGATGACGGCCCTCGTCTTCCTCCTCATCGGGGCGCTCTACGACCAGGCGCACACGCGCGACCTGAGCGACTTCGGCGGTGTCGCGAAGGTGATGCCCTTATGGGTGATCGCCTACGTGATGGCGGGCCTCGCGAACGTGGGCTTACCCGGCCTCTCGGGCTTTACGGCGGAGTTCCACATCTTCGTGGGCGCCTTCAAGACGTATCCGGTCTTCGGCGGGTTAGCCATTCTCGCGGCGGCGATCGCGGCGGCCTACATGCTGCGCATGTTCGGCGTCGTCTTCTTCGGACCGCTCAACCCGCGCTGGAAGGACCTGAAAGATCTCTCGCCCATCGAGACGATCTCGGCGGTGCTCCTCATCCTCTCCATGCTGGCGATGGGCCTCTGGTGGTCGCCCTTCACCGATCGCCTGGCGAACACGGTCACGAGCCTTCCGGGGGTGATTAGCTGATGCGCGACTTCACCCTGTTCATCCCCGAGTACATCGCCATTGCGGGGGCGATCGCCATCCTCGCGACGGAGCTGATCTGGCCGAAGATCCGGAAGGACTACCTCGCCTACGCGACGGCGGCTGGCGCGCTCGGCTGGCTGGTCGCGGCCATCCCCTACATCGGCGACACGGCCGGCGACTTCGAGGGCGTGCTCCTCGCCGACGACTTCACCACGTACTTCCGCATCCTCGCGGCGGGCATCGTGATGGCGATCGCGCTCATCTCGGCGCACTACATGCGCGACCGCACGAGCACCGCGGGCGAGTACTACGGCCTCCTGCTCGTCGCCGGCACGGGCATGGTGCTGATGGCCGCCTCGCGCGAATTGCTGACGGCCTACATCTCCCTCGAGCTGATGAGCTTCTCGCTCTACATCCTGGTCGGCTACCTGAAGCGCGACCGCCTCAGCAACGAGGCCAGCCTGAAGTACATCCTGCTGGGCGCCTTCTCCAGCGCCATGCTCCTCTACGGCATCAGCCTCATCTACGGCGTCACGGGCACGACCTCGTACGAGGGCATCGCCGAGGCGCTGGCGGCACGCGAAGGCGGTACCGACGCGGCAACGGTCGTGGGCATCATGCTGATCGTGGCCGGCGTCGGCTTCAAGGTATCGGCGGCGCCGTTCCACATGTGGGCGCCCGACGCCTACCAGGGCGCGCCGCTGCCGATCACGGCGTTCCTCTCGACGGCCTCGAAGGCGGCGGGCTTCGCCCTCATCCTGCGACTCTTCACGGGGGCGCTGGTGGTGGACGCGGTGGAGTGGCGGGCCGTGATCGCGGCCCTGGCGGCGATCACGATGACGGCGGGCAACCTCCTCGCCATCCAGCAATCGAACCTGAAGCGGCTGGTCGCCTACAGCTCGATCGGGCAGGTGGGCTACATGCTCGTGGCCATCGCCGCGATCGGCTACGGGGACGCGGCCACGGCGGAGAGCGCCTCGAGCGCGCTGCTCCTGCACATCGTCGGCTACACGGTCTCGACACTGGCGCTGTTCACGGCGCTGACGGCGCACTACAACCGCACGGGCGACGACAGCATCGCGGGGCTGCGGGGCCTGGCCGAGACACAACCCTTCCTGGCGCTCGTGATCACGGCCTCGCTCTTCTCGTTCGCGGGGTTACCGTTCTTCGCGGGCTTCGCGACCAAGCTGCTGCTGTTCCAGGCGAGCACGACGGACGGGCTGCTGTGGTTGGTGGGCCTGGCAGCGGCGAACAGCTTCGTAAGCCTCTACTACTACCTCATGATCATGCGACAGATGTACCTGTTCGATCCGCCCGAAGGGCAGACGCGGTTCCGGCCCGCGCCCCTGCTGGGCGCGCTGGCGGGACTGCTGCTGCTGGGCGTGCTCTTCATCGGCGTGTACCCGCAGCCCGCCTTCGAGGCCACCGACCGTGCGGCCTCAGCCCTGTTCGAGGTAAGCGCCTCCGGCCTCGTCCGCCTTCCCTGACGCCCCATCCCACCCATGCCGGCCGACCTGGAAGCGATCGTGGCCGCAGCGAAGAGTGGAGATCTGCGTCTTACACGGCACTACGGCGAGGAGCGCCAGGGCGCACCCGACCGGCCCTGGTACTCGGAAATCGTCTACGGGCTCGCTCACGACGCGCCTGAGCTGGTTGGGGATGACCGCGGAGTGGACGGGGAGGGCGCAGTCTGCCGGATCACGTGCATGACTTCCGACGGCAATGCGTTTGAGGTTCGAATAAACTACGAAGCAAGCCCAATGCGGATCGTGACAGCGTTCCGTCTGGGCCGTGGGGGACGAGATGCCTGAGCAGGTCATCACGGAGCGGCTCCGGGTCTATCGTGAGGGCGAGTCGGTCTGGCGCGAAGAGTTCCCCGTCATCGTGGCCGAGGACGGCGAGCATCTGCTCTCACACGAGACTGCCCTCAAATTAGAAGAGCGCCAGAAGCATTACCTGAAGCTCGCGAAGGAGGGCAGGCTTCCCGAGCCCTCCGAGACAGTGCCCAAAGGCTCGCACGAGGCGGCGGGCGGCTAGGTCTGGCCGATCTCCCCGAGACTGATGGTGTCGTCGCCGGCTTCGGCGTCGCCATAGACGCCGGCAGGGACGCCTTTCCAGACCGTCACGATGAAGTCCTCGCGGAAGGGGTCGGCCGTCATCGCGAGCTGCTCGTCGACGGCATCGATGAGCTCGCGCACGCGGTCGTCGCTGGCGTCCGCGGTAGTGCACAGCGTGGCGTGGATATTGGGGCCCTGAATGTGCAGGTCCACGCGCCCCACGATCTCGCCGTCGTCCAGCACCGTGTACGACTCGGAGTGAGGCGTGCGCACCTCGCGGTCGAAGCTGATCACGTTCGGTCCTCCCGGTAGGTCTGGTAGTGAGGGAACAGCAGGGTCGGTCCGCTCATGCGGGCCGGACGTGGCCCGCGCCAAGGACCATCCACTTGTAGCTGGTGAGCTCGACGAGCCCCATGGGCCCGCGGGCGTGCATCTTCTGCGTGGAAATGCCGATCTCGGCGCCGAGCCCGAACTGGGCGCCGTCGGTGAACTGCGTGCTGGCGTTCACGTAGACGACGGCCGCGTCGACCTCGGACGTGAACCGCATGGCGTTCTCGTAGCTGTCGGTGACGACGGCCTCGCTGTGCTTGCTGCTGTGCGCCTCGATGTGCGCCAGCGCCTCGTCCATCGAGGGAACGATGCGGACGCCCGCGCGCAGGGCGAGGTGCTCGGTGTCCCAATCGTTGGGCCCCGCGGGCTCGACGCTCAGGCCGGGGATGTTCAATCCCGCCAGCAGGTGGAGTGAACGGTCGTCGCCGAGCAGGGTGACCGTGCCGGCCCAGCGCTCGCCGAGGGAGCGCAGCAGGTCGGGGGCGACCGCCTCGTGCACGAGGAGCGTGTCGAGGGCGTTGCAGATGCTGTAGCGGCGGGTCTTGGCGTTGTCGACCACCTTGAGGGCCATCGCCAGGTCGGCCTCGGCGTCGACGTAGGTGTGGGAGACGGCCTCGCCGTGCGCAACGACTGGCATGGTCGCGGTCTCGCGCACGTAGTTGATGAGCCCGGCCCCGCCGCGCGGCACCATCAGGTCGATGACGTCGTGCATGCGCAGCATCTCGTCGATGTGGGCGCGATCGGGGTCGCGGATCACCTGGGCGGCTTCGGTGGGCAGCTCCGAGCCGTCGAGCGCGTCGCGGAGGAGGTCGCCGAGGACGGCATTGCTGTGCACGGCCTCCTTGCCACCCCGCAGGACGGCGGCGTTGCCGCTCTTGAGGCAGAGCGTGGCGATATCGATGGTCACGTTCGGACGCGACTCGTAGATGCAGGCGACCACGCCCAGTGGCACGCGCTTGCGCGAAATCTGGAGGCCGTTCGGGAGCGTGCGCGCGTCGATCGTCTCGCCGACGGGGTCGGGGAGGGAGGCGATGTGGCGCGTGTCGGCGGCCATGCCGGCGATGCGGGCGGGCGTCAGCGTGAGGCGCTCGAGGAAGTAGTCGTCGAGGCCGGCTTCGCGGCCCGCGACGAGGTCCTTCTCGTTCTCGGCGAGGATTGAGCCCTCGCGCTCGAGCAGGAGCGCGGCGATGCGCTCGAGCGCATCGTTCTTGGCGTCGGTGGAAGCAACGCCAAGACGCCGGGAAGCCGCTCGCGCGGCCTCGGCCTGCTCGCGGACGCGCGAAAGGGTCGTGGTCATGGGGGTAAGTGTAGCCGCTTCCTGTTGTGTGTACGTCGGCGGCACGCCTAGGCTTAAGCCAGCACGGGACTCCCTGGAGCCCAGAGCGGCGGCGACATGCTTCTCGCCCTCGACATCGGCAACACATCGGTCCACATGGGGCTGTTCGCCGGCGAGAACCTGGCGGCGACCTGGCGCGTCGGGGTGGAAGCGGAACGCTCGGCCGACGAATACGGCGTCCTGATGCTGAACCTCCTCGCCACGAGCGACCTGACGGCGGAATCGGTCGACGCTTGCATCATCGGCTGCGCGGTTCCGCCCCTCCTCCCCACCTTCCAGCGAGTCTGCGCGCGCTACTTCGGCCACGACGCCATGGTGGTGGGACACGGGCTGCGGACGGGCGTGCGCATCCTCTACGACAATCCCCGGCAGGTGGGCGCCGACCGCGTCGTGGACGCGGTCGCGGCGATTAGCATCTACGGGTCGCCCGCGATCGTCGTCGACTTCGGGACGGCGACGGTCTTCGACGCCATCGACGCGCAGGGCGACTACCTCGGTGGCGCAATCGCTCCGGGCATCGGCATCGCCAGCGAAACGCTCTTCAGCCGGGCAGCGATGCTGTCACGGGTCCAGCTCGAACGCCCGCCCGCGGCGATCGGGCGGAACACCACCCACGCCCTCCAGTCGGGCATCCTGCTCGGGTACGTGGGGCTGGTGGAGGGCATGGTGGCGCGCTTCCAGGAAGAGCTGGGCGGCGGCGCAACCGTGATCGGCACGGGCGGCTGGGCGAGCGAGATCGCAGCTGAAACGGACGTCATCGACACCGTCGACCAGAACCTCACACTACAGGGGCTGCGGCTAATCCATGACCTCAACATTGGCTGAGACGACCGGAACCTACCGTGAGCGTCCGCTCGACGGGCGCACCATCGCCCTCGGCGTCACCGGCAGCATCTCCGCCTACAAGGCCGCCGATCTCGCGAGCAAGCTGCGCCAGGCCGGCGCCAGCGTCGAGGTGTTGATGACGGAGGCGGCGACGCGCTTCATCGCACCGCTCACGTTCCAGTCGCTCACGGGGCAGGCAGCGATCGTCGACATGTTCGAGACAGAGGAGGCGGAGGCGCACGTCGAGGTCGCACGTCGCGCAGACGCGTTCCTGATCGCACCGGCCACGGCCGACTGCCTGGCGCGCCTCGCCTACGGCGGCGGCGGCGACATGGTGACACTGACCGCGCTCGCGACGACGGCGCCGGTCGTCGTCGCCCCCGCGATGGACTCGCAGATGTGGGCGAACGCGGCGGTGGAGGCGAACGTCGGGGCGCTGATCGAGCGCGGCGTCGAGGTCGTGGGGCCCGCCGAAGGACGGCTGGCGAGCGGGCGTTTCGGCGCGGGGCGCCTGGCCGAGACACCAGCGATCCTCGGGGCGGTGCGCGCCGCCATCGGCCGGCGCGAGGGCGACCTCTGCGGACGGGCGGTCATCGTCACCGCCGGAGGCACGCAGGAACCGCTCGACCCCGTCCGCTATATCGGCAACCGCTCGAGCGGGCGCATGGGCTTCTCCCTCGCCACCGCCGCACGCGACCGCGGGGCGCAGGTGTCGCTGGTGACGGGTCCGTCCCAGCTGACGACGCCCTACGGCGTGGACCGAGTCGACGTGAGAACCGTCGAGGAGATGCTGGGGGCGCTGGAACCGCTGACCGAATGCTGCGACGCACTCCTGATGGCGGCGGCGCCCGCCGACTTCCGCCCTCTGGAGGCGTCCGGCCAGAAGATCAAGAAGGCCACCCTCAACGAGGACGACATGACGCTCCCGCTGACGGAGACGCCGGACATCATCTCGACGCTCCCGGGCGGCGGCGTGCGCGTCGCGTTCGCCGCCGAAACCGAGAACCTGAAGGCGAACGCCACCGCCAAGCTAGCGGCCAAGCGCGCGGACTTCATCGTGGCGAACGACGTGACGGCCGCTGGCAGCGGCTTCGGCACGGAGACGAACGAGGTCACCATCTTCCATCGGGAAGGCGAGGCGGAGCGGCTGCCGCTCCTGAGCAAGTACGCCGTCGCCCACGCGATCCTGGACCGGGTGTCGGCACGGCTGACATAGCCAGTAGCCCACAACGTGACGTAAGCTCGACAGCCATGACGCACTCCTCGGACGGCATGCAGCGACGCTGCACCTGTATGGCGGGGTCCCGCGCCTAGCGGGCCCCGACAGCAGCCTGCCCGCCCAGTCCCGAGAGGTAGCGAACGTTATGTCCCTCCTTAGCGAGATCCGCGACGACATCCGCGCAACGATGGACCGCGACCCGGCGGCCACGAGCGGGATCGAGGTCATCCTGTTCTATCCCGGCTTCCACGCGCGCATCGCGCACCGGCTCGCGCACGCCCTGCACCGGCGCGGGCTGCCCCTCATCCCGCGCGGCATCATGCAGGTCGTCCGCTTCATCACCGGCATCGAGATTCACCCCGGGGCTGTCATCGGACCGCGCTTCGTGATCGACCACGGGATGGGCATCGTCATCGGCGAGACCACCGAGATCGGCCCTGACGTGACCATCTACCAGGGGGTTACGCTCGGCGGCACGAGCACGCGCCGCACCAAGCGGCACCCCACGCTGATCGGCAACAACGTCGTCGGCGCCGGCGCGAAGGTGATCGGCGCCGTCGAGATCGGCGAGAGCGCCCGCATCGGCGCGGGCTCGGTCGTCATCACGAACGTGCCGCCGCGGGCGACCATCGTCGGCGTGCCCGGCCACATCGTCGCCTTCCACGACGACTCGAACGGCGTGATGCAGCGCCTGCCCGACCCCGAGTGGGATCGACTGAACCAGCTCGACGAGCGCGTCGACGAGCTGCGCGAGCTGATTGCGCACCTCGAGGAGCACGTGGACGGTCTCCACGACGACCACCACTCCGAGGAGCGCTCGCCCGCCGAAGCGCCGCCGCGCAGCTGACCATGCTCCACCTGCGCGACACCCTTACCGGCGAGAAGCGGGAGCTTTCGCCCATCGCGGGCGATGTGCGCCTCTACGTCTGCGGCGTGACGCCGTACAGCGAGGCTCACCTCGGCCACGCGCTCTTCTCGATCGTGTTCGACGTGCTGCGCCGCTACCTCGAGTGGCGCGGCTACGGCGTGCGCCACATCCAGAACTTCACCGACATCGACGACAAGCTCATCGAGCGCTCCCACGACACGGGCACGCCCGTGGAGGAGCTGGCCGAGCGCTACTCCGATGCGTACATGGCGCAGCTCACGCGCCTGAACGTCCTGCCTGCAACCGAGTACCCGCGAGCGACGGAAGAGATTCCGAACATCATCAGCTTCATCGAGGGGCTGGTCGGCAAGGGGGTCGCCTACGCCTCGGGCGGCGACGTCTACTACCGCGTCCGCGAGAAGGCCGACTACGGGAAGCTCTCGAAGCGGGACGTGGACGACCTCCGCAGCGGCGCGCGCGTCGACCTGAGCGAGCTGAAGGACGACCCGCTCGACTTCGCGCTCTGGAAAGGCGCCAAGCCGGGCGAGCCGCACTGGGACAGCCCCTGGGGACCGGGGCGGCCCGGCTGGCACATCGAGTGCTCGGCGATGGCGACGAACGCCCTGGGGGAGCAGATCGACATCCACGGCGGCGGCGCGGACCTGATCTTCCCCCACCACGAGAACGAGATCGCGCAGAGCGAGTCGTTCACGGGCAAGGCCCCCTTCGCCAGCTTCTGGGTGCACAACGCCCTCCTGCAGCTGGGCGAGGAGAAGATGTCGAAGTCGGTTGGCAACATCATCGGAATCGACGAGGTGCTAGACCGCTACGGCACGGACGCGCTCCGCATGTTCATCGTGACGAGCCACTACCGCAGCCCCGTCACCTATAGCGAGGAGGCGCTCGATTCCGCCCGCGCCGGCGCGGAGCGCCTGCGGCAGGCGGCCTTCTCGAAAGGCGTCGCGAACGGGCACTCCCTCGACCCGACGGAGGCGCGCGAGCGCTTCACGGAGGCGATGGACGACGACCTGAACACGCCCCGAGCGCTGGCCGCGCTCTTCGACCTGGCCCGCGCGATCAACCGCGCCCACGACGAAGGTCACGACGCCGGCGCCGCGCAGGCGACGCTGCGCGAGCTGGCGGACGTGCTGGGCTTCACGCTGCACGAGCCGCCCCATCGCGACGAGAACGCGGCCCCGTTCGTCGACCTGCTGGTCAACCTGCGATCGGAGCTGCGCGAGGCGAAGCAGTACGCGCTCGCGGACCGGGTTCGCGACGGGCTCGTGGAGCTCGGCGTCGAGCTGCACGACGGTCCCGAGGGCACGGAGTGGTCGTTCCGGTGAGCCCAACTGGGGCCGACGGCCGCGGCCTCCGCGAGTACCTGCGCCAGAAGGCTCGCGCCATGCGTTCCGCGGCCGCGGCGAAGCCGCGCGGCGAGCAGTGGCGCGAGACGGTCTCGGCGACGTGCGTCGCCGACGACGCGACGGGCGTGCGCAAACTGCGCATGCGCGACTGGGAGCTCGTCGGCGACTCCGGCCCCGACTTCGGGGGCCTGGGCCTGGGGCCGAGCTCGCCGGAGCTGTTCTGCGGCGTCATCAGCACGTGCCTCACGCACACCTACCTGATCGCCGCCGCCACCCTCGACATCCCCCTCGACCGGGTGGAAGTGACCGTCAGCTCATCGAACAACGACGCCCACTTCCTCGGCATCGAGAGCGACGATCCGGACATGCCGTTCGACATCACGGCGCGGGTGTCGCTGGAAGCGCCAGACGCGACCGCCGAGCAGGTCGCGACGCTGCACGGCTACGCTGCCGAGCGCTGCCCCCTCTCGAAGCTGGTGCGGGAGCCGAACACGGTCACGCTCGTCACGGAGTAGGCCGGCTAGCGCAGCTCGCTGATCTGGCGGGCGCGGACGAGGTTCCAATCGATCTCGTAGCCGAGGCCGGGCTCCTCGGGGGCGTGGACGAGCCCGTTCGCGTCGACCTCGATGTCGTTCACGAGGCCGTATTTCTGGGCGGCATCGGGCAGGAGCACCTCGAAGTACTCACAGTTGTTCACGGCCATGATGACGTGCAGGTTGGCCACGTTGTTAAGCGAGTTGCCTCCGTGGTGGACCTCGCACTTCATGCGGAAGGCGTCGGCGAGATTGGCGATCTTGTGGAGGGCGGTGATGCCGCCGCAAACGGCCACGTCGCCGCGCAGGATGTCCGTGGCCTGCTGCTGCACCCACTGCTGCATCCCATAGAAGCTGGCGGGGGCGAACTCGGTGGCCATGATTGGGATGTCGAGCTTCTGGCGCAGCTTCACGTATCCGTAGACGTCCTCTTCCTCGAGCGGATCCTCGTACCAGTAGTAGTCGAGATCCTCGATGGCGCGGCCCACGCGGACGGCATCCTCGTAGCTGTAGGCCCAGACTGAGTCGAGCATGAGCCGCATGTCGGGGCCGACGGCCTCGCGGGCGGCGCGACAGATGTCGATGTCGACGAGCGGACGCGTGTCGGGGTGGATTTTGTAGGCGGTCCAGCCGCGGTCCCGGAAGGACTTCGCCTCCTCCGCGTAGGCCTCCGGGGAGGGGAGAGCGGCGGAGCTGGCGTAGGCGGGCACTGAGCTGCGGCAGGAACCGAGCAGGCGGTGCACGGGCAGTCCCGCGACCTTCCCCGCGAGGTCCCAGAGGGCGACGTCGACGGCGCCGATCGCGCGGAAGGAGACGCCTCGCCGCCGCTTCCACATGGCGTGCCAGAAGCGCCCGACGTCGAGCGGGTTCTCGCCCATGACGACGGGTTTGAGCAGGGTCAGCAGCGCCTCGGCGTCCATCGTCGCGTCGCGGCTGGCGGAGCCGAGGAACGAGTGCCCTTCCGCCCCCTCGTCGGTACGAATAGTGAGCACGCCCATCTGGCGCTCGCCGCCGTAGGCGATGGAGGAGCCGGGATAGGCGCCGTGGGGCACGTCCCAGCCGAAGGTCGTGAGGAAAACGTCATCGATTTTCATGCTTGCTCGCTCCGCTCGGTCGCTTCGTCAGCGCTCTGGACCGTCCGCATCGTACGCCGCCCCCGCTCGGGCAAGGCGAGGCCCTTGCCCCCACGCGTAGGCTTGGTGGCAAGCGAGCTAAGGGGAGCAATCGTATGGGCGCGATGCAGGCATTCCGGAAACTGGTGGCGATCTACCTGGGGGTCGTGGGCGTGGGCACGGCCGGGCAGTTCGTGCTCCAGAATTTCTACGACTCTACCGACGCGCTATCCGACGGCTGGAGGATCATCTCCTGGCTCATGGCCGTCGCGCTGGTCCTGATGCTGGCGATCGCCGGCCACGAGAGCCGGGCCGCCGGCCACGACCCCAGCGCTCCCGTGACTCGGTCGTGGCTCACGGCCAAGGCCAGCCTTTACGCCACCGCCTTCTTCGCGCTCCTCTTCTTCTGGAACTGGTTCACGTGGGAATGGGGGCGTAGCGGCGTGGAGGCCGATCTGCAGTACTGGCGGCTCATCGACGCGGGCGTCGCGGTGCTTGCGGTCTCGACGGCCTTGCGGGCGTGGCGCGCGGGTCCCGCCGAGAGCTAGCGGCCGCGCCTCCCGCTCAGGTGTCGCTGCGGAGCGACTCGGGGAGGTGGTCCAGGTTGGGCGCCCGCTGGATAACCCCATAGCGTGGCGCGCCCTCGGGATGGCGACCCTCCGGCCAGACGAGTAGCTCGACGATCGCTGCGTTGGGCAGGTCGAACTCGTGGTACCAGGGGTTGTCCGCGGGGATGCTCGTCACCCAGCGCAGGATGGCGTCGTTCGTTCCGGAGTGGGCAACGATGGCGACGGACTGGGCGGCGTGGGGAGACACGATATCGTCGCAGGCTGCCGATACGCGCTCGGCGAAGGCCTGCAGGGTCTCGCCGCCGGGGACGCCGGCGTGCTCCCCCCGCCAGATTGTCCAGTCGAACTCCTGGTCCGGGCCCCAGTCCGCAAGTTCGAACTCAGTGAGGCGCTCATCGACCTGAACCTCGAGGCCTGTCACGCGGGAGAGCGGCTCGGCCGTCTCGCGCGCGCGGCGCATCGGGCTCGCGTAGATGGCGGCCAGCCCGGCGTGCGCTAGCGCCACGGCGACGGCCTCGGCCTGCCGTCGACCAAGCGGGGAGAGGGGCGTGTCCGGGCCGTATGAGCCGTCGTCGGCACGCGCCTGTGCGTGTCGCACGAGGTAGAGGCGGACGGGGTCGGGTTCAGCGCGGGGTGACAGCGGTACCTACCCCCTGGGGAGGCCGAGGCCGCGGGTGGCCATGATGTTGCGCTGGATCTCGCTCGTGCCCGCCTCGACCGTGTTCGCGGCGGAGCGCAGGAACACCTGCGCCTGGTCGAACCACACGCGCGAGGATTCGCCCCGCAGCATCCCCGACATCCCGAGGATATGCATGCCGGTGAGCTGGAGGCGCTGGTTCAGCTCGCTGCCGAAGAGCTTGCTCGCGCTCGCCTCGTGGTTCGGGACCAGGCCCTGCGCCTGCATCGTCGCGACGCGGTAGGCGAGGAAGGTGCCCACGTTCACCTCGATCGCGCGCTCGGCGAGCTCGGTGCGGATGGTCTTGCGGTGCTGCCAGAGCTCCGGGCGTTCTTCCACGAGCCTGGTGAAGCGCTCGATCGTGCGACGGCCGCCCGCGTAGGCGCCGATGCCGCTGCGCTCGAAGTCGAGGGCGACGGCGAGGTGGTACCAGCCGCGATTCTCCTCGCCCACGCGCTGCTCCACGGGGACGCGCACGTCCTCGAAGAACACCTCGTTGAAGCTGTGCTGGTCGCCAAGGTTGATGAGCGGCTGCACGGTAATCCCCGGCGACTTCATGTCGAGCATGAGCAGGGAGATGCCTTTGTGCTTGGGAGCGTCGGCGTCGGTGCGGGCGGCGAGCCAGCCCCAGTCGGCGAGGTGGCCGCCCGAGGTCCAGATCTTTTGGCCGTTGATCACGTAGTCGTCGCCGTCGCGGATGGCGCTGGTCTGCAGGGAGGCGAGGTCGCTCCCCGCGCCGGGCTCGCTGTAGAGGGTGCACCACCACTGGTCGGCGCCGGTGATGGGCGGGATGTACTTCTGCTTCTGCTCCTCGGTGCCGTAGAGCATGAGGGAGGGACCGACCCAGGCGATGCCCATGTTCCCGACGGGCGCCCCGGCGTAGGACATCTCCTCGTTGTAGACGAGCTGGCGCATGTGGGGCGCGCCGCCGCCGCCGTACTCTTCCGGCCAGGCCATGGCCAACCAGCCGCGCTCGGCAAGCTTCTTCTGGAAGCCCATGGTGTAGGCGTACTCTTCCTCGTTCGTCTCGAAGCCACCGCGCCGGGCGCGCTCGAGGCGCTCCTCCTCGGGGGGAAGCTCATCGGCGATGAACTGGCGGACCTCGGCGCGGAAAGACTCGATGTCGCTCTCGTGGGTGAAGCGCATGGCGGGCTCCGGGAAGGAAGTGGAGCGAGTCTAGCAGAGGGCGCGGTAGCGGCCCGCCGGAGCTACCCCCTCGGCAGGCCGAGGCCGCGGGTGGCCATGATGTTGCGCTGGATCTCGCTCGTGCCCGCCGCGATCGTGCCGGAGACGCTGTAGAGGTAGGCCTGCGCCTGATCGACGTCAAAGCGCGAGGAGTCGCCCCGCAGCTGGCCGGACATGCCGAGCAGGTGCATGCCCGTGCGCGAGATGCGCTGGCCGAGCTCGCTGCCGAAGAGCTTGCTCGCGCTCGCCTCGTGGTTCGGCAAGAGGCCCTGGGCCTGCATCGTCGCGACGCGATACGCGAGGAACGTGCCTACATTCACCTCGACCATGCGGTCGGCCAGCTCGTAACGGACGCCTGGGCGCTGCTCGATGAGCTGCGGGTTCTCCTCGGCGATGTCGGTGAGCCGCTCGACGTTTCGCCGGCCGCCGGAGTAGGCGGCGATGCCGCTGCGCTCGAAGTCAAGGGCGACGGCGAGGTGGTACCAGCCGCGGTTCTCCTCCCCCACGCGCTGCTCGACGGGTACGCGCACGTCCTCGAAGAAGACCTCGTTGAAGCTGTGCTGGTCGGCGATGTTCACGAGCGGCTGCACGCTGATGCCGGGTGACTTCATGTCGAGCATGAGGAGGGAGATGCCCTTGTGTTTGGGAGCGTCCGGATCGGTGCGGGCGGCGAGCCAGCCCCAGTCGGAGAGATGGCCGCCGGAGGTCCAGATCTTCTGCCCGTTGATCACGTAGTCGTCGCCGTCGCGAATGGCGCTCGTCTGGAGGGAGGCGAGGTCGCTCCCCGCGCCGGGCTCGCTGTAGAGGGTGCACCACCACTGGTCGGCGCTCGTAATGGGCGGGATGTACTTCTGCTTCTGGTCCTCGGTGCCGTACAGCATGAGCGAGGGCCCCACCCAGGAGATGCCCATATTCATCACGGGCGCGCCCGCGTACGACATCTCCTCGTTGTAGACGAGCTGGCGCATGTGGGAAGCGCCGCCGCCGCCGTACTCCTCCGGCCAGGCCATGGCCAGCCAATCGCGCTCCGCGAGCTTCTTCTGGAAGCCCATCGTGTAGTCGTACTCTTCCTGAACCGTCTCGAAACCGCCCCGCAGGGCGCGCTCCTGGCGCTCCTCCTCGGAAGGAAGTTCATCGGCGATGAACTGGCGAACCTCGTCGCGGAAGGACTCGACGTCGCTCTCATGGGTGAAGCGCATGGCGGGCTCCAAACAGGAAGTGCGGCGAGTCTAGCAGGGGACAGGCGCGCGGGCCCCGTCGCGGCTAGCCGGCGGTCGGCCTCGTGCCCAGCCTCAGGGTTTCCCGACGAGGTCATTCAGCTCACTCAGCACATCTTCTACGTACCCAAGGGTCTTGTTGAACGAGTCATTGAACGGCCCCGGATGGGCCGCCATGTTCCGAGTATTCAACAATCCATGCAGCGTTTTCATCTGGTTTTTTGAAATAAATTTCGACTCTTTCGTGGCTTCAATCAATTGGTATTCCGAAACTGATTCCCTCACATCTTCAAGACTTTCCACCTTCCACTTCGGTCTTACCTCCTTGACTGCCTTGTATCTGTCGTCATCATGTATCTGCTGGACTCGTTCAATTAGTGCAGCCCACGCCAAGATAATGGCAGCCCGGTTGATTTCGCATTTAATCGCTTTTATAGCCATCTCCAGAAAGGCCTTTTGGTCTTGGGTAAGACCTCGCATTTGACCGTATAGCGATTCAATCGTAACAATTCTCGTCCGAGCCGTGTCTACTTCACTCAGGACTTGACTGTGCTGTTTTTCGATTTCAAGCGCAGCCGCCAGAATCTTACCAAATCCGTCCCCTCCTCCCACTCCCGTGCCTTCCCTACTCACTCAGAGTCATCTCTCGACAATAGAGTCCCGATATTTCTTGCCATCGCACTAAAGATTGCATCATAAACAGCCTGGTCTGTAACCGTAGGAATTTCGAGCGCAATGTTCAAGTTAACCGTCAAATTCTGAACCCCATTTTCATGGCTAATCACAGGTTCCGTCCTCGGTTCTTGTGCAGGATTTCTTGGAATACTGACTGCGGTCAGAGTTTCCTGCCCGACCTCAGAAAACTGAGCAATTCCGCACACATTGAGGAAAGTCGTCGCCTTGAGATCTAGTACATTACTACTAGATGTTGAGTCGATGGAGCGCATCTGATCCATCAACTGCTGCTTCGTCCGGGTATGTGCATTCTCGTAGTCGGAAAAGAGTTCTTGGTACGAAGACCGGATTATGTCGGCCAGGTGCCCTTGCCACTCTGCATTCCTCAGCAGATCATATGAGTCTGTGGGCGTTCCCGTGTTGTCTATCACGCCTAGGAACTTGAGCAAGTTCACAAAGGCTCGGTCGTTCTTTGACTTGAACCCCGCAGCCTCAAGCCACGGTCGGTTGACCTTTGTAGGCTTCCCCCGATCACGAATCTCGGCGAAGAGCCTTGATGCTTTGCTGGATGTCAGAACATACGGGAAGTCGGGCATGACGCCGTTCTAGCACGCATGAGCTAATAGTGCAACTCCGACTAGCCCGCGGTCGTCTTCGGGCGGACGGCGCCCTGCTCGCGCAGGTCCGCGATGGTGACGACCTGGCCGGTGTAGTCGAGGGGCTGCTTCGCCATCCAGAGGACGGCGTCGGACATGATGACCGGGTCCTCGAAGTCGGAGCGGTCGACGTCGCCGAGCGTGAAGGCGTAGCCCTCGGTCCAGACGCCCAGCTCCAGGCGGATGCAGTTCACCGCCACGGAATCCTCGAGCTCGATGGCGAAGCCCTCGGTCATCGCCTCGAGCGCACGTTTCGTGGTCGTGTAGCTGATGCGGCGGAAGCCGGGGTTCACCGACGCGCCCGAGGAGATGTTGATGACGCGCCCCTCGCCCGCCTCGCGCATGCGCGGGCAGAAGTAGTAGATGAGATAGAAGGGACCGTGGATGTTGATGTCGGTGGCCAGCCGCCAGCGCTTCGTGGAGTTCTCAAGGGTGGCGCCGGGGACGCCGACGGCGGCATTGTTGACGAGCAGGTCGCAACGGCCGAAGCGCTCGTAGACGGTGTCGGCGAGGGCAGCGACCGCGTCCTCGTCGCGCACGTCGAGAGGGGCGACGAGCACGTCGGCGCCCTGCTCGCGCGCGAGCTCGGCGGTCTCGTCGATGGTGCCGGGGAGCCTGGCCGGGGAGTCGGCCGTCGAGCGGGCGCAGACGACGAGGTCGTAGCCGTCGGCGGCGAGGTCGATAGCGAGCTGCTTGCCGATGCCGCGGCTGGCGCCGGTGATGAGCGCGACGGGTTTCGACACGTGTGCCTCCAGGCCGCCGGGCGGCGGCCCCGCGATCTTGGCCCACGTGCCCGTCGAGGGGAAGCGGCTCAGGCGACGCGGCCGAAGGCGGCGAGCTGGCGGAGGCGCTTGACCGTCAGGACGCCCTTCCAGGCGACCTCGGCCTGCTCCCAGGCCTCGGGGAAACGTGCCCATCCAGCTCCAGTTGGGCGCCCAGGCGCCGTCCTCGCCCTGCGTTTCGACGACGTAGTCGAGGTGGCGGTCGACGTGCTCGCGGAAGGGGGCGTAGAGGGGTGAGTCGGGGGATCCGGCGGCGTCGAGGGGCTGGAGGCCGTAGCCGCCCCACTGCTCCGGGTCGGTCACCAGCGTGGCCTCGACGAACTCGGGGAGGCGCGCCAGCACGGCTTCGCGGGCGGCGTCGGGGACGGCGGGGGTAGTGGCGAAGCGGATGTAGCACTCCAGCGCGTCCTTCTGGACGGCGGCGGGGTCGACCTCGCCGGCGCGCTCCACGACGACCCCGGTTATCTGGCGGAGGAAGTCCGCGTCGACATTCGCACTGAATGCGTGCAGGGCGGCGGCGACGGATGGGCGGGGGTTGTCGGCGAAGAAGCCCCAGCCCTCGTCGAACTCGTCGGTTCGGTGCCACCAGGGGGCGTGGGGGGCAACGTTGTCGTGACGGGGAACGAGGGGCCAGGAGTGCCAGTCGGGCACGTAGGACGCGAGCAGGTAGTCGGTGGCACGGGCAGCCAGGCGGTCGTCCGCGGGGGCGCCGAGCTCCTCGGCGATCTCGAGGGCGCGGAGGGTGCAGAGCACCGACGAGGCGGCGTCCTGGTAGTCCGCCTCCATGCCGTGGAAGCCGCCGTCGTCGTTCTGGAGGGCGGCCAGTTCTTCGAGGACCGTGTCGGGGTCGCCGTCGAGGAGGTGGTGGTAGAAGACGGCCTTGTCGAGGGGGAGGGCATGCGTCAGCACGAAGTCGACGGCGCGCTCACGGTTCTCCGGGGTTAGCTGGGCAACAGGCATTAGAACAAAAATTCTAGCGGAGCGAGCGGCCGCCGTCGATGGTGATGACGGCGCCCGTGACGTAGCTGCTGGCGTCGCTGGCGAGGTAGAGGGCGGCACCGGCGACGTCCTCGGGGGTGGCGAAGCGGCCAAGGGGGACGTCGCCCTTGAGGCGGGGTCCGTGGCGGCTCTCGAAGAGGGCGTTCGTCAGGTCGCTCTCGGTCCAGCCGGGGGCGAGGGCGTTGGCGCGGATGCCGCGGTCGGCCCACTCGAGCGCGAACACCTTGGCCATATGGATCAGGCCCGCCTTCGTGACCCCGTAGGCGCCCTGGCGCTCGTCGGGCTGGACGCCCAGCATCGAGCTGACGTTGATGATGCTGCCCGGCCGCTCCGCCTCGAAGAGGCGGGTCGCCACCTCGACGCTGCAGCACCAGGCGCCGCGCAGATTCACCCCCATGAGCTGGTCGAGATCCTCGGCGGTCGTGTGCTCGACGCGCTTGTAGAAGGGGCTGATGCCGGCGTTGTTCACGAGCACGTCAACGAGGCCGAGACGGCTGGCGTCCGACACGAGGGCGCGGACGGCTTCGGGGTCGGAGATGTCGCAGGGGATGGCGATGGCGTTCGGCCCGAGGCGCTTCGCGGCTTCGTCGAGGGCCTCCTTGCCGCGCGCGCTGATGACGACGCGGGCCCCGGCGCCGACGAACGCCTCGGCGATAGCGTAGCCGATGCCGCGCGAGCCACCCGTGACGATCGCGGTCTTGCCTTCAAGGTCCATGTCCATTCCCGGGGCGCCTCCCGCTGTCTGCCGCCGCCGGAGTGTACCGAGCGGGTACGATTCGCGCCGTGGTTACGCCCGACGACGTACGCGAACTCGCCCTCGCCCTGCCCGAGACGACCGAGAAACCGTCCTACGGAACGCCCGGCTTCCGCGTGGGCGACCGGCTCTTCGCACGGCTGCACCAGGACGGCGAGTCGCTGGTGGTGCGGGTCGACATGGACGAGCGCGAGGCGCTCGCACAGGCGGAGCCGGAGAAATTCTTCTGGACGCCGCACTACGACCGGCACCCGTGGATCCAGGTGCGCCTCGCCGCCATCGACCGCGAGGAGCTGGCGGAGGTGCTGCGCGACTCTTGGCGGCGCAGGGCGCCGACGCCGGTGTTGCGGCGGGCGGGAGAAGCTTAAGCGGGG
Source organism: Dehalococcoidia bacterium (assembly GCA_009841435.1). GTDB lineage: Bacteria > Chloroflexota > Dehalococcoidia > Tepidiformales > Tepidiformaceae > UBA2991. Next base: position 819 of record VXLW01000014.1, on the reverse strand, counting down.
CATTCGCGCCTGCCCCCGGCAGCCGCTACCTTCCTCCGGTGGCAGCGACGATCGATGCGGAACGGGCAGTGGCGCACCTGCGCCAGGCTGACAGCGTCATGGACATGGTCATCGAGGCGGTTGGGCCGCCGCAGCTGCGAGAGCCGTCGCCGACGGCGTTCCAGGCGCTGGCGCGGTCGATCATCTTCCAGCAGCTCAGCGGCAAGGCGGCAAGCACGATCCTGGGGCGCTTCGTGGCGCTGTTCCGCGAGAGCGCGACGGCGGAGGACGCCGTGTCCGGCTTCTTCCCCGAACCCGCGGAGGTGCTGGGCATCGACGACGAGGCGATGCGCTCGGCGGGCGTGTCGCGCCAGAAGGCGGCGGCGTTGCGCGACCTGGCGGCGCACTTCGCCGAGGGGAAGCTCAGCATCGAGCGCTTCGGGGGGTGGAGCGACGAGGAGGTCATCGCTCACCTGCTGCCGGTGCGCGGCATCGGGCGCTGGACGGCGCAGATGTTCCTGATGTTCCAGCTGCGGCGGCCGGATGTCCTGCCGACGGCCGACGTGGGGCTGAACCGGGCGATGATGCGTCTCTACGGCCTCGACGCGCCGGCGACGCCCGACGAGGTCGAGCGTATCGGGGCGCCCTGGCACCCGTGGGCGACGCTCGCCTGCTGGTACCTGTGGCGCAGCGAGGACGTCATCCTGCCGCTGGGGGATCCCGCGTGAGCATCCTCATCGACGAGTCGACGCGCATCCTCGTGCTCGGCATCACCGGGCGGGAGGCGGTGTCCTTCACGCGCGACACACTCGACTACGGGGGGCAGGTGGTGGCGGGGGT
>VXLW01000073.1:16935-36828 GCA_009841435.1 Dehalococcoidia bacterium | reverse complement strand
CCCCCCCCCCCCACTTTTTACAAACCACCCGCCCACCCCCCCGACCAACCCCCGAAACACCGTCGCCAGCGCCACTTGGTTAAACGCCTGAAGGGGAGGGTGGGGCCTGTGTCGTAGGCGTTGGGGTCGAGTGACTCGTCGGAGAAGAGGTGATCGGCAATGAAGCCGAGGACCCGGCCGGCGAAGGCGATGATGAGGCCGAGCGAGCCGGCGATCAGGAAGTTGCGCTCAGGCACGTCGAGCATGATTTGGACGAGCACCTGGAGGTCAAGGACGAAGGAGTCCTCCGAACCGAAGCGGTCGATGAGGTAGGTCCCGCCGCGAGCGATGAAGTAGCCGGGCGCAGCAGCGAGCAGCACGGCGAGCCCGAAGGAGGTGAAGCGCACAAACCCACGGTTGAGGGCGAGCGTCGCGGCTCCCAGCACGCTGGCCAGAACGAGACTGGCGAGCGCCACCCAGCGGGCACGGTCGTGAACATCGCCGGTGAGGAAGCCGACGAGCTCGCGGATGACGTTGTAGATGGAGAAGAGCTCGGAAGCCTGCTCGCCCGTTTCGTCGAAGGCGTCCAGCCCCGTGGCGTAGACGAGCTTGGCCGAGCGGTCGAGGACGATGGCGCGGAGAGTGGGCGTGTCGGCGGTGAGGGCTTCAAGGCGGCTGAGGGTGATGGGCAGGGGGTATTCGGGCAGATGCACCGCCTCCTCGGTGGACGCACGGGCCTCGTCGCGCAAGGCGGGGAGGTTCTCCTCTAGGGTCTCGTCGATATCGGTGAGGGAGGCGATGCCAGCAGCGAGCAGTGACTCGGCGCGGTCGGGGCGGGTGATCTCGTACACGCTGAGGGAAGCAATGAAGAGGAACAGGGCGATAGCGAACAGTCCGGAGGCGAGCCAGGTGCCACCGTGCTCGGCTTCAGCGTAGGCCTTGCCGAAGACGCGCTCGCTGACGGGGCCCCGCCGGGGGAAGTTCGAACGGCGGCTCAGCATCCGATCACCCTACACGCCCTGCACGACGATGGTCCCGGCGATGCGGTCGTGGAGGGCGCGCCGGTAGGGGTCGAAGACGGCCCAGAGCAGTCCGGCCACGCAGATGAGAAGGCTGATGCCAACAAGAACGGCGGCAGCGGCAGGGGTGCCGCGGAGGACGTAGGCGAGGACCGCGCCGATTCCCAGGACGAGCACGTAGCTGAGCATGCCGGTCACGCGGGCGAGGGCGCCGAGCAGGCCGAGGTCGCCACCATCGGAGCGCACGACGCTGATACGCATCATGGCGGCGCCGGCGGTCTTCCCCCAGAAGGCGAACCCGAGGAAGAAGTAGAGGAAGCAGGCGGCAGGCACGGCCCCGACGAGCGCCCAGAAGAGGCTGATGGAGCTGCCGGACGCGTCGACGCGATCGAAGTCGGAGGAAAGGAGCAGGTTGACCGAGCCGGCGATGATGAGCACTCCCGCGACGAAGAAGAGGACGAGGGCATCGATGGCGACGGCGGCGACACGCATCTCGAAAGAGGCGTAGCGCAGGCGGCGCGCGGATGGGTGTTCGAGCGCCGTTCCAGGGGCTGCCGGAGACCCTGCTGCCATGAGCGTTCCCATTGTATCGCCGGGAAAGGCGGGAGCGGGGAGGCAGACCCTAGACTGTTGGGGTGAAGCGCCTGCGCCCCTCCGGTCTGGACACGTCGCCCGTGGACCTGCGTGCCTGGCGGCCGCCGCTGTTGCTGCTTTCGACGACGGCCACCGCGACGTTCACGCTGGCGCTCGTGGTAGCGCTCAGCCTACTTGTGGCGCGCGGGCCGGCGGGAAGCGACGAGTATTCGGTGTGGCGATGGGAGGCGGAGCACCTGGCGGGGTCGATCTTCAGTCTGCTGGGCGTGGGGGAGGAGCTCAGCGAGCAGGAGCAGGCGGAGCGGCTCGCGGGGTACTTTCGCGTGACATCCGCGATCAGGGCGGAACTGCAGGCCGAATCGCCGGACCGGGCGCTGTTGGAGGCGCTGGCGAACGAGCGTGCGCTCTACGAGAACGACGTCGAACGCATCATCGAGCGGTACGTGACGGAGGCGGTTGTGGCGGCGGGGTTGAAGCGGCCGCTGCCGCTCTTCGAGGGAATGACGATGCTCTGGCCGGCGGTGGACATCGAACTGACGAACCCGCCACAGGTGCTCGTGCGCTCTCCCCGGGACGAGATCCGGTCAAAGGGGTATACGCTCCTGCAACCGGACCTGACGCTGGAGGCGATCGAGCGGATCGAGGCGCACACGGACGACGAGGACACGGTGTCGGTGGTGCTGCCCATCGGGGGGCTCGCGGTGTACCCGGCGATCATTCGCGAGGACCGGTCGTACTACTCGATCCTGCGGACGGCGGCACACGAGTGGGTCCACTTCTACCTCGCCTTCTACCCACTGGGGATCGCCTACAACACGCCCGACGGGCCCACGCTGAACGAGACGGTGGCCAATGTGGCAGAGGTGGAGATCGCGCGCATCGCCCGGGAGCTGCACCCGATCGATCTGCCTGAAGGCGGAGACGGACGCGCGCCGCCACGGGAGCGGTCGTCCCTCTCCTTCAGTACGGAGATGCGGGAACTGCGGCTCGCGGTCGACGACCTGCTGGCTGCGGGCCGGGTGGCGGAAGCGGAGGCGCTGATGGAGGAGCGCCGGCTGCACCTGGCGGAACACGGAATCTTCATCCGCAAGATCAACCAGGCCTATTTCGCTTTCTACGGGTCATACGCGACCCTGCCGCAATCGTCGGACCCTATCGGACCGAAGGTCGAACGCGTGTGGGAGGAGACGGGCGACCTTCTCGAGTTCATGTCGCTGGTGCGGGAGATGCGGACCGAGGCGGAGCTCGACGCGATACTCGTGAGGCTGGGTGTCGACCCGGCGACGATCACGGTCGAATAGGTACTGGGGAGCCCGGGGAGCTAGTCGACCACCAACGGCAGGGACGGATCGGCGGCGTACTCGGACATCGAGGCGTCGTAGACGGCGATGTCTTCGTACCCCAGGAGCGAGAGGACGAAGGCGTCGCTGGACGCGGCGATGCCGCCGCCGCAGTACGTCACGACGCGCTGCGTCCTGTCCGCGCCCGCCTGCTCGAAGAGTGACGCCAGCTCCTCCGCGGGGCGGTAGAGGCCGGTTTCGGCATCGGTCAGCTCCATCGCCGGGACGTTGACGGCGCCGGGGATGTGCCCGGCGCGCCCGTACCGCTGGCCGCCATCGGCGCCCGAGTGCTGGTCTCGCCCGAGGGAGTTGATGAGGCAGCTGCCGGTTGCGTCTCCAGACTCGACGAAGGCGAGGACCTCGTCGAGGTCGGCGAACCGTGCCGGATCCGGAGTTGGCGTGAAGGTCGTGGGCTGGTACGCCGCCGCATCCGTGGAGACGGCACGGCCTTCGGCAGTCCAGCGCAGCCAGCCGCCATCGAGCACGGCCGCGCGCCGACACCCCATCGACTGGAACATCCACCACAGCCTTGCGGCCCACATCGAACCGGAGCGGTCGTAGAGGACGAGCCTGGAGGACTCGGAGATGCCGTGCCGTCCGGCCGCCTCGGCGAAGGCTTCGGCGGAAGGCATCATGAAACGCAGGCGCTGCTCGTTGTCGGAGAAGTCGGCCTGAAGGTCGAGGAACCCGGCGCCCGGAATGTGCCCCGCCTCGTACTCCCCGCTCCCCGACTCGACGCGATAGCCGCCACCGTCACCGGGGCGCAGGAACACGGTCGTTTCGAAGACGCGGACATCGTCGTCCAGCAGGTGTTCCGCCAACCAGTCGGTCGAGACGAGGAACTCCGGATTCGTGAACGGCATGGTCAACTCCAGTCTGGACCGGGCCTGAATCTGCTTGCGCGCGGCCCAGTATCCGCCTCCCGCAGGCAGCCTGCGACCCCTCCTGATGAAGCGGAGGACCGACCCCGGACCGTCGCGAAGATTTCTCGAAATTCAGCGAAAACGGCCGGGGTAATTCGGGACTCTCGTCCCTACAGTCCGCCCATGACCGGCAACGAACACGCACACCGACTGCCGGTTCCGCGCAGTGAGGGGGCGGCGGGAACCCGCTCACCGCGACTCAAGAGGAGGCTCACATGCAAATCGCGAAGTGGATGTCCCGGATCCTGACAGGAAGCGCGACAGCCGCGCTGCTCGCCCTGGCGGTTGTCGCCTACGGCGGCACCAGCGACTACCCCGGCAGCAGCCAGGGAACCCCCATGGCCATGGCTCCCGGCGACCGGGGCGAACCAGCGACGGCCCTGGACGCGGCAACTCAGATCGAGGCGACAGAAGCGCCCGACCCCGAGGAGTCAGCGTCGGCCGGACAGGAATACTCCTGCGACACCTGCGCGGCGAGCCAGACCTCCAGCCGTGAGCAAGGGCAGGTGCGCGCCCAGAGCAGACGCGCCGTGGTGGGAATCGGTGGATCGGCCGGAAAGGGCGGAGGAAGTCCCGCCGAACTGTTCGGAGAAATCCAGCGGGCTCAACCCGAGGACACGACGTTCAGGGACTACAGCCGCCTGCCCTTCATCGCGACGGCGGTCGACCCGGTGTCGACCTTCAGCCTCGACGTTGACCGCACTTCGTACCTCCTCGCGCTGACCTGGACCAAGAACCACTACAACGTGGAGCCCGACTCGGTGCGAGCCGAGGAGTGGGTGAACGCGTTCGACTACGACTACCCCCTTCCCAACGACAGCGGCGCCTACGGCATCACGACGGCCGCCTCCGGCCATCCGCTCGAGGCCAACCTGCACCTCGTGCGCATCGCCTTCCAGGCCCCGCAGCTTCCCGACGACACGCCCCTCAACGTGACGCTCGTGCTCGACGCGTCGGGTTCGATGGCCAGCGGCAACCGGGTCGCCATCGCGCGAGAGGCTGCCGAGACCATCCGTCAGAGTCTGAGCGCGCGCGACCGCATCGCCGTCGTGCACTTCACCACGCGTGTCATCGACGCCTACACCGTTGAGCACACGACCCCGGACGACGAGGACATCGTGTCGTCCATTGCCCGGCTGAACCCGCACGAAACCACCAACGTGCAGGCCGGACTCAACCTCGGCGTCCGGCTCGCGGATGCGGCGCGGCGCGAGCGACCGGATGCCTTCAACTACATCATCCTGATGTCGGACGGCGTCGCGAACGTGGACGTGACGGACCCGTTCGGGATCCTCGGCTCTTCCCCCGAGACCGACAGCCTGAACCCGCTGCGCCTGATCACCATCGGCGTCGGGCTGGGGAACTACAACGACTACCTTCTCGAACAGCTCGCCCAGCACGGCAACGGCTGGTACCGCTATCTGAACGACACGGAGCAGGCGCGCGAGACGTTCAGCCGCGAGAACTGGCTCGCCCTCTCGACGCCGTTCGCCGACCAGACGCGCGCGCAGGTGACGTGGGACCCGGGCGTCGTGAAGGCGTGGCGCATCCTCGGGTACGAGAACCGCGTCACCCCGGACCACACCTTCGAGGAGGCCCACAAGGAGTTCGCCGAGATCTACTCGACGGCGGCCACGACGGTCTTCTACGAAGTGGAACTCCACGGGGACGACGGTGCCATGAAGGGAGGCGACGCACCCGTGACGCTGGGATCGGTGGAGGTGCGCTGGGTTGACCCGAGCTCGGGCGAGGGACGCAGCCAGCGGGCCGACATCGCGGGCCGCGTGGACTCCCGCTTCGACTCGGGCGACGACTCCCTGTTCCGGCTGGGGGCGATCGTGGCGCTGGCGGCCGATCGCTACAGTGCGCTCTCTGCGGAACACGAGAACGCCGAGCCGGACGCCGCCAGCATCCACGGGGATCTCTCGACGCTGCGTGAGGAGCTTCGCCTGCTGCGGCTGGAGCTGAGCGGAACGGAGGCCTACCGCGACTTCCGCTTCCTGCTGGGCGAGCTCACGGACTTCGCCGCCGAGCGCGCCGGCTCATCGGACGACAGCCAGTGAGGCAAGCGCGGGCGGCCGCGGGCTCAGGCCTCGACGGACTCCCGGCTGCGGAGCACGTACCCCTCGTAGCCGGCTGCCGCGATCTCGTCGCACTTTTCGCGGTAGACGTCCAGTCCCCCCGCGTACGGCATGAACACCCGCGGTTTTCCGGGGATGTTGGCGCCCAGGTACCAGGAGTCCGCCAGCATGTAGAGCGTCTCGCTCGCCGTCTGGTTCACGTGGTCGACCCACTCCGCCTCGGCACCGGCCTCCGCCTCGGCGGTCTCAAGGTCGTGCTCGCGCATGTAGGCGACGAAGTCCGAGATGTACTCGACGTGCTGCTCAATCGTCGGCGGCATGTTGCTCAGCACCGAGGGGCTGCCGGGACCGGTGATCATGAACATGTTGGGGAATCCCGCGGGCGACAGTCCCAGGTACGCTCTCGGCCCCTCCGCCCACTTCTCCTTGAGCCGCTCCCCGCCACGGCCGCGGATATCGATCTTGTTGAACGCGCCCGTCATCCCGTCGTAGCCGGTCGCGAACACGATCACGTCGAGGTCGTACTCGCCGTCCCGGGTGCGGAGGCCGTTCGCGGTGATCTCCTCGATCGGCGCGTGCCGGATGTCGACCAGGTCGACGTTGTCGCGGTTATAGGTCTCGTAGTAGTTGGTGTCGATGAGCGTGCGCTTCGATCCGAACGGGTGGTCACGGGGAAGCAGCTTCTCGGCGGTCTCCGGGTCGTCGATGGTCTCGCGGATCTTCGAGCGGATGAACTCGGCGGCCGTGTCGTTGGCCCGCCGGTCGATCCGGATGTCGCTGAATGTCGTGAGGAGGAAGCGGAAACCCCCCTCCTCCCAGGCGGCCTCGTAGATGTCGCGGCGCTCCTCATCGTCAACGTCCAGGGCCGAACGCTCGGGCTCTCCGTAGGGCGTGCCGCCCGCCGAGAAGCGAGTCTTCTCGAAGATCTCGTCGTACTGCTCCTTGACCTCTTCGAGGAACTCGGGCGTGACGGTGCCGTGGCGAGCCGGGACCGTGTACTGCGGCGTGCGCTGGAAAACCGTCAGGTGATCGGCCTGCCTGGCGATCACCGGAATCGCCTGGACGCCGCTCGAACCGGTACCGATCACGCCGACGCGCTTGCCCGCGAAGTCGACGCCTTCGTGCGGCCACGCGCCGGTGTGGTGCCACTCCCCCTCGAAGTTCTCGAGGCCCTCGATCTCGGGGACCTGTCCGGCCGAGATGCAGCCGACCCCAGTGATGAAGTAGCGAGCGAGCACCCGGTCGCCCTGGTCCGTTTCGATCTCCCAGCGGTTCAGGTCCTCGCGGAAGTGCGCTGCGGTGACGCGCGTCTCGAACTGGATGCCGCGGCGCAGGTCGAACCGGTCTGCAACGTGACTGAGGTAGCGCAGTATCTCGGGCTGCTCCGGATACTTGCCGCTCCAGGTCCACTCCTGGGCAAGGTCCTTATCGAAGGAGTAGCAGTAGAGGTATGACTCCGAATCGCAGCGGGCCCCAGGGTAGCGATTCCAGTACCAGGTGCCGCCAACGTCATCCCCCGCTTCGAACACGCGAGCCGAAAGGCCGAGCACATCGCGCAGCTGGTAGAGCATGTACATGCCGGCGAACCCGGCGCCAACGACGACAGCGTCGAGTTCCTCGCGGCTTGTGTCGGTCGTCATGTCAGTCTCCTCGTCGAGCGGCGCCTGCGGAACGTCTCGCGCGGCTACTGTACCGACTCAGCGGCTTCCCTGGAGCGTTCGTAGATCACCGCCCGCACCGCCTTCACCACCTGCTGAAAGCCCCGCTCGCTCCCGTGCAGCACCAGCAGCGTGAAGAAACCGTGCGTCTGGCCTTCGTAACGCTGGAAATTCACCGGCACCCCGGCCTCCCGGAGGCGCTCGGCGTAGGCCTCGCCCTCGTCGCGCAGCACGTCGTACTCGGCGGTCAGGACTACCGCCGGGGGAAGCCCGGCGAGGTCAGCAGCCTGCAGGGGGGAGGCGTCCGCCTCGCTGCGACGTTCGGCATCGGGCGCGTAGTGGTCCCAGAACCAGACCATCGCCTCGCGGGTCAGGAGCAGCTGGTTCTCCGGATCGGTGTAGGAAGGCCGCTCGAAGTCGGCGTCGGTTACCGGATAGATGAGGATCTGCGAGGCGATCGTCGGTCCCCCGCGATCGCGCGACCGCAGGGCCATTACGGCCGCGAGGTTGCCGCCCGCACTGTCGCCGGCGACGAACAGGGGAACACCCGGCGCGGCGATCTCGGCGAGGTGCTCGCCGACCCACTCCAGCGCCGCCCATGAGTCGTCGACCGCCACCGGGTAGCGATGCTCGGGCGCAAGGCGGTAATCGACGAGGACGACCGTGCATGACGTGCGCTCGGCGAGCTTGCGGGCCACCGTGTCGCTCTCGTCGATCGAACCGACGACCCAGCCGCCGCCGTGGTAGTAGACGATGACGCCAGCGGGCTGCTCGAGGGGGACGAGCACGCGGATCGGCACGGCGCCTCCCGGCACAGCGAGACTGTGCTCCTCGACGCGGACCATCGCCGGGGCGGGGCCGACCTGATCGGCCAGGCCGGCAGCGAGCGCCCGCGCCTCCTCGACGGTGCTCTCGTGCAGGGGCTTGCCGCCCCCCGCGGCCATCTGCTCCAGCAGCTCGGCGGTCGCCCAGTCCAACGGCATGTAGTACTCCCGCGCTACTACTACCACACCTTCGCCTTCAGGGACGAGGGACGATCAACGCCGGGCGCCCGGCTACGGTCGCGGTTGAGCGGGAATCAGGAGGGGAATGTTGGCTGGGGACGGAGGAGTCGAACCCCCACATACAGATCCAGAATCTGCTGTCCTACCATTAGACGAGTCCCCAACTCGCCTACGAGCCTAGCACGGCTGGCAGGGGGCGCTCCAGAGGGGCGGGGAGGCCGTCAGGAAGCGGCGGCGGGGGCTGAGTCGAGGACCGTGAAGTTGGTGCGGGCGAGCTCCTCGCCGTCGACAAGCATGCGCAGGACGTAGTCGCCGGCGCTCTCGAAGCTCGGGGCGAGGTTGGCGGCGAGCAGCATGTGCTGGTCGTCGTCGAGAGGCGTGTCGTCGGGACGGGCCTTCTCGAAGTCGCCCTCCACATCCACGAACTCGTTCGTAGCGTCCTCGGGACTCACGCGGAAGGTGTAGTGGTGCGGCTGGTTCGTCTCGACTCCGCCGACGAGGAGGCTGGCGGCGACCCCCAGGTGGTGCTTGAAGGGGAAGCCCTCGCCCGTGGTGAGGCAGCGGAGGCCGCGGCCGAGGATGAGAATGCGGTCTCCCTGGACCTGGGCGGCGTCGGCGAGCGTCAGGAATTCGCACTTCATGACACGCTCACCTCCAGCTTGGTACTAGCGTACGACTCCCACGCTCGTGCCGCCCGGCGAACGTTAAGACTTCGTAATGTTGGGCAACACGAAGCGTAGTGGGGCTTGCGCGAGGGCCGAGGGGTTGCGATCCCCCTGCGAAACCCTGTAACGATCGGCGGGCCGGGGGCGGCCGGGGAGGCTGCAATGCGGGGACGGTTCGAACGAATCGGCGGGCTCTGCACCGAGGAGAGCGCGGACGGGCACGTCATTACCTATATGCGCATCTCGTACGAGGGCGAGGGGCCGTTCCACGAGAGCACGCGGCCGATCGCGCTGGGCATCGACGACGGCTCGGAGCAGCCGCTGGGGCCGCCGCATGAACAGGTGGCGGAACGGCTCGTGCGGCAGGCGAACTACGGGCTCCTGCTGCTGACCGAGGCCGACGTGCCGAAGTACGCGCGGGAGTTCTTCTTCGCGGCGATCAACCGGCCCCTGATTCCGCGCGAGTTCGCGGTGCCGCTGCGTGTGCAGGACACGCTCGAGGCGCTCCTGGCGCTCGACGAGATCGTCTCGCAGGGGCCCTCGCGTCCGCTCGAGGAGCTGTAGGGACGGCTTCGCCCCTAGAGCGTGCTGGTACCGCCGTCGACGCCCAGCGTCTTGCCGGTGACGTAGCTCGAACGCTCGCTGGTGAAGAAGAGGACGAGCTCGGCAACCTCCTCGGGCTGGGCCGTGCGGCCCAGGGGCAGGGAGTCGAAGCTACCGGCACCGCCGCGGGCGCGGTGCACGCGCGCGAGCATGGGCGTCTCGATGGGGCCGGGGGCGACGGCGTTGACACGGATGCCGTGGGGGCCGAACTCCGCGGCGAAGCAGCGCGTCAGCATGACCACGCCGGTCTTCGAGACGCAGTAGTCGGTCATGTTGGGGGAGGGGTTGTAGGCGGCCGTCGAGGCGAAGTTGACGATCGTGCCGCCGTGGCCCTCCTTGACCATCTGGCGGGCGGCCTCGCGGGCACAGAGCATCACGCCCGTGAGGTTGACGTCGATGACCTTCTGCCAGAACTCGGTGGGCCGGTTGAGGCTGGACCCAGCCTCCGTGGGGTGGAGGAAGGGGTCGGTGTCGTCGTCACCCTCGAGGTAGTTGGCGTAGGAGATGCCGGCAGCCGTGACGATCGAGTCGAGCTTGCCGAACCTGCCGGCCGCTTCGGCGACGGCATTGGCGACGTCCTGCTCGCTGGAGACATCGGTGTGGACGAAGAGGGATTCTCCGCCCAGGTCCTCGATCTGGGCGGCGGTCTGCTCGCCGCCCTCGTCGTTGACATCGGCAATGGCGACGGCTGCGCCCTCGCGGGCCAGGAGCAGCGACGTCGCCCGGCCCATGCCAGACCCTCCTCCGGTAACGATGGAAACCCTGCCTTCAAGCTCTCCTGCCATGGTTCTTTCCTCCGGTTCTGTGGTGTGGCAGCGCGAGAGCGCAGCCGCTAGACGGTACTGATGCCGCCGTCCACGCCAAGGGTCTTGCCGGTGACGTAGCTGGAGCGATCGCTGGTGAGGAAGAGCACTGCCTCGGCAACCTCGTCCGGGTCGGCGGTGCGCCGGAGGGGGACATTTCCCCACGGATCCGCGGACCCGCGAGTAGCCCGGTGCACGCGCGCCAGCATGGGCGTCTCGATGGGGCCGGGGGCGACGGCGTTGACGCGGATGCCCCGGGGACCGAACTCGGCGGCGAAGCAGCGCGTCAGCATGACGACGCCGGCCTTCGAGACGCTGTAGTCCGTCAGGAGGGGCGAGGGGTTGTAGGCGTTGATCGAGGCGAAGTTGACGATCGCCCCGCCGTGGCCCTCGTTCATCATCTGGCGGGCCGCCTCGCGCGCGCAGAGCATGACGCCCGTGAGGTTCACATCGAGGACCTTCCGCCAGAACTCCGTGGGCCTGTTGAGGTTGCTCGCCGCCTCGGGGTGGAGGAAGGGGTCGGTGTCGTCGTCACCCTCGACGTAGTTGGCGTAGGAGATGCCGGCAGCCGTGACCATCGAGTCAAGCCGTCCGAACCTGGCGGCCGTCTCCGCGACGACGTTGACGACGTCCGTCTCGCTGGACACGTCGGTGTGCATGAAGAGGGCGTCGCCACCCAGGTCCTCGATCTGGGCGGCGGTCGCCTCGCCGCCCTCGTCGTTGACGTCGGCGATGGCGACGGCCGAGCCCTCGCGCGCGAACATCAGGGCTGCGGAGCGGCCCATGCCGGAACCGCCGCCGGTGATGATGGAAACCCTGCCTTCGAGCTCTCCTGCCATGGTTCTCTTCTCCGCCTAGACGGTGTTGGTGCCACCGTCGACGCCGAGCGTCTTGCCGGTGACGTAGCTGGAGCGGTCGCTGGTGAAGAAGAGGACGACATCGGCGACCTCCTCGGGCTTGGCGGTACGTTGGAGGGGCAGGTGGCCGCCCTGCCCGCTGCCGCCGCTCGCCCTGTGCACACGGGCCAGCATGGGTGTCTCGATGGGGCCAGGGGCGACGGCGTTGACGCGGATGCCATGGGGGCCAAACTCGGCGGCGAAGCAGCGGGTGAGCATGACCACACCCGCCTTCGAGACGCAGTAGTCCATGAGGGTGGGGGAGGGGTTGTAGGAGAGGATTGAAGCGAAGTTGACAATCGTGCCGCCGTGCCCCTCGTTCACCATCTGCCGGGCAGCCTCGCGGCCACAGAGCATGACGCCGGTGAGGTTAACGTCGATGACCTTCTGCCACTGCTCGGTTGGCTTGTTCAGGCTGGCGCCTGTCTCGGGGTGGAGGAAGGGGTCGGTGGCGTCGTCGCCCTCGACGTAGTTGGCGTAGGAGATACCGGCGGCGGCGACCATCGAGTCGAGGCGGCCGAATTTGCTGGCCGCCTGGGCAACCACGTTGAGGACATCCTGTTCGCGGGAGACGTCGGTGTGGACGAAGAGGGAGTCCCCGCCGAGGTCGTCGATCTGGGCCGCGGTGGCCTCGCCGCCCTCGTCGTTGACGTCGGCAATGGCGACGGCCGCACCCTCACGGGCGAACATGAGGGCCGTCGCCCGGCCCATGCCGGAACCGCCGCCGGTCACGATGGAAACCTTGCCTTCGAGCTCTCCTGCCATGGCTCTCTTCTCCGCCTAGACGGTGTTGGTGCCGCCGTCGACGCCGAGCGTCTTGCCGGTGACGTAGCTGGAGCGGTCGCTGGTGAAGAAGAGGACGGCCTCGGCGACCTCTTCGGGCTGGGCCATGCGCCCGAGCGGGAGTGCACCGCCCTGCTGCTGGAGCGCACCCGTGCGCTGCAGCGAGGCCGTCATGGGCGTGTCGATGGGCCCCGGGGCGACGGCGTTGACGCGGATGCCGTGGGGTCCGAACTCAACCGCGAAGCATCGGGTGAGCATGACAACGCCGACCTTCGCGACGCAGTAGTCCATGATGCCGGGCGAGGGTCCGTAGGCCGCGATCGAGGAGAAGTTGACGATCGTGCCGCCGTGGCCCTCGGCCACCATCTGGCGAGCGGCCTCGCGGGCGCAGAGCATGACGCCGGTGAGGTTGACGTCGATGACCTTCTGCCAGCGCTCCGTCGGCTTGTTGAGGATGGTGGACGTCTCGGGATGGAGGAAGGGGTCAGTGGCCTCGTCGCCCTCGACGTAGTTGGCGTAGGAGATGCCCGCGGCGGTGACCATCGAGTCGAGCCGTCCGAACTTCTCGACCGTCTTCGACACGACGTTGAGCACGTCCGCCTCGCTGGAGGTGTCGGTGTGGACGAAGAGGGCGTTCCCGCCACTGTCCTCGATCTGGGCCGCGACCTGCTCACCGCCCTCGTCGTTGACGTCGGCGATGGCGACGGCGGCGCCTTCGCGCGCGAACATCAGGGCCGACGAGCGGCCCATGCCCGAGCCTCCGCCGGTGATGATGGAAACCTTGCCTTCGAGCTCTCCCGCCATAATTCTCTCCTTCCGGGCTTTGACGCCGTGACGTGGGTTCGCGCAGCCTACGCCTTTCCGCCAGACTCCTCAGCACGGATGAACCAGCGATGACGGCAACCATCTACGAGGCGCCCGACGAAGCCCTGGACGGGATCAGCGACGGTGCGCGGGTGATGGTCGGGGGTTTCGTCTCGGCGAGCTCACCGACGAACCTGATCTTCGCCCTGAAGCGCCGGGGCACGCGCAACCTGACGGTGATGGCGACCAACATCGGCTTCGGCGACCGGCTCGACGAGCTGTGCGAGGACCGCCAGATCGCGAAGGCGATCGCGAGCTTCGCGGTGCGGGCCTCCTCGGCCCGCGCCAGCCGCTTCGAGGAGCAGTATCGCGCCGGCGAGGTGGAGCTTGAGCTGGTGCCGCAGGGAACCCTGGCGGAGCGCATCCGGGCGGGGGGCGCGGGCATCGGGGGGTTCCTGACGCGCACAGGGGTGGGGACGCAGGTGGCGGAGGGGAAGGACGTGCTCTCGTGGCAAGGGGAAGAATGGCTGCTGGAGCGCCCTCTGCGCGCCGACGTGGCCATCCTGAAGGCACATCGAGCGGACCGGCTGGGAAACCTCAGCTACCGGATGGCGGGGCGCAACTTCAATGCGGTCATGGCGACGGCCGCCGATCTCGTGATCGTGGAGGTGGAGGAGATCGTGGAGACGGGCGAACTGGCCCCGAACGAAATCCACACACCCGCGGTCTACGTGGACCGGATCGTGCGCTGCGACCCCGTGGAGGTGCGCTGGGATGGCCGCTGAACACAAGCCGCGGTTGACGCGGGAGCTGGTCGCGATGCGGGTGGCGCAGGAGCTGGCGCCCGGGAGCACCGTGAACCTGGGCGTGGGAATGCCGACGCTCGTGGCCGCGTTCGCGCCGCCCGACGCGAACATCCTGTTGCAGTCGGAGAACGGCATCCTCGGCTACGGCGGCTTCAGCGAAGAGGCGTACGACCAGGACCTGGTGAACGCCGGCGGCCAGCCCATCACGCTCAATCCCGGGGCGAGCTTCTTCGACAGCGCCGCGTCGTTCGCGATGATCCGGGGCGGGCACATCGACACGGCGGTGCTCGGTGGCCTGCAGGTGTCGGAGCGGGGCGATCTGGCGAACTGGTCGGTGCCGGAGCGGGGCGGGGGCAGCATCGGCGGGGCGATGGACCTGGCGGTGGGGGCGCGACGCCTGATCGTGGCCATGGAGCACACGACGAAGGACGGGAGGCCGCGCATCCTGCGCGAGTGCACCTATCCGCTGACGGCGCGACGGTGCGTCGACCTGATCGTGACGGACCTGGCGGTGGTGGAGGTGGGGCCGGAGGGGCTCACGCTGCGGGAGGTCGCGCCGGGGTGGGCGCCGGGGGAGGTGGTCACGCTCACGGACGCGCCGCTGACCGGGCCCAGGGGCGTGCCAGAGATGGAGCTTTAGGACGCCGTTCCGACCCCTGAATCGCCTTGCGGGGCTGGGTATAGTGCGGGGACACGCTGTGCGGGCCGGGAGATGAGCGATGGCTGACGAGCGGACGGCGCTACTGGCGCACCTGATGCGACGGGCGGGGGTGGGCGCCACCCAGGACGAGCTGGCGAAGCTCGCCGGGCAGCCCTACGAGGAGGTCGTGGAGGACCTGCTCCACCCCGACCGTTTTCCGGAAGTGAGCGATGACGTTCTCTTCCGCTACTACCCGCAGATGACCTCGCCGGACACGACCACGGCCTCGGCGGGGCGCTGGGTGTACCGCATGGTAAACACGCAGCGCCGGCTCGAGGAGAAGATGGCGCTGTTCTGGCACCACGTCTTCGCGACGGCCTGGTTCAAGGGCGAGCACATGCTTTCGATGGCCGACCAGATCCAGTCCTTCCGCGAGCACGGGCTGGGGAAGATGCGGGACCTGTTGGTCGCGCTCTCGCGGGACCCGGCCATGATCTACTGGCTCGACAACTGCGAGAACCACGCCGACAACCCGAACGAGAACTACGGCCGGGAGCTGCTGGAGCTGTTCTCGATGGGGATCGGGACGTACGACGAGACTGACGTGAAGATGGCGGGGCGCGCGTTCACGGGCTGGACGTTCGAGCAGCCCATCCCGCTCTACCCGCACGGCGGGTATCCGGCGCGGTTCGTCTACCGACCGGAGGACCACGACGAGAGCGAGAAGACGTTCCTGGGCGAGACGGGCCGCTTCAACGGCGAGGACGTGATCGACATCATCGTGCGCCAGGAGGCGACGGCGCGCTTCATCTCGCGCCACCTCTATAACTTCTTCGTCGCGGACGAGCCCCAGGTTGCGGCCTGGAGCGTGCAGGAGCCGAACGACCCGGACGCCATCGACCAACTGGCGTCGGTCTTCCTCGAGACCGAGGGCGACCTGCGGAAGGTGATGCGCACGCTGCTGAACGCCGAGTTCTTCAAGCAGGCGCGGTTCGCGAAGGTGAAGTCGCCGGCGGAGTTCGTCGCGGGCGTGCTCAAGTTCGCGGGGACGCTCGAGAACCCGACGCCGCTGATGGGCGCCCTCCAGGGGGCGATGGGGGCCATGGGCCAGAAGCTGATGGACCCGCCCAGCGTGGAGGGGTGGCACACCGGCAAGGAATGGATCGACGGGGGCACGCTCATGGAGCGCGTGAACTTCGCGGTCCAGCAGGTCGGCAACCCGGAGTCGCCCGGCACGCAGGCGGTGGCGGCGCGGCTCGCGAACGGCGGGTCAGCGCCTGCCGAGACGCTCGTCGACGGATGCCTGGAGGCTGCGGGGCCGCTGGAGGCCAGCGACGAGACGCGCGAAGCGCTGCTCGAGGGCGCGGCAGCAGGCGACCACGACGAGCGGGTCGCGCGAATGCTCACACTCGTAGTGGCGACGCCCGAGTACCAGTTCGCCTAGGAGGCTGGAGATGGCAAGCGGTAACGGCACGAGCGATCCGGTCCTGGTCATCGTCCAGCTGACCGGCGGGCTCGACTTCATGAACACCCTGATCCCCTACACGGAGGGGACGTACTACGACTCGCGCCCGCACGTGGGCATCCCGCAGGACCAGGTACTGCCGCTCGCGGAGGACAGCCCGCTGGGCTTCCACCCGGCGGCGGCGCGCCTGAAGGGGCTGTTCGACGACGGGGACGTGGCGATCGTGCAGGGCATCGGCTACCCGAACTCGAGCCGCTCGCACTTCCGCGGGATGGACATCTGGCACACATGCGAGCCGGACAAGATTTCGACAGAGGGCTGGATCGCGAAGCTCGTGCGGGAGCTGGACCCCGGCAGCGTAAACCCGCTGACAGCGGTCAGCTTCGGGCGAGGCCTGCCACGGGCCTGCGCGGCCCCGGGGGTCACCGTCACCTCGGTGGGCGACCTCGATGCCTACGGCCTGATGACCAGCATCGAGCAAGAACAGGAGCGCGAGGCGAACCTCGACCTGTTCCGGCGGATGTACACGCCGGCGGTGGGCGCCGGCCTCGTACGCGACTACCTCGGGCAGACCGGGCGCGACGTGCTCGCCGGCGCGGACGTGCTGGCGGAGGTGCCCGGCCAGTACTCGACGACGGTCGAGTGGGGCACGAACCCGATCGCCACCGCGCTGCGGGACGTGTCGCGGGTGCATACAGCCGGGCTCGGGACGCGCGTCTTCTACACGCAGCACGCGGGCTACGACTACCACTCGCACCAGCCCGGCAATCACGACCGGCTGCTGGGCGAGCTCTGCGGGGCGCTCTCCGACTTCCTGACGGACCTGCGCAACCACGACGCCGCGGACAACGTCTCAGTGCTCGTGTTCACCGAATTCGGGCGACGCATCAAGGACAACGGGTCGGGGACGGACCACGGCTCGGGCGGCGGCGCCTACATCCTCGGCGAGCAGGTGCAGGGCGGCCTCTACGCCGAGTACCCGTCGGTGAAGCCAAAGGACTGGCTCAACGGCGAGGACCTGAAGCACACGATCGACTTCCGCGGCATATACGGCACGATGCTGGAGCAGTGGATGGGCGTGGAAGCGGCGCCGATCGTGGGCGGCGACTTCGAGCAGGTCCGGCCGTTCACGACTGCGGCGGCCTGAGGGTAACGCCGTGCCGAAGGCGCATGCGCTGCTGCGAGCGGGCTTCCCCTACCTGAGGACGGTGGGGATGCGCCGCGTGACCTCGTACCCAACCGACCTGGCGCTGGGCGACGACGACGTGCTGTTCGTGGTCTGCCGAACGGAGGTGGCGGCGAGCGTCCGGCGGCTGAGCCAGGACGACGAGGACCTGGGCACGATTGGGAGCTTCCTCTGGCCCCAGTGCATCGTGCGCGGACCCGACGGGAACCTGTACGTGTCGGACGAGGGCAAGCACACCGTTACCGTGCTCACCACCGAGGGGGAGGTGGTGCGGACGTGGGGCGAGCAGGGCTCGGGGCCGGGGCAGCTCGACCGGCCTTCGGGGCTCGCCTTCGACGGGGAGGGGCGGCTGCTGGTGGCGGACACGGGCAACCACCGCATCCAGCGCTTCACGCCCGAGGGGCAGCACCTCGGCGGGTGGGGGAGTCACGGGTCGGAGCCGGGACAGTTCGACATGCCCTGGGGGCTGGCGGTGGACGAGGATGGCGACGTGTTCGTGGCCGACTGGCGCAACGACCGCGTCCAGAAGCTGACGGCCGAAGGTGAGCCGCTGCTCGTCATCGGGAGCAGTGGCCAAGGGAACGGGGAGTTCAACCGGCCTTCCGGGGTGGCGGTCGACGAGCACGGCGACATCTACGTGGCGGACCGCGGAAACAACCGCGTGCAGCTCTTCGCGTACACGGGGCGGTACGTGCAGCAGTTCCGGGGCGACGCGACGCTCTCGGCGATTGGGCGGCGCTACATCCTCGCGAACCAGAAGACGCTGCGTCTGCGGGAGATGGCGAACCTGGAAGAGCAGCGCCTGCTGCGCGCGCCCTGCTCGGTACGCGTCGATGGGCGAGGGCGTCTATACGTACCTGACCTAGGGTCGCACCGGGTGCAGGTCTACGAGAAGGAGGCGTACGTGCTCGAAGCGGACGAGATCATGCCTCCGCTCAGCGCACCGACGCTGTTCACGACCTGACGCCGATGGCGGTCATGATCGGCTTCGCCGAACGCCGCCGCGAGCTGCTGGACGCGGAGTTGCAGCGCATGGCGGCGGAGCTGCCGATGCTCGGGGTGGAGCGCTCGTACCTGACGGGCGACCTCGCCACGGGGGAGGTGGACGTGGGGAGCGCCCTGGAACTCGTGCTCGTGCGGGAGACGGATGAGCCGTTCCGGAGGCGGGCGGACTTCTTCGTGTCGCACCTCCAGCCCCGGGTGGCGACGCGCTTCTGGGTGTACACGCCGGAGGAGTTCGAGGTACTGGCGGAGGACGATCCGGTGCTGCGCCGGGCGCTGGCGGACAATGCCTGAGTCGCCCCGCAGCAGCGCGCGGGAAGCGTCCCGCTGGCTCGCGCAGGCGCGCCACGACCTGTCGGACGGGCGGCTAGTGGCGGAGGCGGGGCGGCACGCGCTGGCCTGCTTCCTCGCGCAGCAGTGCGCGGAGAAAGCGGTCACGGCGTTCCTGCTGGGGCAGGGAGCGGAGGCGGTGTGGGGCGGGGCGATGGCCGACCTGTGCGAGGACGCGGTGGCGTTCGACCCGACGTTCGAGGCAGTCCGGCCCATGGCCATCCTGCTGGACAAGCACGACCTCGGGGCGCGCTACCCGACGACCATCCCGGGAGGTGTCCCGGCAGAGGCGTACGACGGGACTGACTCGGCGCGAGCGCTGGAGATCGCGGGCGAGGTGCTCGCGTTTGTGGAGGGGCGCGCCTGACCCCTCCCTAGCGGAGCTTGCGGAAGAAGGCGCGGACGTCGTCGGTGAAGACGTCGGGGACCTCGGAGGGGGCGAAGTGGCCCCCACGAGGGTGCTCCGTCCAGTGGATGACGTTGGCCGTGGCCTCCGCGGCGGCGCGGGGCACGAAGATCATCTCCTTGGGGAAAACGGGCATGCCGAACGGCACCTGCCGGGCGGCCTCCGGGTCGGGTACGGCCTGGGGCGGCGTGCGGAAGGTGTGCCAGTACCAGCGCGACGTCGTGACGAAGCTCTCGGTGAACCAGTAGATGCTGACGGTGTCGAGCAGGAACTGGCGGGAGAACGCCTCCTCGACGTCTCCTTCGTTGTCGCTCCAGTTACGACGGCGCTCGACGAGCCAGGAGGCGAGCCCGGCGGGCGAGTCGTGCAGGGCGAACGCGAGCGTCTGCGGGTCGGTGGTGTGGACGGCGATGTGGGAGAGGGCGGTCTTCCAGCGGTCTTCCATGACGCCGTAGCGGTGGCGCTCCTCGGGGGCGAAGTCGTCGGGGCTGGTGCGCATCGCCGGACCCATGAGCATGCCGACCAGCTGGCTCGTGCTTCCGGGTTCGGGGACGTTGTCGGGGACGGAGAGGGCGGGGAGGGAGGGCAGGGTGATGTAGACGCCGAGAACCCGATCCGGGTAGCGGGCGCCAAGGGTGCCCGACATCATCGCGCCGAAGTCGCCACCGGCGGCGGCGAAGCGGTCGTAGCCGAGCACGTCGGTCATGAGGTCCGCCCACATATCCACGCCCTTGCTCGTCTGGAGGCCGTCGACGCGGAGGGGAGTGGAGAAGCCGAAGCCGGGGAGGGAGGGCACGACCACGTCAAAGGCGTCGGCGGGGTGGGGGGGCCCCCCGCGGGGGGGGGGGGTGGGGGGGGGTGGGGGGGAAAAAAAAACCACAACACAAACGCCGCGACGGCCTGGGT